>NZ_CP043420.1:2114361-2416412 GCF_008247605.1 Kushneria phosphatilytica | reverse complement strand
TGGCGTGGTGGATAACTGGCAGCGGGTATCGCTGGCGGTTCGTCAGCTGCTGGATAGCGTGACACTGTCCGATCTGGCCCACGATGCACCCATCCGGTTACCACTGACCCTGCCGATCCAGAGTGTTGCGCACACTCGGGATCGTGATCAGGCGTCCGTTGAGCAAACGCACCAATCATAATTCTGACCGACCGATTGAATGGCACCCGTTAAGGGGGAGAGCACATGGCAACCGAAGAAATGGAGCAGCTTGTTCAGCGTGAGTACAAGCAGGGCTTCGTCACCGATATCGAAAGCGATACCGTACCGCCTGGTCTGGATGAGAGCGTCATCGCCTTTATCTCCCACAAGAAGGGTGAGCCACAGTGGATGCTGGACTGGCGTCTGGAGGCTTATCGTCAATGGCAGACCATGAAGTCGCCGTCATGGGCTCATCTGAACTATCCGCCGATCGATTATCAGGCCATTTCATACTACAGCGCGCCCAAAAAGCCCGAGGATCGGCCGCAGAGTCTGGATGAGGTCGACCCCAAACTGCTGGAAACCTACGAGAAGCTGGGGATTCCGTTGCATGAGCGTGCTGCACTGGCGGGCGTGGCGGTCGATGCGGTTTTTGACTCGGTATCGGTAACGACCACTTTCAAGGAAAAGCTGGCCGAGGCAGGGGTCATCTTCTGCTCGATTTCGGAAGCCATCCGCGATTATCCGGAGCTGGTTCAGGCCTATCTCGGTAGTGTGGTGCCGCGTGGCGACAACTTCTTTGCAGCGCTCAACTCGGCAGTCTTTACTGACGGTTCCTTCGTTTATGTGCCGGAAGATGTCGAATGCCCCATGGAGCTGTCGACCTACTTCCGAATCAACGCCGCCAATACCGGTCAGTTTGAACGCACGCTGATCATTTGTGACAAGCGCGCGCAGGTTTCCTATCTGGAAGGCTGCACGGCACCGCAGCGTGACGAGAACCAGCTGCACGCGGCAGTGGTTGAGCTGGTGGCGCTCGAGGACGCACACATCAAGTATTCCACGGTGCAGAACTGGTATCCCGGTGACGAGGACGGCCGGGGTGGCATATACAACTTCGTGACCAAGCGAGGGGACTGCCGTGGCGATCGCTCGAAGATCTGCTGGACCCAGGTGGAAACCGGTTCGGCAATTACCTGGAAGTATCCGTCCTGCATGCTGCGCGGCAACGACAGTGTCGGCGAGTTCTATTCGGTGGCTGTTACCAACGGACGTCAGCAGGCCGATACCGGCACCAAGATGATCCATATCGGCAAGAATACGAAGTCGACCATTGTCTCCAAGGGGATCGCCGCCGGTCGCAGTAATCAGTCCTATCGTGGATTGGTGAAAATGACGCCGCGAGCGACCGGGTCACGCAACTTCACGCAGTGCGATTCGCTGCTGATTGGTGACCAGTGCGGTGCTCATACCTTCCCCTATCAGGAGATCGGTAACAGCAGATCGACCGTGGAGCACGAGGCGACGACCTCGAAGATCGGCGATGATCAGCTGTTCTACTGCCAGAGCCGCGGTATCTCCGAAGAGGATGCGGTCAACATGATCGTCAACGGCTTCTGCAAGGACGTCTTTCAGGAGCTGCCGATGGAGTTCGCCGTTGAAGCCGAAGCACTGCTGGGTGTGACGCTCGAGGGGTCGGTCGGCTGATAGCGCCGCAGGATATTTCAGGCAATCGGGCGGGCTGTTGCCTGCCCGGCTTCTCTTTTCAATCTTCAGGCCGGCAAACGGCCATTCAAATATTTGGCAGGGTCACAACATGCTCGAGATCAGGGATCTGCACGCTACCGTGGAAGGGACCGAAATCCTCAAGGGGATCAACCTGACCATCAATCCCGGTGAGGTGCACGCCATCATGGGGCCGAACGGAGCCGGCAAGTCAACGCTGTCCTCGGTGCTGGCCGGGCGTGACGGGTATGAAGTGACGCAGGGCACGATCACTTTCGAAGGACAGGACCTGCTGGAAATGGACGTCGAGGATCGCGCGCGCGCCGGCATGCTGATGGGGTTCCAGTACCCGGTGGAGATTCCCGGGGTCAAGAACATCTATCTGCTCAAGTCAGCACTCAATGCCCAGCGTGAGGCCCGTGGCGAGGAGGAGATTCCCTCTCCGGAATTCATGAAGCTGGTCAAGGAGAAGCTGGAGTTCATGCGTATGGATACCAGTTTCCTCCAGCGTGCGGTCAATGAAGGCTTCTCGGGGGGCGAGAAAAAACGTAACGAGATCCTGCAGATGCTGGTGTTACAGCCGAAGCTGGCCCTGCTTGACGAGATCGATTCCGGGCTTGATATCGATGCCATGAAGACCGTCTCTCAGGGTGTCAATTCGCTGCGCAGCGAGAATCGCTCGATTCTGCTGGTGACGCACTATCAACGCATCCTCAACCACATCGAACCGGATCAGGTCCACGTACTGATCGATGGCCGGATTGCCCGCTCGGGCGACAAGCAGCTCGCTCTGCGAGTGGAAGACGAAGGCTACGAATGGATCCATCAGGAGAGCGCGGCATGAGTACCGAAACGTTTCTGCAACCTCTGCAGGAGCGCGTCGAGCAGGGCGCGCCGGAGTGGCTGACCAGCCGGCGTCGGGCGGCGGCCGAAAGCTTTGCCCGGCAGGGCTTTCCGACTCCCCGTCAGGAGGCATGGAAGTATACTGATGTCTCCCGCATCGCCGAGAGCCAATTCACGCTGGCCAGCGATGCCGCACTGACCGAGGAGCGCCTGGCAGCCCTTCAGCTGCAGATGGATGCCCATCGGCTGGTATTTGTGGATGGCTTGTTCAGCTCCGAGCACTCCAATATCGGCGACCTGCCGGAAGGCACGGTGGTCGAACCGCTCTCGCAGGCGCTGATGAACGGTCGTGAAGTGCTCGGCGAGCAGCTGGGACGACTGACCGGTGAGGATTTTTCTCCGTTTGCGGCGCTCAATACGGCCTTTGCACATGAAGGCGTACTGCTGCATCTGGGCCCCAATGCCGTACTGGAAAAGCCGGTTTACGCGATTTTCGTGTCGCGTACTGCCGAGCGTGCCGTCATGAGTCATCCGCGCCTGTTGGTTCGCGCCGAGCGCGGCAGTGAGGCCAGTCTGATCGAGCATTACATTGGTGAACAGGCGGCAGCCAATTTCACCAACGTGGTGGGTGAAGCCAGCCTTGATGCCAACGCAAGGCTGCGTCACTACAAGCTGCAGGAAGCGAGCCAGAGCGAATATCACGTTTCCAGCATGCACATCGATCAGCATCGTGACAGCTTTTATGCCTCCTATAACCTGAATCTGGGGGGTGCGCTGGTCCGTAACGATCTGATCAGCGAGCTCAACGATGAAAACGCGACTGCCGAATTCTGGGGTCTGTTTTTCGGTCAGGAGCGCCAGCACATCGATAACCACACTCAGGTCAATCACAACGCGCCGAGAACCTACTCCAACGAGAGTTACAAGGGCATCCTTGGCGGACGTGCGAGAGGCGTCTTCAACGGTCGGGTTTATATCAAGCGCGATGCTCAGCAGGTGCGAGGCTATCAGAACAATGCCAATCTGCTGCTCTCCGATCGCGCCGAGATCGATACCAAGCCGGAATTGGAGATCTACGCCGATGACGTGCTCTGTTCCCACGGAGCGACCACCGGGCAGCTGGATGAAAATGCCATCTTTGCGCTGCGTGCTCGCGGCATCAGTCATGAAATGGCACGTGGATTGCTGACGCTGGCGTTTGCCACCGAGGTCATGGAGCAGATTCCGCTGGCGGCAATTACCGAGCGTGTCGAGCGCACGGTGGCCGGCAAACTGCCGGATCGCTTCAATCTGGCTGGTGTCGTGGAGGATAGCGCAGCATGATGACAGACGAACTCGTGCTCGATGTCGAGGCCATTCGGGCCCAGTTCCCGATTCTGGCGCGCCGGGTGCATGGCGATCAGCCATTGCTCTATCTGGATAATGCGGCGACCAGTCAGACGCCGCAGCCGGTGCTGGATTGCCTGCAGGATTATTACGGCCGTTACAACGCCAATATCCATCGCGGACTGCACTGTCTGGCGGATGAGGCAACCGCCGCTTATGAGCAGTCTCGCGATACGGTGCGCGAGTTCGTCAATGCCGAGTCCACCCGCGAGATCGTATTCACTCGCGGCACGACCGAGGCGATCAATCTGGTGGCCCAGAGCTGGGGGCGCAGTCAGCTGCATCCCGGCGATGAAATTCTGGTCTCGCACATGGAGCACCACTCCAATATCGTGCCCTGGCAGCTGCTGGCGCGAGAGCTTGATCTGAAGCTCCATGTGATTCCGGTGGATGAGCAGGGCGTACTGGACATGCAGGCCTATCGGCAACTGCTGGGTGAGCGTACCCGGCTGGTCGCCGTTTCCCATGTTTCCAATGCGCTGGGCACCATCAATCCGATCGCCGAGATGAGCACGCTGGCGCATCAGCACGATGCGGTGATGATGGTGGATGGTGCTCAGGCGGTGCCCCATCAGCGTGTTGACGTGCAGGCGCTCGGTGCGGACTTCTATGCCTTCTCCGGGCACAAGGTCTACGGCCCGACCGGGGTGGGCGTGCTCTACGGCCGCGCGGCACTGCTGGAGGACATGCCTCCCTGGCAGGGCGGTGGTGAGATGATCAGTACGGTCAGCTTCGATCAGGGCACGACCTTTGCCGATATCCCGCATCGCTTCGAAGCCGGCACGCCTGCCATCGCCGAGGTCATTGCACTCGACCGTGCGCTGCGCTGGATCACCAACCTGCATTTCGATCTGATCGAGGATTGGGAAAAGCGGCTGCTGACGCATGCTACCGAGCGCATGCAGGCTATCGAGGGCATGCGCATCATCGGGAACGCGCCACACAAGGCTGCGGTAATCTCCTTCGTCATCGAGGGGGCTCACGCCCAGGATATCGGGCTGCTGATTGATCAGTTCGGGGTGGCCATCCGGACAGGCCATCACTGTGCGCAGCCACTGCTGAATCATTACGGGCTCGAGGCGACCTGTCGGGCCTCTTTCGCGGTCTATAACACGCTGGAGGAAGTGGATCACTTCGTTGATGCCCTTGAGCGGGTTGTGACCATGGTGCGAGGCTGAGAGGGCGCCGCTTCGGTGCGTTACCTGACACGATAACGGAGATAGCATGGCACTCGAGTCTCTCTACAAGGGCCAGCAGTTACCGCTGCAACGCAGTGTTGAAGCGGTCGCGATTCCTTCCGGCCAGCCTGTGACACTGGAAGAAGATACCGTGGTCCAGGTGACTCAGGCGTTGGGTACCGCGGTGACGGTGGTGCTGGAATACAGCATGTACCTGATCGAAGGGCATGATCTCGATGCGCTGGGACTTGAACCGGCGCCGCGTCCAACCCTCCATGAGAACGCCACTGACGAAGAGCTTGAAGCGTTTGTCTGGGAGCAGTTGAAAACCTGTTACGACCCGGAAATCCCCGTCAATATTGTGGAGCTGGGGCTGGTTTATGGCTGTCGCATCGACACGCTGATCAGCGGCGAGAAGATGGTCAATGTACGCATGACGCTGACAGCGCCGGGATGTGGCATGGGCGATGTTATCGCTCAGGATGCCAAGCGCAAGATCGAGAGTGCCCCACAGGTGCAGAAGGTACATATCGAGATTGTTTTCTCTCCGCCGTGGTCGCGCGACATGATGAGCGACGAGGCCAAACTCGAACTCAATATGTTCTGAATACTTTTTGCCGGCTCCTGAAATCGAGCTTCGGGTTGTGAGACTTGCGAGGCTCGCTTAAGCTGGCTCGCTCACAGGATGGGCAACTCTGAACGGGCATGAGTGAGCAGCGACAGGCATGACCGGCGTAACAGGAAAATGTGCGGCCGTGCTGGCGGGGCTGCTGTTGACGGGAATACTCATGATCGCCCTCGCCAATGGCTGGATATGGTGGGTGACGAGGGATCGCATTCACTCGAACCCGGCCAGTTGTGGGAAGGCACCTGTGGGGCTGATTTTCGGGACCTCATGGGGGCTGCGAGGGGGCGGTACCAATCCCTGGTATCAGGCAAGACTTGATACCGCATCGCGCCTTTATCATCTTGATCGTGTCGAGCATCTGCTCCTGTCGGGTGACAATCACACCCGCTATTACAACGAGCCAGTGGTCATGTGGCGTGACATGAAAAAGCGTGGCGTGCCTGCCTCAGCCATGACGCTTGATTATGCCGGTTTCAGTACCTTTGACAGTCTGGTGCGCGCACAACGCATTTTCGGGGCCCGACACGTAGTATTGATCAGCCAGGCCTGGCATCTGCCGCGAGCGCTGTACATCGCCGATCATGTCGGACTGCAGGCCACAGGCTGCGTGGCGCAGACTTCACCACCAAGCTATCACTGGTCATTGAGACTGCGTGAATGGCTGGCTCGCGCCTGGACCATTGGTGATCTTTTTATCTGGCAGCGTCAGCCGTATTTTCTCGGTCCCCGAGTGGAGATGATGCCATCGAAAGAGGGTGGCGATTTGATCGATGGCCACCCGAAGCCGTTGATACCACTTTGTACCGGTGTCAGCGACGCTTCTGATGACGCTCCTGGTGACGGTAAAGCAGCTGGATCATCCGTCGGCAGTTGCGCCACAGCTGCTCCATGACCGCTTCCATGTCTTCGGGCAGAGGATGGGTGAAGGCATTGGAGAGGGCCTGCATCAATACGCGTTCCTGCTCCAGCAGTTCACGAATCAGTACCTGCACATCATTGCCTACAAAGCTTTTCAGCCGGCTCCAGAGCCACAGATAATCATCGCGCTCTACATCAGCATCGCGCGGCAGCAGCTTCAGATGCCGACGAGCCAGTTTCTGTAGCTTGCGCACTTCCTCGCGGCGCTCCTCGAACACGGGACCGAACTGCTCACGAAGATGGCCCGGCAGGCGTGCGGCGTTATCCTGAAAATAATCGAGGCTGTCGGCCAGCGCCTCGAGCAGGCCGTCGATCGCCGCCTGGCGATTATCGAGAAACATGAGCGATCATCTCCGCTGACGCTGATAGGCGCGAATTCGGGCAGTTTGCCACCCTCCTGATTCTAACGCGTCCCGAGAAACCTGGCATTGCCGAATTAGTCACCATTGGCGTGCGCTGCTTGTTTTCTAGCCGCGTGGTCGGGGCGGTACCTTCTGAACCGGTGCCGCATGCTTTTCGAGGTGATCAATGATGAGACCGGCCACATCACGACCGGTCGTGGTTTCAATACCTTCCAGCCCGGGTGATGAGTTGACCTCCATAATGACCGGTCCATGATGGGAGCGCAGCAAATCGACCCCGGCGACCTGTAACCCCATGGCGCGTGCCGCACGAATGGCTGTTGAGCGCTCTTCGGGAGTAATGCGAATGGTATGTGCCGTACCACCACGATGCAGATTGGAGCGAAATTCGCCTTCAGCGGCCTGACGGCGCATGGCCGCGACGACCTTGTCTCCCACCACGAAACATCTCAGATCGGCACCCTTTGCCTCGCGGATATACTCCTGGACCATGATATTGGCGTGTAATCCCATGAAGGCCTGTATCACGCTTTCAGCGGCCTGTACGGTTTCTGCCAGCACCACGCCGATGCCCTGGGTGCCCTCGAGCAACTTGATTACCAGTGGTGCTCCGCCCACCATTCTGATCAGGTCGGGAATATCGTCAGGAGAGTGGGCAAATCCGGTTACCGGTAATCCCAATCCCTTGCGCGACAGCAGTTGCAATGAGCGCAGCTTGTCGCGGGAGCGAGTGATACCCACCGAATCGTTGAGTACGTAGGTGCCCATCATCTCAAACTGGCGCAAAACGGCGCAGCCATAAAAGGTCACCGAGGAGCCAATGCGTGGAATGACCGCATCGAAGGTTTCCAGTTCTTCGCCCTTGTAGTGAATCGAAGGACGGTGCGAGGCGATATTCATGTAGCAGCGCAGGGTATTGACGACACGTATCGTATGCCCGCGTTGTTCAGCGGCCTCGATAAGGCGACGCGATGAGTACAGATTGCGGTTGCGAGAGAGCAGGGCAATGTGCATGAAAACACCTCGTATAGGTCGCTTCCGGTCTTTGATGACTCAGGGCGCGCCGTGTAGAAAGGAAGCGCCTGGTGCGACCAGCATTCGGCGCATGGCACGTCGTCCCAGCAGCATGGGATGCCGCATGCGGCTGCGGTCGACCAGTGTCAGTTCAATGTCCCAGCACATCTCGCCCAGTTCCATGGGCGTGCGAATCACATGGCGCCACGTGATATGACCGTTGGAGCTGCGTACGCGTCGACGATCATAAAAGGGCATTCGAAAGCGGCGTCTGGCACTGCCATCATCGCCAGTCCAGGTGTCGAATTCGACCCACTGATCGCCATTGTCTTCGATCAGCTCGATACGTTCGGCATGCAGCGCCGATGTACGGGCGCCAGTATCGATCTTGCAGGCCAGACGTAATGCCAGCTCTGGCAGTTCGACCATCTCGCGGCGCCCCAGGATGGCGCGCGGTTCATAGGGCAATGGTGTCATGAAGCAGTTTTCCCAAGCATCATTCTGACCTGATGGGCCAGCGGTGTATCCCGATCGGCCTGTCGCATCAGCATCAGTACCGGCAACCTGAGTCGCGGGATCAGAGCAAGATCGCTGATCAGGGCTCGAAAGCTGGCAGATGGACGCCTGGCCAGGTGATCCAGAAACAGCTTCAGCCGTTCTTCATGTTCCAGATGAGACCAGCCGCGTGCTGCAATAACCGCCAGCGTCTCGTCATCCGGCTCATGACGCAGCAGAGTATCGACCCATTTGGCGGCGTCGGGCAGCTCACTGCTGATTCCAGCACGCTGACAGGCTCGGAAAGAGGCCGTTGCCTCGATCTCCGCCTGACTGCGGAGCCAGAGGGCCGTCACGAGCGCATCGGTTGCCGGTGGCGCATGTTCCAAACAGTAGCAGAGTGCGTGCAGCGCCTCGACCGACAAGTGCGGCAGACGCTCGGCGATCTGCATTTCCTCCTCTCGGGTTCGGCGTACCACGGTATCCGCGACACCCTGTAGTCCCAGTGTGGACCAGTGTCGGCCGGTATCGGCAATGGTCAGTGCCTCATGGGCAGGCTGCCACCAGCTGCTGGCAGGCAGTGCCAGATCGTGGGTGATGCGAGCATGCAGCATGGCCAGGGTCAGAGTGTCCGGCTGAAAGGCCAATGGCTCACTCGTCAGATCCTCCTTCTCGGCGCGGTCTGGCGCATTCATGGAGTGCAGCAGGCGCTCGATGAGGGCATCGCGTGGCCCTGGCTGCAACATGCCCTGTTCATCCAGCGGCAGGCCAAGGCACCAGAGATTGGGGTCGCCATGACGGACACCTGGAAAAACGATTGCCAGCCGGGCATGCCCCTGCCAGGGGGCCTCCCAGGCCAGCTCCTGCGCTTCAAAAGCCTGCATGTGTGACCGAGCGCAGGGTATGACCCGGCGCCCCGCATGATAGTAGCCTGGTGGTTGCCCGGTGCGGGTAAATAGCGCATCGAGCGTCAGTGGTACACTCACTTGAACCCTTCGTCTTCTGTCGACAGGGCAGGCAATGTAACGTGTCGTCTTCAGGCTTTCCAGCCACTGATAAGGTGCTGGTCAGATTTTGACCGTCCTGTGACAGCCCGGGTGTTATCAGCGCTGGCGAAGGATATCCCAAACTTGTTCACAGCCTCGTTCAGCCTTTCTGTGCATTATTGTGTATGGACGCTTCACCAGTTCGTATTCAGGCATCGGATAACGGATTTTCAGGAGATAACATGACTCAGCATCAACAGCTTGCCGTGGCACTCGAGCGACTTGAGTCTTCGATGCGGGCCGGCGATCTATGGAAACAGGAGCCGCCGCCCGAAGAAGCCTTTGAAAGTTCGGAACCCTTCTGTATCGATACCATGACCCTGCCGCAGTGGTTGCGCTTTGTTCTTTGCGCGCGCCTGCGAGAAAGCCTTGAGCAGGGGAGTGCTCTGCCACAACAGTCGCAGATTGCACCAGCTGCCGAGCTTCAACTGCAGGGGCTTTCCACCGGCCGGCGACTTCCTGTACTGGAGTCGCTGCATGACATTGATCATGTGCTCAATACCGGGCATCTGCGGGAACAGGCATCGTCATGAGTGAAGTGCATTACTATTTTGCTTATGGCAGCAACATGAATCTGGCACGCATGAACGCGCGTGTAGGAGAAACGCGGGCTGCGCTGGCCGCGCGTCTTTCAGGATGGCGGTTGACCTTTGACAAGGCGGCCCGAATCGAGGGGGTGGCACATGCCAATGTCACTCCCGACAGTCAGGCAGTGGTGGAAGGGGTTCTACACGAACTGACACATCCTGAACAGATTGAACTGATGGATCCCTACGAAGGTCATCCGGACCAGTACCGTCGGCGTATCGAGTCCCTTGAAACAGAGCATGGAATGCTCCGTGGCTGGGTCTATGTAGCGCTCCCGGAGAAGGTTGAGAGCGGGCGTCTGCCTGCGCAGGAGTACATGGCTCATTTACTGGCCGGCAAGCCCTGGCTGTCACCCGGTTATTATGAAGCACTGCGGCAGCAGCCTTGTGTTGAAGGCCTGGAAGCGGATGCGCTGCAGGAGATCGGTATTCGGCAGCGTTCGTCCCACTGATCGGGGGCGTCCTGCCAACGTAAAAACGCCGGCCCGAAGGCCGGCGTGATATGACTTCCGATCGTTTCCGTCTTAGAAACGGTAGGTGACACCACCGCCCACGGTAACCGGATTCAGCTTGTCGTGACCGCCACCGCTGTAGTCAACGTCAACATCGGTGTACTGGGCAAAGCCGTTGACGGCCCAGTTATCAGTCACCTGAAGATCGACACCCAGCTGGCCGGTCCAGCCCCAGCTGCTGTCATCAACGCCGCTTCGATCATTCAGGTCGGCGCCATTGAAGCGCATGTAGGTAGCACCAGCACCTACATAGGGCTGCACCCTGGCATCAGTACCGCCCAGCGGATAGTACTGAGCCAGCAGGCTGTAAGGGCGTGCCTTGAAATGGCCGCCATTGTCGGCGTCGTATTTCGCGCGGTTGCTGGTGTTGAGTTCTACACCGATCTTGTCAAAGGGCATGACACCAATGGCACCCGTCCAGCCGTGATCACTGTCGTACTTGCCAGTGCCGGTGGGCTCGGACTTGGTAACATCGCCACGGACGAAGACATCGCCCTGGCCATAGGCCAGTGCAGACTGTGCAGCAAAGGCACAGGAACCGGCGACAATGGTAGCAGTCAGGATTCGGGACATTTTCATGATGCATCTCCTTGCAAGAGCCGGGCTTCGACCCTGATGGTTCTTCTGATTAGAGAACACTGTTCTCTAAAGGATGGATGCAATATAAAAAACACTGTTCGATTTGTCATCCCCCTGGTGTGAAAAAAAATGTAATCAATGTCATAAAGTAAATATATGGCACGTATCGAGTGCACTCATCGGCGACTGGAGTGAAACATTCCTTCCCAGCGTTTCAGCAGCCTGGAGTCCAGCTCACAGTCGAGATAAGTCGCCAGGAACCGTTGCCATGTAGAGCTATCCCACTCATGCAGCCGGCGGGCAAAGACTTCGAGATCGCGCAGTCGTTCTCGACGTGCATTGATCAGGGGGCGGGATTTCTCAAGATCGATAAAACGCGCTTCGAAGGAGTTCGACTGCTCGCTCAATGGGCGCAGGAACACATGTTTGGCATAGAGGCTTCCGTGGCGCCAGTGTTTCTGATGAAGTCGACGCAACAGGCGCGCACAGCTTTCGACAATTGCCTGCCGAGTCGCCGGATCGAGGGTCGGCCACTGCTGATGCCAGTGCATCATGTCCTGGTGGTCATCCAGCGCCGGAGTAAGCAGAATGGCGCGCCACTGACCGGGTCTGCGTCGTTCTCCATACCAGGCTGCTGTCAATGCCGGAATGCCCAGTCGTTCGAAAGCGCGGATATTGCGCATCTCGCGGGCAAAGGTAGGTTCCCCGAGAGGGCGCTGCAGGCTGCGGCCGAGATGATTGGTCTGACGCTTGAGAAAGAAACGCTGCGACCCATGGGGGCCTTCCAGTGCCAGTATGGCAACTTCCGAATGACCGCCACGTTCCAGATTGGGGGCGTCGACGGGAGGCAGATCAAGTGCCCAGAGCTGTTCAAAGTCATCAAGTTCATGCTGTCTGAGCAGGGCGCGGTAATGGGGATCGATAATATTCTTCATTGATTGATCATAAAGCATTTCTGCTCAGAGGTGCATGGCACGTCAGCAGCGTCTTCAAGTCAATAATGATTCAATCAGCCTAATGAGTCCGACAAAAGATAATCTACTGAGAAAAGCCAGTTTCAGAGAGGCAGGGAATGACAGCAGATAAGGACGGCTGGACACTTTCACTGGTGATTCCGGTCATGAATGAGGTGGAGGCGGTAGAGCCCTTTCTATCCGCCATTGACGCCACCCTGCGTGATGTTGCGCCAAGGCTGGAAATTCTCTTTATTGACGATGGCTCCACCGATGGCACTGCTGAAGCGCTAACAGCAGCGTCAGAACGTGATCAACGTGTACGCTGGCTCAGGCTGACACGCAACTTTGGCAAGGAGGCAGCCATGTCGGCCGGGATTGATCATGCCATCGGTGATGCCGTAGTCCCCATGGACGTTGATCTACAGGACCCCCCCGAACTGATTCATGAGTTCGTTCATAAATGGCGCAATGAAGGCTATGACATGGTGTATGGGGTGCGGGGGTCGCGTCACGAGGATACTCGCAGAAAGCGCACCTCAGCAGGACTGTTCTACAGTTTTTTCAATCGTCTCTCGACTACTACCATTCCCAGCAATGCCGGCGATTATCGCCTGATTGATCGTCGTATTGTCGAGGCCCTGCGTCAGTTGCCCGAGCGCAGCCGTTTCATGAAGGGACTGTTTTCCTGGCCGGGGTATCGGTCGGTAGGCGTCTATTATGATCGTCCGGCGCGGCAGGTGGGCAATTCCAAATTCAACTTCTGGAAGCTCTGGAATTTTGCGCTTGATGGGCTGGTCAGTTTTTCGACCTGGCCATTGCGAGTCTGGAGCTATATCGGTGGTGTCGTGGCGCTGCTGAGTTTCTTCTATATTGTGATTCTGCTGACAAAAGTAATGATCTTCGGAAGTCAGGTGCCGGGTTATGCGTCGCTGATGACAGCCATTCTGTTTTTTGGCGGCATGCAGCTGATCTCGGTCGGTGTGCTGGGGGAGTACATCAGTCGCCTGTTCATAGAGGCCAAGCAGCGACCGCTCTATTTGATCGAGCATGACAGTGGTGCAGATCGGAAGCCGTTGCCACAGGCGAGACCGGCGGTGAAGGTAGACATCTCGTGAAGGCGATGCTGGGTGAAGCCGGACGAATGACCCGCTTTGGTCTGGTGGGGGGCGCAGCCACGCTGATTCATCTGTTGGCGGCAGGCGCTCTGCTGGGGTTTTTTACCGGTCTTTCGCCCTTTATTGCCAATATTGTGGCATTTCTGATGGCGTTTCTGGTGTCTCTCCATGGTCACCGACACATCACCTTCAAGCAGCAGGGGAGCGGCGTTAAATTCTTCGTGGTTGCGCTCTCCGGATTTGCACTCAACAATTTTCTGCTGGCTTCCATGCTGGCCGTCACGCCACTGCCTGATTTCGTGGCGCTGACCATTTCCACGCTGGCTGTGCCTATCGTCTCGTATCTGGCTGCCAGGCTGTGGGCTTTTCGCTAACAGGAAAGCCTTGCGGTTCAAAAGACTCATCATGAAAATGAAAAGCCATCCCGGCAGGGATGGCTTTTACAGGTACTTCAGACAAGTCGCTTACTGCGCAGGGGCGACGCTCATGCTGTTGCCCGAGCCAATCAGGCGCACCCGCTGGCCCACCTGATACTGGGTGTCGGCCTTCTGCACCACGACGACATCCTGCCCGGACTCGGTGCGGACCTGGATCTCGTAAGCGCCTACACGGTTGGCACTGTCCTCGACCTTTTGGCCGGCCACGGCACCACCGATACCCCCCACGGCAGTGGCCAGTACCCGCCCGGAGCCGCCTCCGACCTGGTTGCCAAGCAGTCCACCGAGAATGGCGCCACCAATACCTCCCAGACCGGTATTATTCTGATTACCGGCCTGGATGGTCACTGGTCGAACGCCCGTGACGGTGCCATAAGTGACATTACGAGCCGTCTTGGCCTGGTTGCCGGTATAAGTATTGCCGGAGTAAATATCACTATTGGCGCAGCCGCCAAGAGTGAGTACGCCCAACAGGGCTACGGCAAGATAGCGTTTCATGAAATGCGCTCCCGGGGGACTCCCCTTGCCAGCGTGTAATGAGGGCATTATCGAACAATGTTTTGGAAAAGTCAGCCGTGTTTGAATATATCGCAGCAGGGTATCATGGCTGCGAAAATCGTGCCTGAACTGTAGCCGGCATGCTGGATCCTCACCAATCAGCGGCTGCTATCCGAGGCCAATCCGCCGGGTTCTGCTACAAGTGAACGTCTCATGTGATAGTGCGGCAGTCCGGCATCGAGAAATTCTTCTCCATGCGCCACAAATCCCAGCCGTTGATAGAATGCCAGCGCATGCGTTTGTGCTGCCAGTTCACAACAGGCGTGACCACATCGCGTGGCAGTGGCAAGTACGGCCTGCATCAATTGCAGACCCAGACCGTAACCCCGCCATTCCGGCAACAGGGCGACCCGGCCGATATGGCCATCCGGGAGTAAACGAGCGGTACCTGCCGGCGCATCGTCCATGTACAGCAGAAAGTGCATGCAGTCCGGATCAAGGCCGTCGATTTCCTCACTCTCGCTGACGCCCTGTTCCTCGATGAAGACCCGGCGGCGGATGGCGAGACATGAAGTTCCCAGTGTATGCCAGTTGCCCTCATCAATAGTGATGTTCACGTCTCTTCCTCGTCACTCTCTTCGACCCACTGCAGGCTGCCATTGGCCAGTAACTGCACAAGGATTTCCGGCGCATCGGTACAGGCCAGGATGTCGACGTTGATCGGCCGCGTGTCGGCAAGCCAGCGAGCCAGGGTAATCGAACAGGCAATGCCATCGCCATCGGCAAAAAGCGTGACGCTATCGCCGCTGCCATGCCAGGCAAAACGAGAGCCGAGAGTACGCTGCAGCTCACCTCCTGCTGCTAGATGAGTGCGGACATCCGTCACTGAAGGCGCCTGTTCGGGTGGTATCAGTTGATCGGGATAACGAACCTGGGTCATGACTCGACCGAACCACTGGGCCATTGTTGTCGGATCATCCAGCGCACTGAGCATGGCATGGCGCACCCGCTCGAGGGCAGCCTGGTCAATCTCGCCGGGGTGAGAAACCGGCTGCAGATCAGCGTCGCTATAGCGTTCGGTCTCCGAAAGCTGTTCGCCGAGGTAGTCCGCCCAGGAAGTGACCATTTCGTCCATTGATGGAGCACGAAAGCCGATCGAGTAGGTCAGGCAATCTTCACTTTCACTGACGCCGTGATGTGCAATACGGGGGGGGATATAAAGCATGTCACCGGGTTCCAGCACCCAGTCCTGATCGGCTTCGACTTCGAAGTGCGCCAGGATACGCAGGTCAATACCCTCTACGATCGGCGCCTGTTCATCGACCAGACCGCCCAGTTGCCAGCGCCGCTGTCCGCTGCCCTGCAGCAGAAAGACATCATAATTGTCGACATGTGGACCGACGCTACCGCCCGGTGGGGCAAAACTGACCATGACATCGTCCAGCCGCCAGCGGGGGAGAAAGGTAAAGTGCTCAAGCAGTTCGGCAACTTCCGGCACCCAGTGGTCGACCGCCTGTACCAGCAGACTCCAGTCCTGTCGCCCAAGTCGATTGAAGGTCGCTTCGTCGAAAGGGCCCTGATGGAGCTGCCAGGGGGTGCGATCCCCCCTGACTTCCACCAGGCGTGATTCCACTTCTTCCTCACAGGCCAGCCCGGCCAGATCATTCGGCTCCAGTGGAGATTCGAAGTCGGGAAAAGCACCGCGAATCAGCAGTGGCTTCTTCTGCCAGTATTCATGCAGAAAAGTGGTAACGTCCATTCCGCCCAGTGGCAGTGAAGCGCTCATGAAAAACCTCGCGCAGTGAAATGGCTGAATATGCGGGTAGCCAGGCTCATTGCTGCTTTCAAAGCCCGTGGGCCTGATCGGCGGCACTGCCGATATAAGTAGCCGGTGTGAGGGCCTTGAGCTCCTTTTTGACCTGCTCGGGGAGTTCGAGCGTGTCGATAAAGGCGGCAAAACCAGCCTGGTCAATCCGTTTGCCGCGAGTCAGCTCCTTGAGCTTCTCGTAGGGTTGTTCGATACCGTAGCGACGCATGACGGTCTGTACCGGTTCGGCCAGTACTTCCCAGCTATCGGCCAGATCCTCATCCAGTCGTGTCGGATTGGCTTCGAGCTTGCTCACCCCCTTGAGCGTGGCCTGCCAGGCAATCAGGGCATGTGCCAGTCCGACGCCCAGGTTGCGCAGTACCGTGGAATCGGTGAGATCCCGTTGCCAGCGCGAGACCGGCAGCTTGCGAGCCAGGTGCTCCAGCAGGGCATTACTGACCCCGAGGTTGCCTTCCGAGTTCTCGAAATCGATCGGGTTGACCTTGTGCGGCATGGTTGAAGAACCGATCTCGCCTGCCACGGTGCGTTGCTTGAAATATCCCAGTGAAATGTAGCCCCATACATCACGGTCGAAGTCGAGCAGAATGGTGTTGAACCGACACAGGGCATCGAAGAATTCGGCAATATAGTCGTGGGGTTCGATCTGAGTCGTGTAGGGATTGAAGGTCAGGCCCAGCGCCTCGACGAAAATACGGGCATTTTCGGCCCAGTCGATTTCCGGGTAGGCCACCATGTGGGCGTTGTAGTTCCCCACTGCGCCATTGATCTTGCCGAGCATTTCCAGTGATTCGAGCTGGGTCAGCTGACGCCGCAGGCGCCACGCGACATTGGCCATTTCCTTGCCCAGCGTGGTGGGGCTGGCGGTCTGACCGTGTGTTCGCGATAGCATGGGTTGCTCGGCATGCTCGTGAGCCAGTTGCTCAACGGCTGTGACCACGTCTCGCATGGTGGGCAGCAGTACCTCATCCAGTGCGCCGCGCAGCGTCAGGGCGTGAGAGAGATTGTTGATATCCTCGCTGGTGCAGGCGAAATGCACGAACTCGCTGATCGCTGCCAGTTCCGGGTGCTCGGCAAGGCGCTCCTTGAGGAAGTATTCGATTGCCTTGACATCATGATTGGTGGTCCGCTCGATCTGTTTGATGTGCTCGGCATCGGCAACATCAAACTTCGCGACCAGGGTGTTCAGGAAGGTGTTGGCCGACTCGGAGAGAGCAGGTACCTCGATAATCCCGGGATGCGTGGCCAGTCGCTGTAGCCAGCGCACCTCGACGAGCACCCGGGCACGAATCAGGCCGAATTCACTGAACCAGGGGCGCAGCGCTTCGGTTTTGCTGCCGTAGCGGCCGTCGATGGGAGAAATGGCGGTCAGCGCAGAGAGTTCCATGGGCATGTCCGAATGGTATTTTGTAGAACGCCCGGGCAAGGCCTCGGGCCGAACGGTGATTCAGTCTATCGAGGCCAGGGCGCGGCGTAGTCCGCTGCGTCCCAGTACCAGTTTCCAGCGACGCCCGCCCTGTTGATGCCAGAGCAGGGCAAAGCGAACACCGGAAAGTAATCCGGTGCGTACGCGTTCGGGCATCATGCGACTCTGCAGCAGGCTCGGATCACCATTGACGACCACTCGGTAACGAAAGGTCGATAGCGTGTCCTGGTAGATCTGACCGAGACTGGCGATGACATTTTCATGTGTATCGCCGAAGTGGCGGGCCTGATCGTTCACCCGATCCAGACGCTCGCTCAGGGTGCTCATCATCTGTGGCTGTTTGCGCAGCTTCTGCATCAGCAGCACCATCGAGAAGCCGTAGCGCATGACATTGGGGGCCATCTGTCCCCGACTGAGCACCGTGTCGAGTGTTTCGATCCCCAGACGCAGGTTGTTGTGGTTGCCTCCATAGATCGACTCGAAAGTCTCGGGCTGGGTATCGATGGTGGCTCGAACCAGGGTTTGCCAGGCGCGCTCGTCGGCGTGCCCCGTCCTGGCCAGCTCATCGACCACTGCTGCTGCCTGAAAGACGCCCGCCAACGCCAGCGCCTGTCGTGCTTCACGATTCATGCCGCCTGCTCCAGTGCCCGTTCGATGCTGGCAATCACTCCTCCGCCAAGACAGACTTCGCCCTCATAGAGCACCACGGACTGGCCGGGAGTGACGGCGCGCTGCGGCGTATCGAAGTGAACGATGATGCGTCCATCATCAAGTACGTCAACTTCGCAGGGCTGGTCGGGCTGGCGATAACGTACCTTGGCCTGTGCCCGAAAATGTCGGGCAGGCGGTTCACCGGTCACCCAGTGCATGTTTTCAGTGGTCAATGCATGGCTGTAAAGAAGCGGGTGATGCTGCCCCTGTACGGCGATCAGTACATTGCGTTCGAGGTCCTTGTCGGCCACGAACCAGGGGGATTCAGGGTAATTCTGCAACCCGCCGATGCCGAGCCCCTGTCGCTGGCCCAGGGTGTAATACATCAGCCCGATGTGCTCGCCAATGACATCACCTTCCGGGGTTTCGATCCGGCCAGGCTGAGCAGGCAGATACTGGTGCAGAAAGTCGCTGAAGCGGCGTTCGCCAATGAAACAGATACCGGTGGAATCCTTTTTGCGCGCAGTGGCAAGATCGTGGTGTTCGGCAATGGTTCGAACCTCACTCTTGTCGAGCTCGCCGATCGGAAACAGGGTGCGCGCCAGCGCCGGCTCGGCGACAGCATGCAGAAAATAGCTCTGATCCTTGTTGCCATCGAGTCCCTTGAGCAACTGCACATGCCCGTCGTTTTTACCACGACGCACATAGTGGCCGGTGGCAATCAGATCGGCACCGAGCATTTCAGCGTACTCCAGAAAAACCTTGAACTTGATCTCACGATTGCACAGGACATCCGGGTTGGGCGTGCGACCGGCACGGTACTCCTCGAGGAAGTGTTCGAAGACGTTATCCCAGTATTCGGCAGCGAAATTGGCTGTGTGCAGCCGAATGCCGAGACGATCACAGACGGCCTGGGCATCAGCCAGGTCTGCACGGGCGGTACAGTATTCGGTCCCGTCATCCTCGTCCCAGTTCTTCATGAACAACCCTTCAACGTGATAGCCCTGCTCAAGCAACAGCAGGGCCGTCACCGAGGAATCGACACCGCCGGACATGCCGACGATGACCTTGCGACCGGTTTCGGCATGAGAGGCAGAGAGGGTCATCAATACACTCGCAGGATCAATGGCAGGAAATTGAGATGGCATATTATACCCGATGCAGCAGCACTCCTTAACCGGGGGAGGGATGCGAGAGGTCATGAATTATCGAGAGAGGATGGCAGATGCCGGCACGGGCATCGTGCAGGCGGCGCAATACCAGTGGGCTACGCAGACGCTGCTGGGATGCAAGGCGTTCGATGGTCGCCATGTCGAGCCAGTGGGCGGCAATGATCGCCGCATCCAGCCGGGTATTGCGTCGCTGCTCCGGGCGCGCCAGGAAGGTATGACTGTGGTAGGTAATCCCGTCGGCAGCCGTATTGATATAAAGCCCCAGGTAACCGGTCAGGCTGATCTGCCAGCCGCTTTCCTCCAACGCTTCACGACGTGCCGCGGTTTCGAGGCTCTCACCGGCTTCCAGATGCCCGGCGGGCTGATTGTATACACTTCCCCGGTGGGATGATGAGCGCGCCGGCTCTTCGACCAGCAGATAAACACCGTTGTGTTCGACCACACTGGCCACCGTGACATGCGGCAGGAAGCGATCAGTCATGAACGTCTCCGTCGAGGGCGCTGGTGACGCCGATTGTGGCTTGCGCCGCTGCGCGGCAGATGAATGGTCTCTTCGCGCCATTCGCCCGGTGCGAGTCCTGCCAGTTCCCAATTGCCGATCGACCAGCGAATCAGACGCAGGGTAGGGTAGCCGATATGGGCCGTCATGCGCCTTACCTGACGATTTCGACCTTCGGTCAGGGTCAGCTCCAGCCAGCAGGTCGGCACACTGGCCCGATAGCGGATCGGCGGCTCTCGGGGAGGCGCTTTTGGCCATTCGAACCGCCGTACTCTGGCCGGTCGGGTGGGACCATCATTCAGCATGACACCATGACGCAGCGCCTCGAGCGCATGGTCGTCCGGCTCACCTTCCACCTGCACCCGATAGGTCTTGGGCTGTTTCCGATCTGGGTGAGTAATGTGGTGTGCCAGTTGACCATCACGGGTCAGCAGTAACAGGCCCTCGCTGTCGTAATCGAGTCTCCCGGCCGGATAAATATCAGGGACATCGATATAGTTCACCAGCGTGGCGCGTCCCCGGGGATCGGTAAACTGTGATAGCACCCTGAAAGGTTTGTGCAGCAGGTAGAGTGTGCTCATGAAAAAGTCCTGATTGTCGACACGAATCTACTCGTTCGGGGAGGGGCGATGATATACTCCTGAACCCGTTGAATTCACTGCAGGGGAGACACCATGGGTTTCCAGAGCATCAGGGTGCCGGAAGAAGGCGCGCGCATTACCGTCAACAATGACCACTCCCTGAATGTACCGCACAACCCGATTGTGCCGTTTATCGAAGGTGATGGCATTGGCGTGGATGTGACACCTGCCATGCAGACTGTCGTGGATGCGGCTGTTGAACGTGCTTACGGTGGTGAGCGTCGTATTCACTGGATGGAAGTCTACGCAGGTGAAAAAGCGACCCGGGTTTACGGTAATGATACCTGGCTGCCCGAGGAAACCATGGAGGCGGTGCGCGATCATGTTGTCTCCATCAAGGGGCCTTTGACCACACCTGTCAGCGGAGGTATCCGTTCGCTGAACGTGGCCCTGCGACAAAAGCTTGATCTTTATGTCTGTGAACGCCCGGTGCGCTGGTTCAAGGGCGTACCTTCTCCTGTCAGGCGGCCGCAGGATGTCGATATGGTCATCTTCCGGGAGAATTCCGAGGACATCTACGCCGGCATCGAATGGCCTGCCGGCACTCCTGAAGCCGATCGCCTGATCCGTTTTCTGCGCGAAGACATGGCGGTCGATAACATTCGCTTCCCCGAGCAGTGCGGCATTGGTATCAAGCCGGTGTCCGAGGCGGGTACCAAGCGGCTGGTGCGCAAGGCCATCACCTATGCCATTGAAAATGACCGGCAGTCGGTCACGCTGGTGCACAAGGGCAACATCATGAAGTTCACCGAGGGGGCCTTCAAAAACTGGGGTTATGAGGTCGCCGTACAGGAGTTCGGTGCCGAACCGCTCGAGGGTGGCCCCTGGCAGGTGCTCAGGAATCCCGATACCGGTCGCGAGATTGTCATCAAGGATGTCATTGCCGATGCCATGCTCCAGGAGATCATGCTGCATCCGCGGGAGTATGATGTTGTGGCTACGCTCAATCTCAACGGCGATTATCTCTCCGACGCGCTGGCTGCTCAGGTAGGGGGTATCGGGATCGCGCCCGGCGCCAATCGCTCGGATGCCATTGGCATGTTCGAAGCGACCCATGGCACCGCACCGAAGCTGGCCGGTCAGGATCGGGCCAATCCGAGTTCACTGATTCTCTCTGCCGAGATGATGCTGCGCTACATGGGATGGAATGAAGCGGCCGATCTGATCCTGAAGGGCATGGAAAGCTCAATTGCCCAGGGGCAGGTCACCTTTGATTTTCATGACGTCATGGATAACGCCACACTGCTGGGTAGTGGTGATTTTGCTCGGGCCGTGGCAGCCAACATGTAACTACCACCGGGTTGTGCGCCGAGTGGTTAGCGGCCTCCGCCCCTTGTCGGGGCGGGGGTCGCTTCGTTGTGGATGAAAATCATGGTCGTCATGGGGTTCTTTTTATTGCGCAGCGGTTGCAACGGCTCTTTCGTGCCACCATCTTGATAACAACATCCAAGCCATCTGAACGCGTTCTCGAACCATGATATCGAGCGCTTCAGTCACTTTCCCGCTTGTGTTCACTGGCCCGGCAACTTATGTTCAAGACAGACAGCGATGCAGTTTTTCCGCTGGCGGTGCCGGTCGTGCGATTGGGCATGACTCCACCACCTGAGCCGGAAGAAGAAGATCATGGTGATGTGGCGGAACAGACGAGCGATCCCGAGCTCGAACAGCCGCCTCTCTACAAGGTTGTACTGCACAATGATGACTATACTCCCATGGAGTTCGTGGTCGAGGTTCTGCAGACCTTCTTTGCCATGGATCATGAAAAGGCGGTCCAGATCATGCTGGCCGTCCACACTCAGGGGAAGGCGACCTGCGGTATCTTTACCCGTGATATTGCGGAAACAAAGAGCCAGCAGGTCAACCAGTATGCTCGAGAGTGCCAGCATCCGCTGCTGTGCGACATCGACCGGGCGGACTGAACCGTCCGAGGCGGAACGAGGGGACTGCCATGTTGAGCAAAGAACTTGAACTCACCCTGAACACGGCCTTTACCGTGGCGCGCTCCAAGCGCCATGAGTTCATGACCGTCGAGCACCTGCTGCTGGCCTTGCTTGACAATGCCTCGGCAGCCGACGTGCTCAAGGCCTGCGGTGCCAACCTCGACAAGTTGCGCAGCGATCTGCAGGATTTCATCAATACCACAACGCCGCTGATTCCCGAAGATCAGGATGATCGCGAGACCCAGCCCACCCTGGGATTCCAGCGTGTGCTTCAGCGTGCCGTCTTTCATGTCCAGTCTTCCGGCAAGTCGGAAGTGACTGGCGCCAACGTGCTGGTCGCGATTTTTTCCGAGCAGGAAAGTCAGGCGGTCTATTTCCTCAAGCAACAAAACGTGGCCCGTGTAGATGCGGTGAACTATATCGCTCATGGCATCTCCAAGGTGTCCGGTCATAACAGTCAGCAGTCCGGAACCCCTAGTAGCCAGGAAGGCGAGGAAGCCGAAGAGAGCATGGGTGAATCCGGCTCGAACCCGCTGACCGGTTATGCTACCAATCTCAATGAGCAGGCTCGTATCGGCAAGGTTGACCCGCTGGTGGGCCGTGATCATGAACTCGAGCGTGTCGTGCAGATTCTGGCCCGGCGTCGCAAGAACAATCCACTGCTGGTTGGCGAAGCCGGCGTTGGCAAGACTGCCATTGCCGAAGGGCTGGCCAAGCGGATTGTTGAAGAAGATGTACCTGATGTGATCAGCGATGCCGTGGTGTATTCGCTGGATATGGGCGCTCTGCTCGCGGGTACCAAGTATCGTGGCGATTTCGAAAAACGCCTGAAGGGGCTGCTGGCCGAACTCAAGAAAGAGCCCAACTCGATCCTGTTCATCGACGAGATCCACACGGTGATCGGTGCAGGGGCTGCGTCGGGTGGCGTCATGGATGCCTCCAACCTGCTCAAGCCGATGCTCTCGTCGGGTGAATTGCGCTGCATCGGTTCAACAACCTTTCAGGAGTTTCGTGGCATCTTCGAGAAGGATCGCGCGCTGGCCCGTCGTTTCCAGAAGGTCGATGTGCTCGAGCCATCGGTTGATGATGCCATCCGGATCCTCAAGGGACTGCGCGGTCGTTTCGAGGAGCACCATCAGCTCAAGTACACCGATGGTGCCATAGAGACCGCGGTACGGCTCTCTGATCGTTATATCAACGATCGTTATCTGCCGGACAAGGCCATCGATGTCATTGATGAAGCAGGCGCCCATCAGCGGCTGCTGCCGGAAGAAGCGCGAGTCGACACCATCGATGTCGAGCAGGTCGAAGCCATCGTGGCATCGATTGCCCGAATTCCGCCAAAAAGTGTTTCCAGCTCCGATCGCAAGTTGCTGGCCAACCTTGAGCGCGATCTCAAGATGCTGGTCTTTGGCCAGAACGAAGCGATCGACAGCCTGTCGGCCGCGATCAAGCTTTCGCGTGCCGGTCTGGGGTCTCCCGACAAGCCGGTGGGCAGCTTCCTGTTTGCGGGACCGACCGGGGTCGGCAAGACCGAGGTGGCGCGTCAGCTGTCACAGCTGATGGGCATTGGCCTGGTACGCTTTGACATGTCCGAGTACATGGAGCGTCACACCGTGTCGCGCCTGATTGGTGCGCCGCCCGGGTATGTCGGCTATGACCAGGGGGGGCTGCTGACCGAAGCCGTGACCAAGCAGCCGCACTGTGTGCTGCTACTGGATGAGATCGAGAAGGCGCATCCGGATGTATTCAACCTGCTGTTGCAGGTCATGGATCACGGGCGTTTGACCGATAACAACGGGCGTGAAGCGGACTTTCGCAATGTGATCGTGATCATGACGTCCAATGCCGGTGCCGAGCAGGCTTCGCGCCGGTCGATCGGTTTCCAGACTCAGGATCATTCGACTGACGCCATGGAAGTCATTCGTCGTACCTTTACGCCAGAGTTCCGCAATCGACTCGACAGCATCATCCAGTTCCATCATCTGGATACGGAAGTGGTGCGCAGCGTGGTCGACAAGTTCCTGGTGGAACTCCAGGCGCAGCTGGATGAAAAACGGGTTCAGCTGGATGTGGACGAGGAGGCTCGCGCATGGCTGGCCGAGCACGGCTACGACCCTGAAATGGGGGCCCGGCCGATGGCTCGACTGCTTCAGGAGAAGCTGAAGAAGCCATTGGCCGAGATGATCCTGTTCGGCGATCTGGCCGATAACGGTGGTACCGTGCACGTCACGGTTGAAGGGGGAGAGCTGCATCTGGCGACCGAAGCCGAGGTCGCCTGATCGGCGCGCCCGCCATTTCGTGCGGGCGTCTCCTGTTCCAACCCATCATGCCCTGTCTGCGGACGGGGCATTTTTCATGGACAGAATATGGGCAGGCAGTCAGCTCGGCGCCGGTACGATGGCAATCGCGTGATGACCGATCAGATCAGTCGCGAGCGGGGCAGAAGGGAAGAGCCTGCGGACACATCCGCCGGCACAGGGCATCAGCGAGAGCGATAGACAATACGGCCCTTGGAGAGATCGTAGGGCGTCAGCTCAACCTTGACCTTGTCGCCGGTCAGGATGCGGATATAGTTCTTGCGCATTTTGCCCGAAATATGTGCTGTCACGATGTGACCATTCTCGAGTTCGACGCGGAACATGGTATTGGGGAGTGTGTCGACTACGACACCTTCCATTTCAATATGGTCTTCTCTTGCCATATGGCGTCCTTCCTTGTGGGGTAATGGGGCGATGCCGATGGTTATAGTGCATCGTTGCCGTATTTGCCACTGCGCTCATGGTGACATGATCGGGCAGGGCTGTCTGTGCGGCGTAATATTTTGCCTGATCCGGCGGGGCAGGGCAAAAGCAAGTGCCCTCGTTTTCAAAGTCGACACTTATGTCTGTATGGGAATACTGCGTTGCCAGTGACGTCCATGCAGATATTCCAGTGGCTGAAAATTCTGCTTGTAACGCATCTTGCGGCTCTGCTGAATCCAGTAGCCAAGGTATACGTGGGGCAGTCCCCGCGTTCGGGCATGTTCGATCTGCCACAGGATGACCCAACTGCCCAGCGAGTGTCGCTGCCAGCTCGGATCCGGGTCAAAAAAGGTATAGACGGCTGATAGCCCGTGTTCGAGTTGATCCATGGCAGCTACAGCCACCAGTTGTCCGCCATGGCGAAACTCGACCAGTCGGGCCCAGTCATGTTCAAGCGTTAAAAAACTGCAGTATTGATTGCGGCTGGGCGGGTACATGGCGCCATCAGCATGCCGTGCCCGAATGTAGCGTTCATAAAGTGCGTAGTGCTCGGCGTTGAATCTGGCAGGCCTTTCATGTGCTGTCAGCTCGCGGTTGCGTCTCATCAATCGCCGCTGAGTTCGGTCGGGCGTGAAATCCTCGACCGGAACGCGTACCGATATACAAGCCTGGCATTTTCGGCAGTGTGGGGTATAGAGATGCTGACCGCTGCGCCTGAAGCCGAGCACCAGCAGGGCGCCATGAATTTCCCGGTCCATGGGCAGAGCCGGATCGAGAAACAGTGAAGTCGATTGCTGTCCGTTCAGGTACCCACACTCATGTTCGGTGCTGAGATAGAAACGCAGTGCATAACGATTGGCGCTGCTGGGGGTGTCGGAAGCGACAAGGGAGTCGGACACTGGCCGAGACCTCACGACAGGCTTTTGAAAGTGTTTCAGATCGGTGCCCACGGCGCAGGTGGGTGATCGATCCAGGCATCATGTTCAAGATAACGAATGAATTCGTTTCGGTCGATTTCACGCGCCCCCATGCTGACCAGATGATCAGTGTGTACCTGACAGTCAATCAGGGTAAAGTCGAGCGCCTGCAGGTAGCGGGTCAGTTCTGCCAGCGCAATCTTGGAAGCATCCGGCTGAAGGGAAAACATCGATTCGCCAAAGAAAACCCGTCCCAGTGCGATGCCATACAGGCCGCCTGCCAGCGTTCCGGATTGCCACACCTCTACGCTGTGGGCATAACCCAGTCGATGCAGGCGTGAATAGGCGGCGCGGATCCTGTCGGTGATCCAGGTCCCCTCATGCTGTGCACGTAGCGCCCCGCAATGATGAATGACGCTGTCAAAGGCGCAGTCGAGCGTGACGCTGAAGCCGCCATTGCGCCATCGCTTGGCCAGACTGCGTCGCACTCGTAATTCGGCAGGGAACAACACCAGGCGAGGGTCCGGACTCCACCAAAGAATAGGATCCGATTCTCCAAACCAGGGGAAAATGCCGCGCACATAAGCGGCCAATAGCCAGTCAGGCGTCAGCGCGCCGCCAGCGGCCAAAAGACCGTCGGGTTCGCGCAGGGCCTGATCGACCGGTGGAAACTGAATCGGCAGGGCTGCCAGCCATGGCACCATGGGTCTCTCGTGATGATCTGATGACACCCCCTATCATACGGGATGACAGCATCTGCGCCGAGCCGGATCGAGTCACTCGATGCAGGGGATTTCAATAAGTTTTGCTTAAAGAAAATGGCAGAAATGCCGTGATTGACGACCATTGCGCCTGTTTCTGATGGCGCTTGACCGTTAATGACAAGGATTCATGCCATGCCCCGACTCATGTTTCGTTCACGCCTGTCAAAAATGACGATAGGCGCCAGAATGGCGTTATTGACAGGTATTGTGGTGATCGCAGGCTTTCTGCTTCTGGCCTGGGGGCTTTCCGCGCGTATCGAGCAAATGCTCAGGACTCAGCAAAAGAGTGCCATGCAGGCACAGACCCAGCGTGTCAGCGAGATGATTGCCCTGTTTGATCACAGCCTGCAGCAGCAGACAGTACATTTTCTGAAACTCTTTACAGGTCAGCAGTTGCAGCCACCCTATACACTGGATAGTGCCAGCCGTATGGAGGTGAAGGGCAAATCGGCGCCGGTGCTGGCTGATCGTCGTGGCGTATTGACGCTGGATACCGAGAGGCTCGATGCATTCAGTGACATGGCAGGGGCGCCGGTCACCATTTTTGCACGCACCGGCGATGACTTTATTCGCGTGGCGACTTCACTCAAGAATCAGCAGGGCGAGCGTGCCATGGGTACGCTGCTGGACAGGCATTCGCGCAGCTACGCCCAGCTGATGGCGGGCAAGCCCTATTCCGGCATTGCCACTCTGTTCGGGATTCCCTATATCACTCGCTATGAGCCGATGTTCAATGAGAACGGCAAGGTAATTGGGGCGAGTTTTATCGGTATCGATATTCGCAGTGAACTCAATGATCTGAAAAGCCGAATTCGTCAGTTGAAAGTGGGCGAGACCGGGGGCTTCATGATTGTTGATGCGGCACCGGGTAAGCAACAGGGCCGGGTGATCGCAGGAGGAGAGCAGGAGGGGCAGTCGTTGCTGGATCAGACTGATGCTGATGGCAAGAAGATCTGGTCGGCGATGTTCGATGCCAATAGCGGCACACTGTCGTATGTATTGCCGGGTGGTGGGGCTGGCGCCGAACGGACCACTTACTTCAAGGCCTATCCGGATTGGCAGTGGGTGATTGCCGCGACCGCCCATGATAGTGAAATCGATGCCGCCATCGCCCGGATACGCTGGCAGCTCATGCTGGCCGCGCTGGTGTTGTCACTGCTGATTGCCGGCAGTTTGTACTGGCTGATGCGCCGACAGATCACCCGCCCACTGAGCAGCGTGGTAGAACTGGCGCGTCAATTGGCCGAGGGGGATCTCCGGCACCGACTCTCGACTCGTCGGCGTGATGAAATCGGGCGATTGATTACCGCCATGAACGGTATCGGTGATGGTCTTGATCGTATTGTAGGAGAAGTACGGGGTGTGGCCGGAGACATTCATGCCAGCAGTCATTCGCTCAGTAACGGTAATACCGATCTTTCCCGGCGAACCGAATCCCAGGCTGCAAGCCTGGAAGAAACTGCTGCCAGCATTGAACAGCTCAGTGCTACGGTGCGCCAGAACACCGAGCACACCCGTCAGGGGCGCGCACGTACTGAAGACATGGCACGCATGGCCGAGGAAACCCGTGCCCAGGTCGGCCACACCGAGCGCTCCATGAGTTCACTCAACGACAATGCCGAAAAAATTCGCGATATTGTGGGGGTGATCGACACCATTGCCTTTCAGACCAATCTGCTGGCACTGAATGCTTCGGTCGAGGCGGCTCGAGCCGGGGAGCATGGCCGGGGATTTGCCGTGGTGGCTGAGGAGGTCCGACGCCTGGCCAGTCGTAGTGCCGAAGCGGCAGCGGATATTCAGCGTCTGATTGGTGATGCGGTCAATGGCATTCAGCTTGGTAACGAGGAAGTGCAGGCCATCGGTGCCCGAATGGGTGAGTTCATGAACCGGGTCGAGGCTGTGAACCACCTGGTTCGGGATATCAATCAGGCCTCCGACGAGCAGTTGGCGGGCATCGAGCAGATCAATACGGCCGTGGCCGAGCTGGACAATGTGACGCAGAATAACGCCGCTCTGGTCGAGGCTTCAACGCAGACCACCCGCCAGCTCGATCAGCAGTCGCAGTCGCTGCTCAAGAGCATCGGCATGTTCCGTCAGCGTCATGCCAGCGAGGACAAAGAGGCCATGCAGAGCTGAAATCGTGGGTTGCATTTCAATCAGGCACTACCTGGCCCTGTGCCGCGCCCGGCAGGCCAGGTATGATACCCGTCTGCGGGTATCCCGGGTCATGGATCGCACGCGGTAGCGCCTGATTGACGCCCGGTATTCGGGATACCCCCTGATGGCAGAACACGAGGTACGCCGAAATGGCGCAAGGGGGATGGCCGTTGAGTGCCAGAAATTCCAGTAACCGCAAGCAGGCGAGTCAGCGCAGGACGCGTCATGACGAGCGTAATCGCAAATCAGCCGGACCGCGCGCACAAAAGGCGCGCGCCAGCGCTCGCCGCATGAGCGCCCGATTGCAGGGCGCTTCCAAGGAAGGCACCGTCATTTTGCTGCTGGTGGCCTGTCTATTCCTGCTGCTGGCCTTTTTCAGCTACGCACCCGATGATCCGAGCTGGTCGTACAGCGGTCCCGAGAAAAGTGTCTCGAACTGGATGGGGCCGGTGGGCGCCTGGCTTTCCGATGTTCTCTATTCACTGTTTGGTGCCAGCGCGCTCTGGTGGCCGGGTATCCTGGGATTCGGGGCCTGGCGATTGATGCGACTCAAGGAGGCCCATCTGGTCTGGGATCCGGTGGCGCTGGCCGTGCGTGGTGGTGGGATGCTGCTGGTGCTGGTGGCAACCTGCACCATCGGCGCCCTGCATTTTTACAGTCCCGAGAGCGATCTGCCCTATGGGGCCGGTGGCATTATCGGCGAGGGTGTTTCCAGTGGGCTGGGCGCCCTGGTGGGTATACATGGCACGACGCTGATTGCGCTCGGTCTGTTGCTGTGCGGTATTCCGCTTCTGACCGGCATGTCATGGCTGGCCATTATTGACGAGGTGGGGCGGACCGGTCTTCGTGGGATACTCTGGTTCAGCGTCATGGTGGGTAACACCAGTGAGCGTGTCGCGAAACGTCGTCGTCAGCAACGTGAAGAGCGTCGAGCGGAGCGTGCCGCTATCGCTGAAGAAGAGTTCGACTTTGGTGACGAGGATGAGCCGGTTGCCGAGGATGTTGACGAGGCGGCAGAAGAAAGGCCGGACCGCACTTCCCGTTGGCGATTCTGGCGGCGTGGAGAACGTCAGGCGGCTCGGCCGAACCTGGAAACAGCGAGTCCGTCGCAGCAGGATACGACGCCTGATGATCGAGATACCGAAGCGGCGCTCCAGTCGACCGAATCCACGGATAACACTATCCCCTGGGAGGTGCCGTCACAGACGCCATCTGCACGTCATCAGCGCATTGAACCGGGCTTTTCGTCGGTAACGGGCGCAACGACTGAAGAAGCCTCGGAAAAGGATTCTCCCCGTACGACTCGGCAGACTCCAGCTTCGGAGCAGCGGTCGGCGGACGATCATGAGTCGATCGCTTCACAGCCGGCTGCGTCTGCTTCTCAGATCCATGAGGAGGGGGAGGATACTTCCGTACAGGGACATGAGTTCGTCAGCCATGCCCGTGATGAGCACGCTCATGATTCGGCGATGGCCTCCTCATCCCGACACCGGGAAACATCGGAGGAGAGTGAACGGCCGGCAAGAGTGGATGTTACCCGGCGCCGTATTCCAGAGGTGATTCCTGATCCGATTGTGCCTGATGATGATGAGCCTCTGGCCTCATCACCTTCGGCGCAGGCGTCTTCAAGCCGATTTGAGCAGAGCGCCGAGCTGTCCGCTCGTGAGCATGACAAGGCTGAGGCTCCGGTATCTGCGCAACGCCCTGTACCGCCGCAGGCGCCGACAACCCATCAGCAACACTCTTATACGCAAAGCGCGTCGGATGAGCCAGCGACAGTTGCTTCAATGGGCTATCGTGCGGGCATGTATGCTTCTCGTGACGAGGATGATGAGCCGACCACCTCTTCTCCGCTGAGTGCACGCGATGAGGATGAGGAGGCGTCCATTCTGCCAAGTGCTCGCCCCGCAACCGAGCCACGGGATGAGCCAACGGAGGATGAGGTGCGCTCTCCTGCGCCGTCATCCCTGGAGCCCGAACAGGAGGCAGGGGGCGAAGCCGGTAATACACCAGTGAGCAATGCTGCCGATGAGACTGCGGCACGTGATCAGCATGCGCGTCCCCCGGGTTTGACAGCATGGTCCGATGATACGGAAACGTCTCATGCGAGTGCGGGTGTCGATCCTGAACCGGCAGCAGTGAATGAGATGCCGGAGGCACCGGCTGATAATGGCCCAACTCTTTGGACGGTAGAGCATCTTCAGAATCAGCGTCCTGAAAGCGATTCTCCTGAAGAGCCGATAGGGGCCATGCCGTCACTGTCGCTTTTAACTCCTCCCGATGATCATCAGCCCAATTACACTGATGAGCAGCTCGCCGAGATGGCGGAACTGCTGGAAGTGCGCTTGCGTGAGTATGGCGTCAAGGCTGAAGTGGTCGATACCTGGCCGGGGCCGGTGATCACCCGGTTCGAGATCAAGCCTGCGGCAGGCGTGAAGGTCTCGAAAATCAGTAATCTGGCCAAGGATCTGGCGCGTTCGCTGCTGGTCAAGAGCGTGCGTGTGGTTGAAGTGATCCCGGGGCGCCCCACCGTAGGGATCGAGATCCCCAATCCGAAGCGGGCGATGATTCGGCTGCGTGAGGTGTTTGATTCTGATGCCTATCAGAATGCCGAATCACCGGTGACGGTGGCGCTCGGGCAGGACATCGGCGGGAACCCTGTCGTGGCCAACCTCAACAAGATGCCGCACCTGCTGGTGGCGGGTACCACGGGCTCGGGCAAGTCGGTCGGGGTCAATGCCATGCTGATCTCGATGCTGCTCAAGGCCACGCCGGAAGATGTGCGCATGATCATGGTCGATCCAAAGATGCTGGAACTGTCCGTCTATGACGGTATTCCGCATCTGTTGGCGCCGGTGGTCACTGACATGAAGGAGGCGGCCAACGCGCTGCGCTGGTGTGTCGCCGAGATGGAACGACGCTACAAGCTGATGGCTGCCATGGGGGTGCGTAACCTGGCCGGTTTCAATGCCAAACTGGATGAGGCTGAACGAGCGGGCGCCCAGGTGGCCGATCCATTGTGGGAGCCACAGCCCTGGGAGATGCATCAGCAGCCGCCGGTGCTGGAAAAACTGCCCTATATCGTAGTGGTGATCGACGAGTTTGCTGACATGTTCATGATTGTCGGCAAGAAGGTCGAGGAGCTGATTGCCCGGCTGGCGCAGAAGGCGCGCGCTGCTGGGATTCACCTGATTCTGGCAACCCAGCGTCCTTCGGTCGATGTGGTGACTGGCCTCATCAAGGCCAACATTCCGACCCGCATGGCCTTCCAGGTCTCCTCGCGGGTGGATTCACGTACCATCCTCGATCAGGGCGGTGCCGAGAATCTGCTGGGGCATGGTGACATGCTCTATCTGCCGGCCGGCGCGGGTATGCCGACCCGTGTACATGGTGCCTTCGTTGACGATGACGAGGTCCACCGGGTGGTCGAGGATTGGAAGCGCCGCGGTACGCCCGAATATGTCGAGGAGATCCTGACCGGCGGGGTCAATGCCGAAGCTCTGACCGGACTTGAGGCGGAAGGCGGTGAAGGCGGTGATGCCGAGCAGGACGCGCTTTATGATGAGGCAGTCGCTTATGTCACCGAGTCCCGTCGGGCTTCCATTTCCGCAGTGCAGCGCCGCTTCAAGATTGGTTACAACCGCGCAGCCCGGCTGGTCGAGGCGATGGAGAGCGCCGGGGTGGTATCGTCCATGGGCAGTAATGGTCAGCGAGAAGTGATTGCGCCTCCGCCAAATCATTGATACTTGTCGACGCGCATGGTGGCCCGGCCAAGACGCCGGGCCGTGGAAAGTCAGGAATGAGGTTACAGGGATAGCGCATGTCATATAATCGTTGTCATCGTCGTGTATCGAGTATCGGGTCATTGCAGGGGATTCTATCAGGGCCGTTTTGCCGCTGGCTGATACCGCTGTTGATTGCCACTCTGGCGTCGTTGACCATGGCCCCCGGTGCCCGGGCGGCCAGTGATTCCTCGGTAACTCCGGCGCAGCGGCTTACCCACCTGCTGGAGCCACTGAAGACCTATTCGGCGAATTTCGAGCAGCAGGTGCTCAGTCAGGGAGGGCAGGGCGGCAGCATGCAGAACGCCAGCGGCCACATGTGGCTGTCGCGCCCCGGCCGTTTCCGCTGGGAGGTGAGCGACCCCTACAGCCAGACAGTGGTCTCCGATGGACAGAAGGTCTATCTCTATGATCCTGACCTGCAGCAGGTCACTATTCGGCCCCTGGACCAGCGGGTCACTCATACGCCGGCGTTGCTGCTTTCCGGGCGCGCGGATGAATTGACGAGCAGCTATAACGTGACGCGCCGGCAGCAGGGCACCACCGAGATCTTTACCCTCTCTCCGAAGACCAATGAAACCCTGTTCGAATCACTGGACATGACGTTCACTGGTGAACGGCTCACCGGCCTGGACCTGACCGATAGCACTGGCCAGGAAACACGCATCAGCTTCAGTGATATCAGTATCAATCCGCAGATCGATGACGGTCGATTTCAGTTCCAGATCCCTGAAGGGGCTGATGTCATTCGTGATCGTCGGGCTCACTGAGCGCCGGGCTCGCCGATCATGAGTGATCTGTTCGATAAGGATGCGCCGCCCGGTCAGCCGCTGGCGGCGCGTCTTCGTCCTCTCACCCTGCAGGATTACGTTGGCCAGACTCACCTCATTGGAGAGGGCAAACCTCTTCGTCGGGCACTGGAAAACGATCAGCTTTACTCAATGATCCTGTGGGGGCCACCGGGGGTAGGCAAGACCACACTGGCGCGCATGATGGCCGCGCAGACCCGGGCGCATTTTGCCACGCTATCGGCCGTTTCGGCTGGTGTGAAGGATATACGCAGCGCTGCCGAGCAGGCACAGCAGCGTCGCCAGTCCGGTATCCGGACACTGTTGTTCGTCGATGAAGTGCACCGTTTCAACAAGGCGCAGCAGGATGCCTTTTTGCCCTGGGTTGAAGAAGGCGTGTTCATTTTTGTTGGCGCGACTACCGAAAACCCCTCCTTTGAACTCAACAATGCCCTGTTGTCACGCGCTCGGGTACATGTGCTCAAGCCACTGACCCATGATGAGCTGCGTCAGGTGATTGACCGGGCTCTGATGGAGTCGGCTGGCCTGGGCGATATGGCACTGGACGTGCCCGAGACCATCCGCGACATGCTGGCGACTGCGGCCGATGGGGATGCTCGCCGGGCACTTAACCTGCTCGAAATTGCCGCTGACATGGCCTCAGCGACCAGTGAAGGAGAAGCTGCTCATATCGATGAGGCCGTTCTTGAGGATGTGCTGGGCGAAAGTACCCGCCGGCTCGATCGGGGGGGCGATCTTTTCTACGATCAGATATCCGCGCTGCACAAGTCGGTACGAGGCAGCGCACCGGATGCAGCATTGTACTGGTTCTGCCGCATGCTGGATGGCGGTGCCGACCCGTTGTATATCGCACGGCGTGTGGTGCGCATGGCCAGTGAAGAAATAGGCAACGCTGATCCCCGTGCGCTGACGCTCGCGCTCGAAGCATGGCAGGTCCAGGAGCGCCTGGGGACGCCGGAGGGAGAACTCGCCGTAGCGCAGGCCATTGTCTATATTGCCTGTGCGCCCAAGAGCAATGCGGTCTACAAGGCCTATAATGCAGCCAGACAACATGTGTCATCGACGGGCGCCCACGATGTGCCTGTACACTTGCGCAATGCACCAACGGCACTGATGAAGTCGATGGGGCATGGTCGCGAGTACCGCTACGCACATGATGAGCCGCATGCCTATGCAGCGGGAGAGGTCTACTTTCCCGAACCGCTGGCTGGAACACGCTATTATCATCCGGTTGATCGTGGGCTTGAAAAGCGCATTGCCGAAAAGCTCGACTGGCTGGCGTCACTGGATGCTGAAAACGGTCGCTCGCAGTGAATACCGAATCATGAATGCCGGGAATTGAGGCAGCAGTGAATGTTCGAATGGATTGGAGTTTCCTGGCAGTGGCTGACGACAAACGCCTCCCTGTTCAGTGCCATCTGCACCTTTGGCATGTTCGTGATCTGGTTCGTTTATCTTCAGTTGCTGCTTCACAATTTCCGCATGCAGCGCAAGCCTCAGATCATCATCAACCGGGGGCGGGGTCGGGATACTGACTCGCTCTGTCTGATCAGTAACATGAGCCAGGAAGCGGTTTTCGTCGAGACCATCTTCGCTCAGCTTGAAACCTCTGAAGGCGTCTGGTTCGGCGACATTACCGATGTTGTGGATAAGCAACACTCCGAAGGTGATCAGCGTCAGCAAAACAGTGACCAGACCGATACGCCCTACCCACTGAGTCGAATGACACGCCAGGGCCCCCTGAACAAGGGACAGTATATGGAAGGAGGCTCGTTTGGCAGTCTGATTCGGGAGGTAGCCGGCATGCATGATCTCGAACTTGACGATGACTGCAACGTCACCAACAGGGATATTACCCTGCAGGGTATCGAGATCCGACTGATTGCCATTTTCGGTTCGGAAAAGCGCCCGGTGGGGGCCCGTCGTCATTTTGAGCTCAAGAAGGATGATAATGGCCGGATCAGCGTGCTGCCCGGTCAGATCACGACCGAGCAGCTCAATACGCGACGTCAGCAGCTTGAGCTGAGGCGATGGCGTAGAATGCTGACCTGAAGCAGCAGTAGCTATTTGCCGGTGATACTTTCCATTACGTGAATATCGACCAAAGAATGAGTCGATGGCAATACAATGTCACATCACCGGGCTAGACTGGAATCTTCCAAGACGTCTTCCGGAGAAGCCGCCATGCTTGATATGTCTCAGCTTCGCCAGGATCACGCCAACATGGCGCGCCTGCTGCACGTCCTGCTACAACGACACCGAATGCTGGCCGAGGGAGAACGCCCCGATTTTCGCATGATGCGGGAGGTCCTCGACTATATTCTGGCCTATATGGACGAATATATCGTCCCACTTGAACGCTTGTGCTCCGAGCGCCTGGTGGAACGTGACAGTGAAAATGGTGCGCTGGTTTATGAGGCTGCCAACGTTTATCGAGCCCTCAAGGAGCGGCTGAGCCGGCTTAGCAACGATCTCGACATGATTCTGATGGATGCCATTGTGCCCATCAGCCAGTTCGCCGAGAGCCTGAAAGGCTATATCGATGCGCACCGGCACTATCTGCGTCTGGAGCGTGAACAGCTCTTTCCGCTGATCGAACGTCATTTCGACGATCAGGAATATCAGCATTTACGTGCTCTGCTCCCGGGCGAGGCCAGGGTGCGTCTTGAGCAACTACAGCAGGATTATCCTGATCTCTATGCCGAATTCAGGGAGGCGCAGATCGTCCTGCCCTGAGCAATTCGCTGCCATTCATTTGAACCCGACGGTCCGAGGCCACTGCAAAAGCTGCTCTGGCCCGTCGGGCTTCATGCCGGGAAAGTCTCAGTTATAGCCGCTCATAGGCATATCCCCGCATGCCATAAATAGCCAGAGTGGTCAGTGCGGCCGGTGCAATAGCGATTTCGCGATTGATGTCGTTATCCCCGATGCGCCAATGGCTTAACGCCTGACCGCAGACTTCGACCTTGACGCCCGCCTTCTTCAGCGCCGTGATCAATCCGGTATTGGGGTTATCCGTATCGAACCAGGCCCGATAGGTCTGGTCCGTTATGACACTGCGGGTAGCGGCACCATGAATGATGGCGACGAACTGCAGCTGTTCCGGCTTGACGCCGTGCGCCGCAAAAACGTTGATGGCTCTGGCAACCCGTTTGAGGCCGGGATTGAGTTGCGATGGACTGGAAGCGCCGCTGTCGACATCGAAAATGACCTTGTAGGTGCCATTGACAGCCGGCACATCTTCATTGTCATCGTCTCGGGGGACCACTCCACCATACTGGCTGATTGCCGGGTACTCCATTTCAAGTGGCGGATTGGGATCCTGCACCTCCTGAGCGGCAATCAGGCCGGCCAATAGCATTAAAAGGGCAGCACCGAAAAGTGCGATAAGCTTCCAGTGACGGGTTATTCCCATGGGGGTGGTCTCTTGTTTATGGCTGAAGGTCAAGGTGGGTCATTGAATGCGGGTCACAGGCACATGATGCGACCCGATCGGCTTCATTGGTATATATTACCAGGCCAGCAAGGGGCATGGGACCGTGACGTGGAACCTCATCAGGGCCATCCAGCGCCTGACAGTACCTGTCAGGTGGGAATATCATGCCCCCGGAGTGATATTATCGAACGATTTCAGAACCGTTCGTAGGCATAGCCCTTCTGACCGTACATGGCCAGTGTGACCAGGGAAGAAGGCGTGACATCGACCTGCTGATTGACCATTTCCTCGCTGATGTTGCGACGACTGAGTGCCTGCCCGCAGACCTCTACCTGTACGCCGGCCTTTTCCAGCGCAGCAATGATATCGGTATCGGGATTCTCTACACCAAATCGTTGCTGGTAGGCCTTTTCGGTCATGACGCTGCGGGTCGAACCACCATGCAGAATGGCCACGAAGTCGAGATGTTCGGGATCGACACCATGCGCGGCAAACACATTGACTGCTCGTGCCAGACGATCCAGCTGCGGGTTGAGCTTCGAAGTATCATCTCCGCCGTGAAAGACATCGAAGATCACATGATAGGTTTTGTCAGGATCGGGTTGGTTGGTGTTGTCATCGCTGCGCGGAATAACGCCGCCATAATGTTTGATCACCGGATGGACAGCATCGGCCGATGGGTCCCCGGTGTCATTCTGCGTTTGCTGTGCGACTGCAACCCCCATTGGAGTCATGGTCATTGCTGCCGCTATCAGGCCGGCAGCCGTGCGTTGGCCTTTCATTCCCATGGCGCGTCTCCCTGCATGATCAGAGTGTTAATCGTTTCATTCAAATGAACCAGGTCAGCAGCATCAAGAGTAGCAGCCACCAGCTCATCTCGGACGGTAGCGTAGGGAAAAAAGGACCAGTTCGTTATGCTGAAGTGAACATGAACAACACTTTATCAGCGAAGGGTGACCTGTGGCAGTTCAGCCATATGGGTCGTGAAACGTCCGGATCGACGGGCGCTGCGCATTTGCCAGTCGGCCTTGCTGGTGCGTGGCCCCAGGGTCAGAGCTGTGGCGCCATAGCGCTGGTTGATGTCATCCCACGTTTTCATCAGTTGTAAACGCTGACCCGATTCGCTGCCCTCGAACAGACTGGGCTGATGACCCTGTTGGGGTGAAAGCCCTTCCAGCATGACGGTAATTTTCTGATAACGCTGACCGGGTTGATAAAGGTGTTTCAGTAGCTGTTGTGCATAAAGGTTGAGGCGGACTGTATCGGCTGTCGGGAAGGGAAGCGTTAGCCAGTGACAGAGGCCATGGCGATGGCCGTTGCGTCCACGTGGTGTCCGGTCGAAAGGGCCCGGGGTCAGGCTGATTCCGATCAGGCTGGCCAGCTGGCCTTCACGGCGCAGCTTGACGCCGGCCCGTTCGCAATGAAAACGCAGTGCTTCTCCCAACTGCGCGGGGTTTGTCAGTACTCGCCCGAAAGAGCGCGAGCAACGGATGCTGTGGCGAGCGGCAAGCAGGCCATCCGGTGCCAGACAATCGTCGCCTTTCAACTCGCTGGCAGTGCGTGCCAATACGACATTGAAACGATGACGTAACCAGCCAGGAGAGGCATTACGCAGTTTGAAAGCCGTATCAATGCCCAGAGCCATCAGGCGGGCATTCAGCCGTCCGCCGATCCCCCATACTGCACCTGGTGGCATGTTTTGCAGCCACTGAATCAGGCCGGGATCATCGGCCTTGCGAAAGACCTGTATGTCGCTGTGATGGCGATTTCTTTGCTTTACGCAATGATTGGCCAGCTTGGCCAGGGTGCGTGTCGGCGCTATGCCGACCGAGACCGGAATACCAACCCGACGCTCCACGAGGCCGGCAAGTCGTTGGGCCAGGGGCTCGAGCGGTTTTGTGACGCCTTTCAGGTCGAGGAAATATTCATCGATGGAGTAGGGGTCGACTTCCGGGACTTCGGCGGCGAGCACTCGCTGGACCCGCTCGGAGAGATCTCCGTAGAGCGTGTAGTTCGATGAGCGCAGTACCAGTCCATGGTGTGCCAGCTCCGGTGGTAGCAGATGGGCAGGCGTCCCCATGGCGACACCGAGCGCCTTGAGCTCCTCGCTGCGTGCCACAATGCAGCCATCGTTGTTGGAGAGTACCCCTACCGGTTTGCCATATAAGGCGGGATCGAACAATCGCTCGCAAGCGACGTAGAAGTTATTGCAGTCTATCAGCGCATACATGGCCTGCCTCTTCTTTCAGATGCGGATCTCCGATCTTCGCTGATGTTCATCGAAATAACTGTGAATGTGGTGACGAACGATACCCCATAACCGCTCCTGTACATTCCCGGCGATGGGGAGATCGGCATAATGACCACCCGGGGCGCATAGCCACCATTGCTGCTGTCGGCACGTCAGCTGACGAAGGGTAAGTTCACCATCCAGTGCAATGACGACCAGGGCGCCATCGAACGGAAAGGCATCCCGCTCGACAGCGATAATGTCGTTATCGTGCCAGCCCTGCTCGGGTAAGGCGCCGCGGACGCGCATGAAGAATAGCGAAGCTGATTCGGCGCCGAACAGATCGCCATAGCCAAGTGGTGGCTCGCGAAACTCATCAGCGGGCGAGGGAAAACCGCTGGTAGTTCGGGTGTGCCGCAGGCAACCGTGGGTAGCGTTGGCAGGGGGTGCCCCCAGCAGTGTGATCTCCATGAAAGTCTCCAAAGGCAGGCAGGAACGGTGTTCTCCAAAATACTGTATTTAAATACAGTATTGAAGGCATCGTAGCGTATTGCACATCAGATGGCTCCTGTGTGCCCCGTTTATTGCTCGAAACGCCCGCAGGGGCCTGCTATCGCCTCAGAGGTGATTGATGGCATACCGACCAAAGTTTCGGTTGGCGAAAAGCGTCATGTGCCATAAATTGTATGACATCATACATAAGCAGCAGGACGATCTTGTGTCAGTGCCAGGACAGGAGTCTGCATGACGACGTTTCACGATGCCCCTCGCGTAACGAGCATGAAGGTGATACCGGTCGCCGGAGAGGACAGCATGCTGCTGAATATCGGCGGTGCTCATGGTCCCGTGTTTACTCGCAATCTGGTGATTCTGGAGGATAACGCCGGTCATGTGGGCGTTGGTGAGGCACCGGGAGGCGAGGTCATCGAACGTACCCTGCGTCATGCCATTGGTCGAGTAGAAGGACAATCGATCGCGCGGCTGAACCGTATCGTCAGCGAACTCCACCGAGGTCAGCAGGCAGCGGACTTTGAAGCCACCGGTGACGGTGCCTGGACATTCGAGCTACGGATCAATGCCGTGGCAGCGCTCGAATCCGCGTTGCTGGATCTGTTGGGGCAGTTCCTCGGGGTGCCTGTGGCCGAGCTGCTGGGAGAGGGGATGCAGCGTCGGGAGGTCGCGGTGCTGGGGTATCTTTTTTACCTCGGCGATCGACGTCAGACCGATCTGGACTATCGCTCAAGCGCTGAAGACGCACACGAGTGGTATCGAATTCGCAATGAACCGGCCCTGGATGCCGACGCCATATTACGGCTGGCTCAGGCAGCTCGTGATCGCTATGGATTCCGGGATTTCAAGCTCAAGGGTGGGGTGCTATCCGGTGAGCAGGAGATCGAAACCGTACAGGCGCTGGCCACCGCTTTCCCCGAGGCCCGCATTACGGTCGATCCCAACGGCGCGTGGCAACTGGATGAGGCCATCAAACTCTGCCGGGGGCTCGGCGATACCTTGGCCTATGCCGAGGATCCATGTCGCGCCGAGCAGGGATTCTCGGGGCGCGAGATCATGGCGGAGTTCAGGCGGGCCACCGGATTGCCGGTGGCGACCAACATGATTGCCACCAACTGGCGTGAGCTTGGCCACGCCGTCATGCAGGGCGCCATCGATATCCCGCTGGCCGATCCGCATTTCTGGACCCCGAGCGGTGCGGTACGTGTAGCGCAGCTGTGTAATGACTGGGGGCTGACATGGGGATGCCATTCCAACAATCACTTTGATATCTCGTTGGCCATGTTTGCTCATGTCGGTGCCGCAGCACCAGGGCGCCCGACGGCCATCGATACGCACTGGATCTGGCAGGAAGGTCAACGATTGACCCGTTCGCCGCTGGAAATTCGCGATGGCCGGATTGCCATTCCCGATATGCCGGGTTTGGGCATTGAACTTGATATGGCGGCCGTCGAACAGGCGCATCAGCGCTATCGCTCACTGCAGGGTGGACGACGCGATGATGCCAAAGCCATGCAGTATCTGATTCCGGGCTGGCGTTTTGATCCCGGGCGGCCGGCGATGGTGCGTTGATCCAGCGCCGACAGGATAAGTCACGGTTCGTGGCGAATACCCCGTCATGATTACTACCCAGGAGGCCTACATGCATTTCGATCATCAGCAACTGCGCGCAGCTCTCGGCGATGGTCTGCTCTCCTTTCCGATTACCGATTTCGATACAGCCGGCGAATTCGATGCGCCCTCCTATGAGGCACGTCTGGAGTGGCTCAGGCAGTATGAGGTGTCGGCTTTGTTTGTGGCAGGCGGTACCGGGGAATTCTTCTCACTGACCACAAGAGAAGTGGAAACCGTGGTGAATTCGGCGGTGCGTATCTGCGGTGGTCACCTGCCGATTCTGTCCAGTGCCGGTCGCAACGTGCGAGATGCCATCGAACAGGCGCGCATCGCTGAAGAGAAGGGCGCCGACGGGCTGCTGCTGATGCCGCCCTACCTGACCGAGTGTCCTCCTGAAGGGCTGGTCGATTATGTCACTCGTGTTTGTGCTTCCACAAAACTGGGTGTGGTGCTCTACAACCGTGCCAATGGTCAGCTCGATGCCGCTTCGGTACTGCGCCTGACGACCCAGTGTCCCAATCTGATTGGTTTCAAGGACGGTGTCGGCAACATCCAGGCACTCAATAGCATCATCAAGACGGTCGGTGATCGGCTGGTTTATATCGGGGGCGTGCCGACAGCAGAGATTTTTGCTGAAGCGTATATGGCAATTGGTGTGAATACCTACTCCTCGGCGGTCTTCAACTTCGTGCCGGAAGAAGCGTTGAAGTTCTATCGACTGTTGCGTGAAGGGCGCACTACCCAGGTGTCTCGGCTGGTCGAGAAATTCTTCGTGCCCTTTGTTGAACTGCGTGGTCACAAGCCCGGCTATGCGGTCAGTCTGATCAAGGCCGGTGCCGAATTGATTGGCCATCCCGGTGGCAGTGTGCGTACCCCCCTGGTGATGCCAACCGACGAGGAACGCGCAGAGCTGGAACGGCTGATCGGTATTTTCAGGCAATTGACGCAATAACACGGGCATCATGTGGCAGACGCATGGGGCATCACCTGGACCCCGCCCTGCACGGGAGGTGATACTGGCAGCTCGGGAACAGTCCAATTTCTTTTGAGCGGATGCCTTCATGACCTCGCTTGATTCGCAATTTACGCCGCCGCGGCGGCGTCAGAACCTGTCGGCCTATGTGGTCGGTGCGCTGGAAGAGATGATTCAGCGTGAGCAGCTCAAGGTTGGTGATCGGTTGCCCACGGAGAGTCAGCTGGGAGAGATGTTTGATGTCAGTCGCACGGTGGTACGCGAGGCTGTATCGCATCTCAAATCCCGCGGTCTGGTTGAAACCCGGCGAGGGATCGGGGCCTTCGTGATTCGCCGCCATGCCTCAACGTCTTTCATGACGGAAGGGTTGAGCCTGGAAACGGCCAGCGAGATCGTACAGGTTCTGGAGTTTCGGATTCCGATTGAAACCGAGGCGGCCGGGCTGGCGGCGCAGCGCCGCACTGAGCAGGACATCAGCGCACTCGAGGAGAATCTGGCACGCTTTGCGCGCAGTATCGGCGACCGACACCTGGCCAAGCAGGAGGATTTCGAGTTCCATCGCCTGATCGGTGCCGCCTGTCGCAATCATGTCTATCTGCGCTTCTACGACTTTTTCGGCGAAACCATGGTGCCGCGTTCGCACGTTGAAGACCTCGGGGCGCGTGATGAAATGATGCGTTACCTGGAGAATGTACTGGAAGAACATCGGGCGATTTATCGCGCCATTGTCGATTGCGAGCCTGACCGAGCCAGACAGGCAATGCAGGATCACCTGGGGCGCTCCTGGCGGCTCTACCACGGCCGACTGGAAACCCCCGGCGAATCCGACTGACTTCAGGTCGGTGACCAGCTGCCCCGAGGTGTCCTGGTGGATCGCTTCCTGTATGACGTCATTCATCGCATTCAGGCTCTGGCGCTTTCGACTACGACAGGATCGCCGAGCATACAGGAGGAAGTGTGATGACTCGCCTCATCGAATCCGACCGTCAGCAGGCGCCGTTGATCCTTCGCATCAACGAGCGTGACAATGTGGCCATTGTGGCCAACGATGGTGGGCTGCCCGCTGGTACCGCGCTGGACAATGGTCTGCAATTGACCGAATGGGTGCCCCAGGGGCACAAGGTGGCCCTGCAGGACATTGCCATTGAAGAGTCGATCATCCGCTATGGCGTAGCCATCGGTTATGCCCGCCAGCCACTGGCTCAGGGCTGCTGGGTGCATGAAGGCGTCATGGAAATGCCGGCATCGCCCACTCTGGATAACCTGCCGATGGCGACGGCGGTGCTGCCCGAGCAATCTCCACTGGAAGGCCATACTTTCATGGGGTATCGCAACGCCGATGGCAGCACGGGTACTCGTAATATTCTCGGGATTACCACGACCGTGCAGTGCGTGGCCAGCGTGCTGGAACACGCCGTGGAGCGTATTCGCCGCGAGGTGCTGGCGGAGTACCCCAACGTTGATGATGTGGTCGCACTGAACCATACCTACGGTTGTGGCGTGGCCATTGATGCACCGGATGCGCCGATCCCCATTCGTACCGTTCGTAATCTCGCTCGTAATCCCAATCTTGGCGGACAAACCATGGTCGTCAGTCTGGGATGCGAAAAGCTCCAGCCCGATCGGCTGCTGAGTGGAGAGGGTTTCGAGCAGAGCGATGCCGAGCAATGGGTGGTGCGTCTGCAGGAACATGAGGGATTCGGCGAGATGCTTGATGCCATTGTGGCGATGGCTCGCCAGAAACTCGCTGTACTCAATGAGCGTCGACGAGAGCCATGCCCGTTGTCGGGGCTGGTGGTCGGGGTACAGTGTGGTGGCAGTGATGCCTTTTCCGGGGTGACTGCCAACCCGGCGATCGGCCATGCCACTGATCTGCTGGTGCGGGCGGGGGCTACGGTGCTGTTTTCCGAGGTCACTGAAGTGCGCGATGGCATCCATCTGCTCACGGCCCGCGCTGCCAATCACGAAGTAGCGCAACAACTGATCGATCAGATGGCCTGGTATGATCATTACCTTGCGGGTGGCGGTGTCGATCGCAGTGCCAATACCACACCGGGCAACAAGCGCGGTGGTCTCTCCAACATTGTCGAGAAGGCGCTGGGCTCGATCGTCAAATCAGGTACCCGCCCGATCAGCGGGGTTGTACCACCCGGGGAACGGGTAAAGGTCCAGGGGTTGAATTTTGCCGCCACGCCTGCCAGCGATTTCATCTGTGGCACGCTGCAGCTGGCTGCCGGCATGAATATCCATATGTTTTCGACCGGACGCGGTACGCCTTACGGCCTGGCCATGGCACCGGTGCTCAAGGTGGCCACGCGTAATGCTCTGGCGCAGAGCTGGCACGACCTGATGGATATCAACGCCGGTCAGGTAGCGATGGGAGAGGCCAGTATCGAGGAAGTAGGGCAGCAGATGTTCGAAGCCATCATCGCGACTGCCAGTGGGAAGCCGACCTGGACCGAGCGCTGGGGGCTGAAAAACGATCTGGCACTCTTCAATCCGGCCCCGGTGACCTGAAGACGACGCCGCAACCACGGGCGTTGTCGGTTCAGTCGGACGTTGACGACGGTTACACTACGTGCTTCCTGCCAGTCCATTGTGGAGTAGCGTTACCGTGAGTGTTCCCGTCGTCGAGCCCGATCGATATCCCGAGCAGCTCGAGGCCAAGCGTCAGCGCATCGTTGAGCAGTTTGCCCGCTTCGATGCCCCCGCACCCGAGGTGTTTGCTTCACCTGCCAGCCACTATCGCCAGCGCTGCGAATTCCGGCTCTGGCATGACGGCGATGACCTCCATCACGCCATGTTTGAAGTCGATCCGGCCGATCCGAAGCAGAAAACGGTGATTCGACTGACGCAGTACCCGGTCGCCAGTCGTCGGATCAATGAGCTGATGCCACAGCTGATCGAGGCCGTGCGGGATAATCCGATACTGCGGCACCGACTCTTCCAGGTGGAATATCTCACCACGTTGACGGGCGAGGCGCTGATCACGCTGATTTATCACCGCCGACTCGATGAGCGCTGGGACGAAGAGGCCCGCGCACTGGAGCAACAGCTGGATGCTGCCATTATCGGCCGTGCACGCAAGCAGCGCCGGGTCCTGACCCGGGATCATGTCACCGAGCACCTCGAAGTGGACGGGCAGGTCTTCCACTATCAGCAGGTGGAGAACAGTTTCACTCAACCCAATGCCGAAATCGCGCGTTCGATGCTGCATTGGGCACGCGAGGTGACCCGGGCCAGACACGGGGGGCGGCGTTCACGGGACCTGGTTGAGCTCTATTGCGGTAATGGTCACTTCACCATCGCACTGGCGGAAAATTTCCGGCGCGTGGCGGCGACCGAAATATCTCGCACGTCGGTCGCTTCGGCGCAGGTCAATCTGGCGAGCAATGCGATCGATAATGCAGTCGTGGTACGGATGTCGAGCGAGGAGTTCGGCGCAGCGCTGGATGGCGAGAAAGAGGGTAACCGGGTCAATGAGCTGGCACTGACGGAGCATGACTTTGCCACCGTACTGGTCGATCCACCCCGTGCCGGCCTGGACGAAGCAAGCTGCGCACGTATTGCCCGTTTCGACGAGATTGTCTACATCTCCTGCAATCCGGCGACCCTGGCGGCCAATCTCGAGCAGCTCACGCAAACTCATACCGTTGAGCGACTGGCCCTGTTTGATCAGTTCCCCTGGACCGATCATTGCGAGTGTGGTGTGCTGCTGCGTCGACGCGGGGATCAGGCAACCGCGCCAGCTCATGCCGGATGCTCATGACCAATAACGGATCGAGCAACCCATTATGGACCGTCCCCTCTCCTGGGCTAAGCTGGGCGCAGTATCCAACATGATGTGATCGGCGCCATCCAGGGTCGCGTGACGCAAGCAGGGAGGAGTGTAGATCGATGCAAAAAGTCGCATCCGAGAGTCGCAACGAATTCTTCGAAGCTCTCGAAAAGCAGTTTCGGCAGCGTCTGCCGGCCGAACGGGCCGAACAGGTCATTGCTTTCGCCAGACATTATTATGCTACGGCATCGTTCGATGATCTGGCCGAGCGCCAGCCTGACGACATCTATGGAGCGACCCTGTCGACCTGGCACTTTCTGCAGCAGCGTGAATCGCTCGATCAACCGAAGGTTCGGGTCTTCAACCCCGACTTCGAGGAGCATGGCTGGCAGTCTACCCACACTATTGTTGAAGTGCTGGGACGCGACATGGCCTTTGTGGTGGATTCCATCCGCATCGAGCTCAATCGTCGCAATATTACGGTGCATGCCATTCACAACGCGGTTTTCGCCGTAGAGCGCAACGAGCAGCTTGAGCTGCAGCGGCTGACTGCCCCCAATGCCGAGGATGCGCCGGAAGCGCGGGAGTCGGTGGTATACATCGAAATCGATCGGCATACCGATAGTGAAACCCTGGGGTCGCTGGCCGAGAGCTTGCGCGAGGTGCTGGGAGAAGTGCGCACTGCGGTGGGCGATCTCGAACCGATGCGGGAACAGGTACGCGAAGCGATCAGTGAACTGCGCCAGCACCGTCCCGCCTCGATCGAGCAGCGTGATGTCGACGAAGCCTGCGCCTTTCTCGACTGGCTACTGGATGAGCATTTCACCTTCCTGGGGTTCGAGGAGTATCGCGTCGACGAACAGGATGGCCAGCCGCAGCTCGAGCGTTGCGTCAACTCCGAACTGGGGGTGCTCAGGCTCGATCTGCCACGTTATAACGAACGCCCGGACCGTCTGCCCAGCATGGCGGAAAACAACGGCGAGTATGTGCTGGTTCCCGAGCTGATCTCCTTTGCCAAAAGTGCTTTTCACGCGCGGGTACATCGGCCGGCCTACCCGGATTACATTATCGTCGAGCGCTTCGACGAAAGCGGGCGGGTGATTGGCGAACGTCGCTTCCTCGGCCTCTATACCCTGTCGATCTACAATGAGACACCGCGCAACATACCGGTACTGCGACGCAAGATCGCGACGGTCATGACCAGCGCCAATGTGGATCCCAAGGGGCACAACGGCAAACAGCTGATGCAGATTCTCGAGGTTTATCCGCGCGAGGATCTCTTCCAGATGGGGACCGATGAGCTGCGTCGCACTGCGATGGGCATCCTCGGCATTCGTGAACGGCGTCGGGTCAGAGTGTTCATTCGTGAGGATCGCTCAGGCAAGTTCTATTCCTGCCTGGTGTTTGTGCCGCGCGATGTCTTTTCCACCGACCTGCGAGTGCGCATTCAGAATCTGCTCTGCGAAGAGCTCGATGCCACCTTTGGCGACTTCAATACCTATCTCTCGGAGTCGGTACTGGCGCGTATTCAGCTGATTCTGCGTTTCAATGGCGATGAGCCGGTTGAACGCGACGACCGGCGAATCGAACGCAAGGTGATCGAGCTGGCACGCAGCTGGCGTGATGCGCTTCATGAAGCCATGGTTGAAGGCTTCGGCGAAGAGTCCGCCAATCAGTTGATGATTCACTATCGCGATGCCTTCCCCGGCAGCTACCGCGACGAGTTTTCGCCTCGTACGGCGGTTCACGACATTGCCTACATCCAGAAGGTGGAAGCCGGTACACCTTTGGGTATCAGCCTCTATCGCCAGGTCGAGAATCGCAGCAACTTCAAGCTCAAGCTGTTTCATGGCGGGGCTCCCATCCCGCTCTCGGATGTGCTCCCACTGCTGGAGAACATGGGGCTGCGCGTGCTGGGCGAGCGACCCTTCGAAATCGAACGCAGTGACCGCTCCTACTGGATCCACGACTTTGATGTGGAATATCCGGGTCATTCCGGTATCGATCTGCCTCGGATGCGCGATGACTTCATCGAAGCCTTCACGCGCATCTGGACCGGTGAAGCCGAAAGCGACACCTTCAATCGCCTGGTTATTGCCGCTCGCCTGGACTGGCATGAAGTGGCGATGCTGCGTGCCTATGCCCGCTATCTCAAGCAGGTACGGTTCGGACTGTCGCAGCAGTACATCGCCGATACCCTGACCGCCTATCCGGATATCACCCGGGCGCTGGTTACGCTGTTCCGACAGCGCTTCAATCCGGAAGAGGCTGCCGATGAGACACGTCAGGGCGAAACCCGTGAAGCGATCGAGGCCCAGCTCGAGGAAGTCACCAGCCTTAATGATGATCGCCTGATTCGGCGTTATATCGAGCTGATCGAAGCGACTCTGCGGACCAACTTCTTCCAGACCAACGAGGATGGCACACCGCGCGATTACCTCTCGTTCAAGCTGGCGACCCGGCAGCTCAGCGATGTCCCGCGGCCTCGGCCGATGTACGAGGTGTTCGTCTGCTCGCCGCGCATGGAAGGGGTACATCTGCGCAATGCGAAGGTTGCCCGCGGCGGTATTCGCTGGTCGGATCGCTTCGAGGATTTCCGTACCGAAATTCTCGGCCTGGTGAAGGCCCAGCAGGTCAAGAACTCGGTGATCGTACCGCTGGGTGCCAAGGGTGGTTTCATCTGCAAGCGCTTGCCTGATACCGGTGATCGCGACGCCATTCAGCAGGAAGGCATTGCCTGCTATCAGACGCTGATTCGCGGCATGCTGGATCTGACCGATAACCTTGTCGAGAAGGAAGTGGTACCGCCGCGTGATGTGGTGCGTCGCGATGACGATGATCCCTATCTGGTTGTCGCGGCGGACAAGGGCACGGCGACTTTCTCGGATATTGCCAATGCGCTGGCTCACGAGTATCACTTCTGGCTCGGCGACGCCTTCGCTTCCGGTGGCCAGCATGGGTATGACCACAAGGCGATGGCGATCACCGCCAGAGGCGCCTGGGAGTCGGTGAAGCGCCATTTCCGGGAAATCGGCATCAATACCCAGCAGGATCGCTTCACCGTGCTGGGCATTGGCGATATGGCCGGTGATGTTTTCGGTAACGGCATGCTGCTGTCGGAAAAAATTGCGCTGGTGGCTGCGTTTAACCACCGCCACATCTTCATCGACCCCAATCCCGATGAAGCTGCCTCGTTCGCCGAGCGTCAACGGGTCTTCAACCTGAAGCGTTCAAGCTGGGCGGATTACGATACCAGCATCATCAGTGAGGGCGGGGGTGTCTTCTCGCGTGATGCCAAATCGATCAGCCTAACGCCGCAGATGAAAGAGTGCTTCGGTATCAGTGCCAACCGACTTTCACCCGCGGAACTGATTCATGCGCTTTTGGGTGCCAGTGTCGATCTGATCTGGAACGGTGGTATCGGAACCTATATCAAGGCATCGAGCGAGAGCCATGCCGATGTCGGTGACAAGGCCAACGACAATCTGCGTATCGATGGCTGCAACCTGCGTGCTCGTGTAATTGGTGAGGGGGGCAATCTCGGAGTCACTCAGCTGGGGCGCCGTGAAGCAGCCGATCAGGGGGTTCGGGTCAATACCGACTTCATCGATAATGCCGGTGGCGTCAATTGCTCCGACCATGAGGTCAACATCAAGATCCTGCTGGATGATGTGGTAGCGCGTGGCGACATGACCGAGAAGCAGCGCAATGAACTGCTCTCGCAGATGACCGATGAAGTGGCCGATCTGGTCATCGATGATAATTATCGTCAGACCCAGGCATTGTCACTGTCGCGGCGTTTGTCGAGGGACAACATGGGGCCCTATCGGCGTTTCGCGCGGGATCTCGAAGAGATCGGCATGCTGGATAGAGAGCTGGAAGCGCTGCCTGACGATCAGACCCTGGCGGAACGGCAACGCAATGGTGAGGGATTGACGCATCCCGAGCTGGCGGTGCTGATCTCCTATGCCAAGATCGATCTCAAGAGTACCCTGGCAGATACCGAGCTGCTTGAAGATGACTATATCCAGCAGCATGTCGAGCGTGCTTTCCCGGCAACGCTGTTGGATCGTTATCGCGATGAGGCGTATCGCCATCGTCTCAAATCACAGATTGTGGCGACCCAGCTGGCCGGCGATGTGGTCGATCACATGGGCATTCCGTTTGTACGTCGACTGATGGATGTCGGAGGTGCCAGCAGTGCCGATGTGGTGCGTGCCTATGTCATCGCCAGGGATAGCTTCAGCCTGCCGAGCCTGTGGCGCGATATCGAAGCGCTCGACTATCAGGTCGACAGTGACGTGCAGTACGACATGATGCTGTCACTGGTACGCCTGGTACGCCGTGCAACCCGTTATTTTCTGCGTCAGACCGGCAGCCATGGTGTGCGCGATACCATCGAGCACTTTTCCTCACGGCTCAGTCAGTTGCAGGAAAGCATCGGTGAGCGGTTGCGTGGTGGTGCCCGCGAGCAGTGGGAAAAGCTGCGTGATGAATATATCGAGGCCGGGGTACCGGAGCAGCTGGCCAGCCAGGTAGCGGCAACCGATAGCCTCTATGCCGGGCTCGGCATCATCGAGACGGCACGCCACGATAATGAGAAGCTCGAGCGAGTGGCGGATACCTATTTCGCCATCGGTGAGCGACTGCAGCTGCCCTGGATGCTCGATCAGATCAATCGTCTTGAAGTCCATGACAATTGGGAGGCTCAGGCGCGCGAGGCATTACGTGACGATCTCGATCGGCAGCAGCTCACCCTGACCTCCAGTGTGTTGCGTCTGGAATCGGCGCCTCTTGAGGTGGATGAGCGGGTCGAGCACTGGCTCGAAGCGCATCGCAGCCGCATCAACCGCTGGCGCGATCTGCTCGAGGAGGTGCATTCGGGGAGTCAGACCGGTTATGCCCTGTTTACCGTAGCTGTACGAGCGCTCGGGGAGCTGGCTGAAAGCCAGAATTGAGCGCCGTGCTCTGCAGGCAAGCCGGAAACGCCGTCCTTCGGGACGGCGTTTTTTTTCAATGGCGATCAGCCAACCAGGAATGCAAATACAAAAAAAGCCAGGATCCCCAGGAATGCGACGCCTACGGCGATCTTGCCGACCAGTGAATGACCTTCCGGGGGATGGTCATGAGAACGATCTCGGGTAGTGTCGGACTTTTCATCAGTCATGTCAGATCTTCCGCAACAGGGATAAGGGACCGCAGCGCAGAAGCGTTGTACACCTTTCGCCGCGCTGATAAAACGGTATCAGAAAAACGTGCTGCCGGATGCTCATTGCAAGGCGCCGATACGACAATCACGGGACCTGACCATGGCTGAAATCACTGCGCTCAACATCTATCCCGTCAAGGCGCTGGGCGGCATTGCGCTCGAGAGCGTCGAGCTGACCGGCGAAGGACTGGCGCTGGATCGCCGCTGGATGGTGACAACCGAGAGCGGACGTTTCATTACCCAGCGCGAGTTACCGATCATGGCAACCATCGAGGTACATCTCGATACTTACCATCTTATCCTGTGTGCCCCTGATCGACGTCATCTGTTTGTGCCCCTGAGCCGACCAACTGGGCCGGCCGAGCCACTGAAAATATTCCGTGATCATTGTGCCGGTGTCGATGAGGGGGATGAAGCCGCCGCCTGGCTGACCGATGTGCTGGGCCTGTGGCATGGCGAGACGCTGAGACTCAAGCGCGTCCCCGAGGACAATCACCGTCTGGTGGATCCGCAGCGACTGGGGTCACTGGAGGCTCGGACCGGTTTTGCCGATGGATTTCCACTGCTGATCGCCACCTGCGAATCGCTCGAGGATCTCAATGCGCGCTTGAGAACCCATCATCACAGACCCGTGCCCATGTCGCGTTTTCGTCCGAATATTGTACTCGCTGGCGTCGAGGCCTTTGCCGAACATTATCATCAGCGCCTGGAAGGTCGTGATTTTGTCCTCTGGCTCTGCAAGCCTTGTCAGCGCTGTCGTGTGACGACCGTGGATCAGTGCAGTGGCGAAATTGTTGAGGAGGGTGAGCCGCTGGCCACTCTTATGGGGTATCACCATGTCGGGCGCTCGGGGGCCTTCTTCGGCGAGAATGCGGTTGTTCTCGAGGGCAGTGGGGCCCGGCTCAGCGTTGGGGATCGGGTAGAACTGACGGCGCCCGGTGAAGCCGCCGCCCATGTTGTCGTCGACGCCAGCGCCGGCTAATCAATTCCTCGCAGCAGCGTTCGGCTCTGGTATGCTGGGCCGGTTTTGGCAGACCTCGTGGGCAGCGATGGCTTTTTTGCCATGGCACAAGCGGTCCTGCGGGCGTCGAGGAGCGAATCGGACCGTCGGTGACAACGATGATGACAGGCAGGACATTTCGGTTGGTACTGGGAGTTGGTGTAAGTCTGGGCGTACTGGTCAGCCAGACAGCACTGGCGGACAAGAGCGCGGCCCTCAAGCGTGCCGAGGCGGCCGCAGCACAGGTGGACTTTTCGGATTCGATTCATAACAGCTCGGACCGTCAGAGCCGCAGTCTCTTTCTGGGCGACAAACCACTGACGCATCACTTTGAAGTGAGCAAACAGGGGCACTATCGCATCGCGGTTGGTGGTTTTCCGGGCGAGACCGGGGCTTATGATCTGCATGCCGAACTGAAAAACGACAACGGTGTGGTGCTCGAGCAGGCCGATGGCAGCGAACGTACCAACGGCGTTGCAATGAGTGAAGATCTGGCGCCGGGCAAGTATGCGGTGACCATTACGGGGCGCAGTCGCGGGCCCGCTCGCAATGGTCATCAGAGTGTGACAGTGCGCGTTATGAATCTCGACCGGCAAGAGGGCCTTGGAGATCAGAATCGGGTCGAGCGGTTGGCACCGGCCGGGGCCACCACGGCCGAGGACGAACGGCGCCAGGCCTCGAATCCGCCACGGCTGGCGCCTCAGGCGACTACGGCCGGTGTCGGGGCATCCCAGCGTAGTGCCAGTGAGGTAACGTCACCCAGTCCGCTACCGGACGCTCCCGGCCCCAGTGGTCAGGCGCTGGAGCAGGCCGTGGCAGAGAGTTCGACACCTGACCGCGACGCTGGCGCAGCAGCATCTGCCACTGACAGGAACCACAACCGTCAGGCTGAAGCTCCCGCGACTGCCGAGTCGAATGACGCCACCCCCATGCGGCACCGGCTGCTGCGCGATGTCTCGATTCGCGAGAAGGGCGACGTGCTGAAGTTCGAGGTCATGCAGGCGGGAGATGTCGTAGTGGAAAGCTCCTCCTTTGGTGCCACTCAGGGCAGCTACCGGCTCTCTGCCGAGGTGATCAATGCTGATGGTCAGGTAGTCGCCAGTGACAGTGGCGAAGGGCTGGATGGCGACTTCCATATTCGCAAGCAGCTTGAGCCCGGCGTTTATACCGTGCGTGTCAGTGGTCAGAAATATGGCTCGGCTCGTTCCGGTACCGACAGCTATACGCTGCGCGTCGAACAGGAGTAAAGCGCAAGGCAGCCGCCGTGACGCGAGCATGGCGGCTGCGTATACTGCTGCATCCCTACTGTCGAGACCCCAGATGTATTCGCTTGCCCGTTCCCTGTTGTTCCGATTCGATCCCGAAACTGCTCATGGCATCACCATGACGGCGCTGGATATGGCCTATCGCTGCCGATTGAGCCATGCGCTGGGAGGCGAAGCGGTACAAGCACCGGTAACACTGATGGGGCTGCATTTCCCCAATCGTGTCGGGCTGGCGGCAGGGCTGGACAAGGACGGCGAGCATATCGATGCGCTGGGTGCGTTGGGATTCGGGTTCGTTGAGGTGGGTACGGTGACGCCGAAGGCTCAGCCGGGCAATCCCCGGCCGCGGCTGTTCAGACTCCCCGAGCATCAGGCGATCATCAATCGCATGGGATTCAACAATGGGGGCGTCGAGCAGCTGGTTGAGCATGTTCGTCGGCGTCATTTCGATGGGGTGCTGGGTATCAATATCGGCAAGAACCTGACGACTGATGTCGCCGATGCCACTAGCGACTACCTGAGTTGTCTGGAAGTGGTGCATGCGCATGCCGACTATGTCACCGTCAACATCTCCTCACCCAATACTCCGGGGTTGCGTGACCTGCAGTTCGGTGATCATCTGCAACGCTTGTTGAGTGCACTTTCGGAGACTGCCATGCGGTTGGACGTGCAGAATGGCAGGCATGTGCCGCTGGCGGTCAAGATTGCCCCCGATATGGCGGATGAGGAACTCGAGCTGGTAGCGCATTGCCTGGCCGGGAGTGGCGTGGAAGCCGTGATCGCTACCAATACCACGATATCGCGCACTGCGGTGGCGGGTTCTCCCCTGGCCAAAGAGACCGGAGGACTCTCCGGGGCACCGGTAAAAGCAGCTTCGACGCGAGTGATCGCGGCGCTGCGTGACCGGCTGCCCACCATGACCATTATTGGCGTTGGCGGTATTCTCGATGCCGAGGATGCCAGAGAGAAGCGGGAGGCCGGTGCCGACCTGGTACAATTATATACGGGACTGATCTATCGTGGGCCAGCGCTGGTGGGGGAGTGTGCCCGAGCGCTCGGGTAATCCGGCGTAATTACATCTGAAGCACAATGTTGCTCATGGGCTGGTCCGGGTATGGAACGAAAAAAGGCTCGAATGAGTTCGAGCCTTCCCTGAATCGGATGTTTCACTGCTTCTGCGGGTGTCCCCTGGGCCACGGGAAGAGAGAGCAGTGCGATAACGAGGGGCCCAACAGGGTATCGGAGGACACTAGAGTACGCGTGGATTCTTGTGAATGCCGGCAATCCCCGTCATACCGGACCAGTTGTCCTCACGGCCTTCGCGCCAGCCACTCATCCAGTACTCGCGCAAATTGATGTCCTGACTGGGACACTGGTCCCTGGAGCGACCGGACATGCCGGCCTTGTAACCATGAATATAAGCTTTTTGTGAACGGTTTCGTTTCTGTCGCTTCATCGGGTTGCCTCTTGCATAAGGGACTTATGCACCCGCCCGGCCAGTCGGGCGAGCCTGCGTTCCGCGGATGACAGCTGCATATGCATTGCGTAGCTACACTGTCATCATCAACCAGTAGCCCCGGGGTGTCGAAAATTCTTTTCTTCTAAGCATGTGCCGTTTTTAATCCTTTCAGAAATATGACAGGTCCATTGCCTGCATCACATGATCCGGAGCCAATGAGCGCTACTGACCCACAACCCGATACCGTTGCAATGCTGGATTTCATGGCGACCTGCCCCTGGGGGGTGGAAAGTCTTCTGGTCGAGGAACTGACTGCCCTGGGCGCCAGCGTGACACAGACCTCCAGTGCCCGCGTGATGGGCCGAGCTGATCTGGCTACGCTTTACCGGCTGTGCCTGTGGTCGCGGCTGGCCAACCGCATCATTCGCCTGCTCGGTCGGGTGGAAGGCGTGGCGGATGGGGTGGCCATTACCCGGGCGTCAGCGGGGTTTGACTGGCCGGAAGAAATGGATGAAACGGTCACGCTGCGGGTGGATTTCCATGGCACCAGTGAGCGCATCCGTCATACCCGTTTTGGCGCCCAGTGTGTCAAGGATGGGGTGGTCGAGGCCATGAGAGCGGCGGGCAGAGGCCGTCCGCTGGTGGAGCCGAAAACCGCGGATGTCAGTATTCACGCTCATTTTCATCGCGACACCCTGACACTGGGGATCGATCTCAGTGGCGACAGTCTTCATTTACGTGGTTATCGACGCGAAGGTGGCCAGGCTCCGCTCAAGGAGAATCTGGCGGCCGCGCTTTTGATGCGTGCCGACTGGCCCGAACGGGCGGCCCGGGGTGAAGCGCTGCTCGATCCGATGTGTGGCTCCGGCACACTGGTGATCGAGGCAGCCATGATGGCGTGTGATATTGCTCCCAATCTGAATCGCCGACGGTTCGGTTTTCATGGCTGGGCGCAACATGATGAAGCACTCTGGCAGGAGATCCATCGACAGGCCGAGGCGCGTGCCGAGCAGGGACGTCAGGACTGTCAGAGCGTACTGCAGGGGCGAGATCGCGATAAACGGACTATCCGGTCGGCGCGCAGTAATGCCGAGCGTGCCGGACTGGCCGATCAGGTGTCATTCATTGTCGCTGAAGCAGAGACGCTGACGCAGCCACATGGTATGCGCGATCTGCCGGGTGGGTTGATCATGACCAACCCTCCCTATGGGGAGCGTTTGGGTGAACTGCCGGCTCTGGTAGTGCTCTATCAGAAGCTGGGCAGTGCATTGCGTCACCACTTCCCGGGTTGGTCGGTGGCGTTGTTTACCGGTAATCCGGAGCTGGGTCATCGGCTCGGGCTCAAAGCGCATCGGCAATACGCGCTGAAGAACGGCCAGCTGGATTGCAAGCTTTTGCTGATCGATATCCATGCGCGTTCGGATGAGCCGGAAAACAGCGAAGAAGAGCGTGGTGCCCAAAAGCAGGAAAGCGCATCACCACCAGTGGTTGAAGCGCCTGCCCGTCACTCTGCCGGCGCGCAAATGTTCGCCAACCGGCTGCGCAAGAATCGCAAGCGGCTCGCCAAATGGCTCAGACGCAGCGGCGAGCAGTGCTATCGGCTCTATGATGCCGACATGCCGGAGTATGCACTGGCGATCGACTGCTATGCCGACCGGGTACATGTGCAGGAGTACGTGCCGCCGCGCTCGATTGACCCGCAACAGGCAGAAAAAAGATTGATGGAGGCTCTGGGGGTACTGCCCGAAGTACTCGAGGTAGATCCGGAAGCCATTCATCTCAAACGTCGTCAGCGACAGAGCGGCCGGTCGCAGTACGGGCGACAGGCTGAGTCGGGCCAGCGCCTGGAAGTAGTGGAATCGCCCATCAGGGCGTTGGTCAATCTGCGCGACTATCTGGATACCGGACTGTTTCTCGATCACCGACCGGTGCGCCGCTGGCTGGGGACACATGCCAAAGGACAGCGCTTTCTCAATCTGTTCTGCTATACCGCTACGGCAACCGTTCATGCGGCCCTGGGAGGCGCGCGTTCAAGTGTCAGTGTTGATCTTTCCAATACCTATCTTGACTGGGCGCGGGAGAACTTCAGGCTCAATCACCTGGATGAGCGTCGCCATCAGCTGGTACGTGCCGACTGTCTGCAGTGGCTGGCGCAGGCACGTGACAGCTTTGACCTGATCTTTCTTGATCCGCCGACCTTCTCCAATTCGAAAAAAATGGAAGAGGTGCTGGATGTGCAGCGTGATCATGTCCGGTTGATTGAACTGAGCATGGCGCTCCTGGCGCCGGAGGGCACGCTGTTGTTCTCCAACAATCAGCGTCGCTTTCGACTCGATGGGGCACTGCGGGAGCGCTTTCATGTGGAAGAGCGCTCAAAAGCCATGCTGGATCCGGATTTTGAACGGCGCCCGGACATTCATCATGTCTTCCTGATTCGCCATCGAAAAGAATCATGAGCAGCGCCCGGGGCCGTCTCCTGTTCGGGCAGAGAGTCAGCATGCCAAACGTTGGTGACGCTGGCTGGCCCTTCTGGTGCTCGACCCGACGCCAGTGGCGGGATGCTTACTGCTCGCTGAGCTGATTCAGCTGAGCGAGGGCGTGGCGGGCTTCGGGTGTGTCGTCATCCTCGCTGCTCCATACCCTTTCGAAACCGCGGGAGGTCTGAATATGGTCAATGCTGTCGACCCAGGTCATGGCCTGGTCGAAGCTTTCGGCCAGCGCATGGCGCAGACCGCCATAGCCGGTGCCGATCTGCCCCCAGGCGCGACTGAGAATCCAGTCGCCAAACATGTCGCGATGGACATGCACCAGTACATAGTCGTGGCCGCTTTCCCAGCGAATGATCACTCGTCACTCCACACCGTTGAGAGAAGACCACAGGGCATGTTGCTCTCCGGTCATGAGGCGTTGATTGTAAAGGCCGTGGAAGAGGGCTCAAAGTCGATCGGTATGATGGCGCTGTAGTGCATCGAGCAATCATGTCGGAATCCGGAAAAGGGGAGCGTGATGCGTATTGTGGCGGATGAAAACATCCCGCTGATTGAGGAGTTCTTTGGCGATCATGGCGAGATCGTGCGTCTGCCGGGCAGACAGATGTGCCGTGAGCAGCTGATGCAGGCTGACGTGCTGCTGGTGCGTTCGGTGACGCGTGTCAATGCCGATTTGCTGGCAGGAACACGGGTAAAATTTGTGGGTACGGCGACCATTGGGGTTGACCATGTTGATGTCGATTGGCTGCGCGAGCAGGGTATTGGCTTCGCCAGTGCGCCCGGCAGCAATGCGGAGTCCGTGGTCGACTATGTGCTATCCGGGTTGCTGCTGATGAGCGAGCAGGATGGCGAGACGCTGAACTCGCGCACCGTGGGGATCGTGGGGGCCGGTAATGTAGGCAGTCGCTTGCAGGCCAGGCTTGAGGCGCTGGATATGCCCTGTCTGATCTGTGATCCGCCGCGGGCCGAGGCAGAAGGGCGTGAGGATTTTGTTGATCTCGATACGCTGATCGAGCGTGCCGATGTGATCTGCCTGCATACGCCGTTGATACAAAGCGGTGATCATGCCACCCATCATCTGCTGAATGCCGAACGGATTGACGCCCTGCGGCCTGATCAGATTCTGATCAGTGCGGGGCGCGGCGAGTGTGTCGATACCTCTGCCTTGCGTCGTCGACTGGAAACCAGGCGCGATCTGCGCGTCATTCTGGATGTCTGGGAACAGGAACCCGATATTGATGAAGCGCTCTGCCGGCTGGTGGATATCGCGACCCCGCATGTGGCCGGCTACAGCCTGGATGGCAAGATGCTGGGGACTGACATGATTCACGAAGCGATGAGCCGGCACTTCGGTTTGCCCGCTCGCAAGCGGCTTGGTCAGCTCAAGCCGGATTCCTGGCTGCGCCGGATTACCCTGACCGGCTGGGCGCCGCCACTTGAGGCGCTGACACTCTGTGCCCGGGCATGTTACGACATTCGTCGCGATGCACTACTGCTGGAACGCTACCGTCGTCATTACGGCATGGCCGAAGGGTTTGATCGCATGCGCAAGGAGTATCCGCCTCGGCGTGAATTTTCGACGTTGCGGGTCAGTCTCAAACACAATGCCGGCGATCTGCGTGACACCATTGTCAGTGCCGGCTTCTCGCTGCGGCTGGCAGGCAAGCAGGGCTGACCAAAGCATGAAAAGGCCCGCCATGGGGCGGGCCGGAAGGAAGCACATTCGATGCGGTTTACTGACGGTAAGCCGCTTCCTTGAGAGCGCGGATGCGATCATCGAGCGGAGGATGGCTGGCGAACAGCTTCTCCATGAACTGACGAGTCTGACCGGTCGTGATCGCAAAGGCTGTCATTGAGCCCGGCATTTCGTCCTGCATATCCTTCTGCGCCTTGAGGCGGTTCAACGCATTGATCATCGCACCACTACCTGCCAGTCGGGCGCCGGCGGCATCGGCGCGATATTCACGCCAGCGCGAGAACCAGGCAACGATCACCGAGGCGGCGATGCCAAAGACCATCTCGAAGGCGAACACGACGGCGATATAGCCGAAGAAGCCGAGTCCACCCCCTTCCTCGTCACTGCGCAGGAAGTTGTCGAGCACCATGGCGGCAATGCGGGCAAAGAACATGACAAAGGCGTTTACCACCCCCTGGATGAGCGCCAGGGTGACCATGTCGCCATTGGCCACGTGACCGATCTCGTGACCCAGTACTGCGCGTACTTCCTCGGGGCGCATCTGCTCGAGCAACCCTTCGGACACGCAGACCAGCGCGGCATTCTTGTTCCAGCCGGTCGCAAAAGCGTTGGCCTGCCGTGCCGGGAAAATGCCGACCTCGGGCATCTCGATACCGGCGTCTCGGGAGAGTTCGCCTACGGTGCTGATCAACCACTGTTCGGTCGAGTTGCCCGGGCGCTCGATGATGCGCGCCCGAGTGCTCATTTTGGCCATCTTCTTGGAGAGCAGCAGCGAGATCAGCGATCCTGCCATGCCAAAGATGAAGCAGAAAATCAGCAGACTGTTGAGATTCAGGCCGCCGGCACCGTCGAGATAGCTGTCCACGCCCAGAATGCGCAGGGTCACGCTGGCGACCAGCACAACGGCCAGGTTGGTGGCCAGAAAAAGGACAATCCTCATCATGTGATGGATCTCCGAAAGGGCTTGGGAAGTCGCGACACAAGTCGCTTCTAACGCCTTAGATAAGTCCTGTGTCGCTTTGTTTCAATCATGTGTTAAGGATGGTTTAGGCGTCATCGACGTCGGGCGAGAAAACGATCCAGCCGGTCAATGGCATCCTCGAGCTGATCCACCCAGGGCAGGGTCACAATGCGCAGATGGTTCGGATCCGGCCAGTTGAAGGCTGTTCCCTGGACCAGCAGGATCTTCTCTTCAAGCAGCAGATCGAGTACCAGTTGCTGGTCATCGCGGATGTCGTACATCTCGGGGTCAAGTCGAGGGAACATGTACAGTGCTCCCTTCGGTTTGACACAGCTGACGCCCGGAATGGCATTGAGCTTCTGCCAGGCCATGTCACGCTGGGCCAGTAGTCGTCCGCCAGGAAGAATCAGATCGTTGATCGATTGATAGCCGCCCAATGCCGTCTGAATGGCGTGCTGGGCCGGGACATTGGCGCACAGTCGCATCGAGGCCAGCATGTCGAGACCCTGGATGAAATCCTGGGCATGACGGCGCTCGCCGGAAAGAATCATCCAGCCGGAGCGGAAGCCGGCACAGCGATAGCTCTTTGACAGACCGTTGAGCGTGAGGATCAGCAGATCATCGGCCAGTGCGGCGGTAGAGACATGCTCGGTGCCGTCGTAGAGGATCTTGTCGTAGATCTCGTCGCTGAATACGATCAGATCATGCTCGCGAGCCAGTGCCAGCATCTGGCGGACGGCCTCGGCCGAGTAGACCGCCCCGGTGGGGTTGTTGGGGTTGATGATCACCATCGCTTTGGTATGAGCGGTGATCTTCGAGCGCATGTCCTCGATATCGGGCATCCACTCGTTCTGCTCGTCGCACAGGTAATGTACCGGCCGCCCCCCGGAGAGATTGGTCGCAGCCGTCCACAACGGATAGTCCGGGGCAGGGATGAGCACTTCGTCACCATCATCGAGCAGGGCCTGCATGGCCATCACGATCAGTTCCGAAACACCGTTGCCGACGTAGATATCCTCGATGCTGACCCCGGGGATATCCTTGCGCTGGCACTCCTGCATGATCGCCTTGCGTGCCGAGTAGAGGCCCTTGGAGTCGCAGTACCCCTGGGCGGTCGGCAGGTTGCGCATCACGTCCTGAAGAATTTCCTCGGGGGCTTCAAAGCCGAATGGGGCGGGGTTGCCGATATTCAGCTTGAGCAGTCGGTGTCCTTCTTCCTCGAGGCGTTTGGCGTGTTCGAGGACAGGGCCGCGAATGTCATAACAGACGTGTTCGAGCTTGCGGGATTTATGAATCGGTGAGGTCATGCGTTTGGCTATCCAGCGCGGAGTTGAGAGCGATCATGGCCGCAGGCGGCTATCGACGCCAGCGCCGCAGGGCGAGTGGTCAAGAATACCGCGCTGTTGGCAAGAGGCAAACCGGCGACAGGCCATCAGCTGCTGGCGTCTTCTCCGGTTTGTTGATGCTGCTCGGCATCGCGACGCTCGGCGAGGACTTCAGGGGGGATGATGTCATCGGGCGTTTCCAGTGTCAGACGACCGAGCTTGCCACTGCGCAGATCCATCAGTAGCACCTCGGCGCCACGGTGCAGGTCGACTTCACCGCCACTGCGCAGGCCGCCACGTTTGGCGGCAATGGCTGCCACGAACTCTTCACCGGTTTCACCGAGTGTTTCCAGCCGATAACGCTGTTTCAGTGCTTTTGGATAGCGTGCGACCAGTTCCAGGGCAATGGTAGTGGCAACATCCGTATACTCCAGCGCGGTATCGCGTATGGCACCGCTGGCGGCAAGCCGATAAGCGCTGGCCTGATCCTCGATGCGTGGCCAGAGTACACCCGGCGTATCGGTCAGGGCGACGCCACCGGAGATCCGAATCTTCTGCTGCCGCTTTGTGACGGCAGGTTCGTTGCCCACTTTTGCAATCACACGCCCGGCCAGGCCGTTGATCAGGGTGGATTTGCCGACGTTGGGAATGCCCATCACCATTACTCGCACATCGCGGTCGGCGCGCACATGGCCCGCCAGTTCCCGACATGCTCCTGCAATGCGCTTGAGCTGTTTGCTCTCCGTGGTGACCACAGCCAGTGCTCGGGTATCGCCCTGCGTATTGAAGTGCTCGGTCCAGACGCGCGTCATCTCCGGGTCAGCCAGGTCGGCACGTGTAAGAATCTTGAGCGTCGGTTTGTGGCGCGTCAGTTCTGCCAGCATGGGATTGCTGCTGGAGTAGGGGAGTCGGGCATCGAGTACCTCGATAACGACATCGATCTCCGGCAGCGTCTCATTGATCTGGCGACGCGCCTTGTGCATGTGTCCGGGGTACCAGCCGAGCATGGCGAAATCTCCGTTCAGGGGCTTTCAGCGGCAGCAATGCCGGTCACGGCGCGGCCTTCATCAGGCCGGCCGATGCAGAGAATACCAGCTGGACGTGACGGGATCATTCGCCCTGATGAAAGGTCAGTGCTACCGAGTTGATGCAATAGCGCATGCCGGTGGTGTCGCGTGGACCATCGGGAAAGACGTGTCCCAGATGAGCATCGCAGCGTCGGCAGGTGACCTCAATGCGCCGCATGCCAAGGCTGGTGTCCTCATGCTCCTCAACGGCGGCATCGGCCAGCGGACGATCGAAACTCGGCCAGCCGCAATGGGCTTCGAACTTGTGCTCGTTCTCGAACAGGGGCGCACCACAACAGACACAGTGATAGATGCCCTGTACCGGTTCGACCTGGTAATCACCGGTAAAGGGGCGTTCGGTGCCGGCCTGGCGCGTGACCCGATACTGTTCATCGGTCAGCTGCTCACGCCATTCGGCGTCGGTACGAGTAACCTTGTCCATGCAAGCCTCCAGCAGAATAATGCGCCGTTACGTCAAATAATGTCCGGGCGAAGCGCCCCAACGGCATTAACCATGTTTTCCCTGCCACAATGGGGACAACCCGCATGGATTGGAAGGGGGGTGGTGCGGGTTGACACCTTCAGGTCAGGTGGGTAATATTCGCGCCACTTCGATGAGGCGAAGGCATCACGTCCCGTTCGTCTAGTGGTCCAGGACACTGCCCTTTCACGGCAGTAACAGGGGTTCGAACCCCCTACGGGACGCCAATCAAGCTTTATTGAAGTGCAGAGCGGGAATAGCTCAGTGGTAGAGCATCGCCTTGCCAAGGCGAGGGTCGCGAGTTCGAATCTCGTTTCCCGCTCCAGTGCGTCCCATTCGTCTAGTGGTCCAGGACACTGCCCTTTCACGGCAGTAACAGGGGTTCGAACCCCCTATGGGACGCCACTTTTTCCGATCTCACCGATGTGAGCATCGCGGGAATAGCTCAGTGGTAGAGCATCGCCTTGCCAAGGCGAGGGTCGCGAGTTCGAATCTCGTTTCCCGCTCCAATGCGTCCCGTTCGTCTAGTGGTCCAGGACACTGCCCTTTCACGGCAGTAACAGGGGTTCGAACCCCCTACGGGACGCCATTCCTTTTTCTCTTCCTGTTCGATCCGATATCCAGGACATGGGTCTGATGCGGCCGGCCTCGCTCGATCCCGCCATGCCTGATATGGATGGTCTGCTAACGATTTCTCCCTGCAGCGGCGTTAAGCGCGCCATGACATGCTAGACTACGTGCCCCCTGCACGATCGGTGTTGATCCTCACATGATCGCGATGATCGTGGCGATGGCCTGTAATCGGGTATCACCGGATCGGTGATGCTCGTCGAGACTGGAGTTCCCCATGGCAGAACCTGCCCTGTCCATTCGTGGCCTGACCAAGGTCTACGATAATGGCTTTCACGCGTTGAAGGGTATCGACATGGAAGTTCCACAAGGGGACTTCTTTGCGCTGCTCGGCCCCAATGGCGCGGGCAAGTCGACCACGCTGGGTGTGGTCAGTTCACTGGTACGCAAGACCGCCGGTGAAGTCAGGATTCACGGCATTGATATCGACCGGGATTTTTCCCGTGCCAAGTATCAGTTGGGTGTCGTGCCCCAGGAGTTCAATTTCAATCAGTTCGAGAAGGTCGAGGATATCGTACTGACGCAGGCCGGTTATTACGGTCTATCGATGCGTGAATGCAAGGATCGCTGTCGCCAGCTGCTCGAGGATCTTGGGCTCTGGGAAAAGCGCAATGCCACCGCGAGAATGCTCTCCGGCGGTATGAAACGACGGCTGATGATCGCTCGCGCCCTGATTCATCGGCCGCGTCTGCTGATTCTCGATGAGCCGACCGCGGGTGTGGATATCGAGTTAAGGCGCAGCATGTGGTCCTTCATGCGGCGAATCAATGCCGAAGAGGGTACCTCGATCATTCTCACCACGCACTATCTCGAAGAAGCCGAGAATCTGTGTCGCAATATCGCCATCATCAATCACGGCGAAATTGTCGAGAATACCTCCATGCGGGATCTGCTGACCCAGCTGACCCGGGAGACCTTCCTGCTCGATCTGGCACGACCGATCGACACTGTTCCGAATCTGACAGGCTTCGAGCTCGAGCAGGTCGATGCCTCTCAGCTGATGTTGTCGATCGAGAAGGGCCAGCACCTCAATGATGCCTTCAATCAGCTGGGCGAGCAGGGGGTGGATGTGGTGTCCATGCGCAACCGCGCCAATCGACTGGAGGAGCTTTTCGTGAGCCTGGTGGAGCAGAGCAGCGGGTCGGCACCGAAGAGTGGGGAGATCCGGTCATGAGTACGCGTCAGTTGTTCATCGCCCTTTGGACCATCATCGTGCGCGAGATTCGCCGGTTCATGAGGATCTGGCCGCAGACCCTGTTGCCGCCATCGATCACGATGACGATGTATTTCATCATTTTCGGCAATCTGATCGGCTCACGAGTCGGCCAGATGGATGGGGTCGATTACATGAGCTATATCGTGCCCGGACTGATCATGATGTCGGTGATTACCAATAGCTACTCCAATGTGGCGTCTTCCTTTTTTGGTAACAAGTTCCAGCGTTCGGTTGAAGAATTGATCATTTCGCCAATGCCCAACTGGTTGATCCTGTCGGGTTATGTGGTCGGCGGTGCGGCGCGAGGCCTGTGCGTCGGGATTATTGTCACTATCGTATCGCTGCTGTTTACCGATTTGCATATGGTGCATCCCCTGCTGACGGCTGGTGTGGTCATCATGACGGCCTTGCTGTTCTCGATTGGTGGCTTCATCAACGCGCTGCTGGCCAACAAGTTCGATGACATCTCGATCGTGCCGATCTTTGTGCTGACACCGCTGACCTATCTGGGGGGTGTGTTCTACTCGATTCATACGCTGCCCGATTTCTGGCAGGGGGTTTCGCTGATCAACCCGATCCTGTATATGGTCAATACGTTCCGATACGGTATTCTGGGTATTTCCGACATCGACGTCGGTTGGGCGGTTTTGGCCATCGCGGCATTCATCGTGGTGTTCTTTGTCGTAGGGCTGAAACTTCTTGAGCGAGGCAAGGGGCTGCGGAGCTGAACACATGAGCGACGAACTCCTCGAAGGCGCCCCACTGGGGCAGTCATCGGCTTATCCGGATCACTATGATCCGGCCCTGCTTTATCCCATCGAGCGCGCTGTCACACGCGAGACACTGGATATTGATGAGGATGAGCTGCCCTTCGAGGGGGAGGACGAGTGGCAGGCATTTGAACTTTCCTGGCTTGAGCCGCGGGGTAAACCGGTCGTGGCCATTGCCCGATTCCGGGTGCCGGCGGAGTCACCGCGACTGATCGAATCCAAGTCCTGGAAGCTCTATCTCAACAGTTTCAACCAGCAGCGTTTCGCTTCCTCGGTTGAAGTACGTCGAGCCCTCAAGCGCGATCTCTCCGAAGCGGCCGGCGCTGAAGTCGAAGTGACTCTTTTCGGGGTGGATGATGCGGCGCTGGCACCTGCCAGAATGCCCGGGCAGTGTCTTGATGAGCTGGATATCGAGATCGATACCTTTACGCCCGAACCGGCATTTCTGATCACCGGGGACGAAGTGGTTGAGGAGACGTTGCACTCACATCTGCTCAAGTCCAACTGTCCGGTCACCGGTCAGCCGGACTGGGGGAGTGTGCTGATTCGCTATCGGGGTCCGGTGCTCGATCACCACGGTCTGTTGGCCTACATTGTGTCCTTTCGCAATCACCAGGATTTCCACGAACACTGTGTGGAACGGATGTTTACCGACATCATGCGCGAGGCCAATCCCGAACGACTGCTGGTCATGGCGCGTTATGTGAGACGTGGCGGGCTGGATATCAACCCGTGGCGGGCCACGCCCGGCGAGCAGCCTCCCGAGGCACTGCGGCTTACCCGCCAGTAGCCTTCGGACGCGCGGTTGCAATTTCAGCCATGCCATGACAGACTGTGCGCCGTTTCGAGGGGGCACCCCTTGAAACTACAATGCGGAGAGGTGTCCGAGTGGTCGAAGGAGCACGCCTGGAAAGTGTGTAAGTCGAAAGGCTTCGAGGGTTCGAATCCCTCCCTCTCCGCCACGAATTGCAAAAACCGGCCCCAATGGCCGGTTTTTTCATGTCTGGAAAAGGGTTCGCCGGACCATATCCCGGCTTTGTCGGGCACTCTACGCACGACTGGCAGTCATTACTGATTCATGCGCCCTTGTAGTTGTCAGATGCCGGGATAAAGCCCTGACGCCTTTGGCGGAGGCTATTCGCCACCATGAATGCGTCGTCCGGCAACAAACGTCTGTCGCGGTTGCAGCGTTTCATCCAGCAGGGTGATATCGGCATCGAAGCCGACGGCCAGGCGCCCCTTGCAGTGATGTAGCCCCAGTACCCGGGCGACATTGCCCGAAATCAATCCCAGTGCGGTATCCAGCGGCAGTACGTGTTCCTGTACGAGGCGCTGCCAGTCGCTGATGAGAGCAGTGTTACGCGCCACCCGCATGCCGGTATAGTTGCCCCGCTGGTCGAACTCGGGCAGGCTGCCATTGCAATCCGAGCTCAGGGTGATGCGCTCGGCAGGGACGCCCTGTTCAAGCAGATGGGCGACCGCATCAAAGGCGCTGAGCCCATCGCCGGGTATTTCAAAGGCGGTAACATCGATGCAGGCTTCGAATGAGAGCGCATAATCCACGGCCTCTTCCAGCAGCGCCGAATGTCGATTGACATGGGTGGGAATAATCTGTTCAGCGGGCATTTCGGTTTCGCTCAAGAGACGACGCAGTGGCTCCAGCCCGCGTTTGCCATCGCCCAGATGAAAATGACAGATGCCGCGCTTGCCAGCGAGCATGGCACCGACTCGCGCTTCACTGACCAGTCGCTCGAGCTCGTCCTGACGCGGCTGGCTGGAACGATGATCCGAAATGGCAATTTCACCCAGTCCGATCACTTCGGGAATCCAGGCCAGATCGCGCTGAATATCGCCGGTCAGGGTGGGGGGCGGTACGCGATAGGCGCCCGTATACATATAGGCGGCAATACCTTCTGACTTGAGTCCACGTACTGCAGCCAGCAAATCCGCCGGTGAACGACTGATACAGTCGGTGCCCAGTACGCCGACCACCGTACCGATGCCCATGGCGGCGATTTCCTGCGCACCAATACCCGGACAGCGACTGCCAAATCCTCCTTCGCCGCCACCACCAGTCACATGGACATGCTGATCGATAAAGGCGGGGACTGCGATCAGATCCTGTGCTTCAACCCGATGAACAGGCCAGTGGACCGGTACATCAAGATCTTCTCCAAGCGCTGCAATACGGCCATCGGCAATCAGGATCTCCCGTACCTTGAGCTTTTCCGGAGCATGAATACCCTTGACCCGTAACAGGGTCAGCAAGCGCGGTGGGCGGTCGTCGTGGCGATTCATGGCCGAGGCTGCGCTGAATCGGTTGGTGGGGGGCCGGAGAAGCGACGCCCACGCAGACGCTCGATGGCACTGTCGATATCATCAATCAGCAACACCAGCAGGTCGCCCTCGCCACCTTCTTCGAAGGCGCGCTCAACTGCACGGCTTTCATCCATGACGACCTCGACATGGCAGGTGTCGCCTGCCGACTGGGCACCGGCGAGTAGCAGGGCAACAGTTTCGCCTTCGGTGCGACCGCGCGGATCGGTTTCGTAAAGAAACACCACATCGTGCATCCGGGCCAGTTGCTCTCCCAGGGCGAACAGGTCCTCATCACGACGGTTGCCCGGGGCGCTGGCTACGCTGAGACGGCGCCGGGCCGGAATGCCCATGATAAGTTCGGAGAGGGCTTCGAGGGCCGGTACATTATGACCATAATCGATCAGTACCTTCATGCCTTCGGCCTCAACCAGATTGGTACGGCCGGGGTTCTGACCCATGGTGGGATGAAAGGTCTGTAGCCCCATCTGGATATCGGCAATGCTCAAACCCAGCGCATAGCCGGCGGCGCTGGCAGCCAGGGCATTGGCCACGTTGAATCGGGCATGCCCTTCGAAGGTGAGCGGGACATTGATCACCGGAATAATCTCCGCTTCGACACGACCCTGACGCATCACGATGCATTCGTCATTGATGGTAAAGGCCACGCCGTGCTGTTCGACATGTTCACGGACTGTCGCCGATGTCGGGTCAAGGGTGAACAGCACAATCTCGCCCCGGGACCATTCGCGGCTGGCCAATACCCTGGGATCATCGGCATTGAGTACAGCCTTGCCTCCTTCGCGAACGGCATCGATGACCACGCTCTTGCAGCGCGCCAGTTCATCCAGGGTATGGATGTCGTGTTCGTTGAGATGGTCACTGGCGATATTGAGCATGACGCCCACATCACACTCGTCAAAGCCGAGTCCGCGGCGCATGATGCCGCCTCTGGCCACTTCGAGCACTGCACATTCGACCGTGGGTTCGCGTAATACGATGGAGGCCGCCTGGGGGCCGCTGTAATCTCCGCGCATGATGATGTGGTTATCGATTTCGATTGCACCTGTACAGGCCATACCGACATTGCGGCCGGCCTGACGCAACAGGTGCGAGAGCAGACGTACCGTGGTGGTCTTGCCATTGGTGCCTGTGATGGCAGCCAGTGGAATGCGTGCATTGTCTTCGCTGTTCGGGAAGAGCATGTCAATGACATGGCGACCTACATCACGCCCTTCGCCGTGGGTGGGCGACAGATGCATGCGAAATCCGGGGCCGGCATTGACCTCAACCACGGCGGCAGACTGCTCTTCAAGTGGTCGTGTCAGGGTTTCGGCGAGCAGGTCGATGCCAATGATATCGAGTCCGATCAGACGCGCGATACGTTCTGCCACATAACGCACTTCGGGGTGGACCTCGTCGCTTACGTCAGTGGCCGTGCCCCCGGTGCTCAGATTGGCCGTTGATTTAAGAAAAACCATTTCGCCGGCGGGGATGACACTCTGCAGCGTCAGTCCCTGCTGCTCGAGCAGACGTTGTGACTGCTCATCGAAATGGATTTGTGTCAGCAGGTTTTCATGGCCAATACCTCGTCGCGGGTCCTGATTTTCCCGATCCAGCAGTATTTGCAAGGTGGCCACACCATCGCCGGTAACGTGAGCTGGCCGCCTTCGAGCGGCAGCAACGAATTTGCCATCAATGACCAACAGACGGTGATCTTCACCTTTAATGTATTGCTCCACAATGATGGCATCATGCTGACGCGAGGCGACAGCGAAGGCATCTCTTAGCGTCGATTCATCCTGAATGTCCGTACTCACGCCACGGCCATGATTGCCAACCAGCGGTTTGGTCGCCACCGGATAACCGATAAGCGTCGCCGCTTCGAGCGCTTCATCCAGAGAATGGCAGACCTGGCCAATGGGCACCGGGATGCCGGCATCGCCAAGAATCTGTTTGGTCCACTCCTTGTCATCGGCAATGCTGTAGCCGATCAGGTCGGTGCGCCCTGTTACCGTCGCCTGAATGCGTTGCTGTCGGTGCCCATGGCCAAGCTGGATGTAGCTGCTGTTTTCGCTGAGCCGCTGCCAGGGAATGCCGCGGGCCTGAGCAGCAGCGACGATCGAGGCAGTAGAGGGCCCCAGCATGTGCTCATCACGAATGCTTTTGAGACGGGATATGATTTCCGCGAGATTGATGTCGCCGTTATTAAAAAGACGCTCGACGATTTCGACAGCTGCCTCCCCGGCTGCCAGTCCGCAGGCTTCGTCGCGGTAGCGATAGACGACGTTGTAGATGCCGGTCTCATAGGAATCCACCGTCTTGCCGTAGCCGACCGAAAAGCCGATGAGATTCTGCAGCTCGATTGCGACATGTTCGACGACGTGGCCGGCCCAGGTGCCGCGGGCCAGCCGTTCCAGAAAACCTCCGGGTCGACCCACGGAGCAGCGGTGCTCATGGAGGGTAGGCAGCAGCTCGGTGACCCGTTCGACAATGCCGGGAATCGTATCGCTGGGGCGTTGCTCGAGTTCACCGATATCCAGTCGCATGTAGATGGCCGGATAGTGGCTGTAATAGTTCGGTCCACGCAGGGCGCGATGCGCGAGAATGTTCATCGACGATCTCCCTTGCAAAGGGATAGTTCACCGGGCTGGAGGTAGCGTCGTGCGTCGATATCGAACCCATGGCCGCTGACCAGGGCGTGAAGAATCATGTGTTCGAGAGCAACTGCACCCCCCATTGATAGTTCGGCAATATTGGTACTGGCCAGCTTGCGGCTATCAATAAGGATGACATGGCCCGGCCCAATGGCTTCGAGAATGCGATTCGGATGAATAATGACACCTGCATCCTCACCGAGGCCGACCCCGAGTTGTTCGGGGTTGGTCGTGCCAATTTCCATCAGCCGTGTAAAACGGCCTCGTTCAAGAAAGTGGCTATCGATGATCAACCCCTGCACGAGCCCAAGGCCGAAGCTCATGTTAACGGCGCCCTTGCGCAGGGCGTCTGCTGCTGCACCGTTATAAATCATGGTGCCAGGCATGGCGGCTGCCCCGGCACTGGTGCCGGCTACCACGGCGCCGTTGGCAAGACGCTCACGTACTGCCCTGAATGTTGCAGAACCGCCCAGAATGCTGGTCAGGCGCAACTGATCGCCACCGATGAAGAAGATGATGCCGCTTTGCTGAATCAGGCGCACATTATGAGCGTCCCCTGCCTGCTCACGGGTACGGATATCCAGCGTGTGAACATGAGCAGCACCGAGACGCGTGAAGGCGGTCTCGTAGGTAGGGAGGATCTGATCGGGAATACCGCTGGCCGTGCCGATAACGGCCACCTCGGTATTATCCCGATGCCCCAGCCTGAAAACCTGTTTCAGAATCTCGAGATCGGAGGTTCGATCCTCTGCACCACCGATGGCCACGATTGGTCCAGCATGGGTAACGCATTGTGCCATGTGCCTGTCGTCGCCCAGCGACGCTTTTATGGGGACGTGGCGTCAGTCCCGTCGGGCGGAGTGGGTAACCCGATATTGATAAAAAACGTCCTGATTACAATTCAGCATAGTCCAGCCTTGCCGACGTAAACGTATTGTTATGCTTATTGATGGTAAATCTGCTGCGAAAGCTCGCCTGTCAGGATCCCTGAGGTTCGTGATAATGGTCATCTGCAACCAGCGCGGCTTGCCGTCTGTGACTGCCTGCGCGAACTATCCAGCCTCGCATTCGATTGACCAACTGTTCCTGGAACAGCACGCTTGCGGCCACAATGACGATCAGAAATACCGGGTAAAGCCAGATGGAGCGGCTGGCTTCACTGGCCAGTGGAATCAGCATCGACCACGGCGCATCACTGGTCATGACATCGATAGCCCCCATCAGCAATTTCTCGGCGCGAGAGGCAATGATGTTAAGGGGAATGTGAAGCGCAAAGATCGACAGTGAAGCGACGCCCAGACGTTGCCCTGCGCGTGAGAGCCTCGATTCCGAATCAGGTTGATACAGGACACATAGAAGAACCAGCATCAACTGCGAAGGCAGCAACAGTCCATTATGGAACAGATAATACCAGGGGCCGCGCACCGTCAGATGGGCCCAGGTAGCAGTGGCAAAACTCCCTGCTATCACAAGTAGTGCCACGGGTAGCCAGCCCGCCTCGAGCCACTGTCGCAGGGATGTACGATGTAGTAACCAGATGCGATGCAGTGTCATTCCGGCAAGGAACTCCGGCAGCCTGATCAATGGATTGCGATGGAGCAGTCCATGACCGATGACCGAATTGCTGTAACCGAAGAACATGATCAGTGCCGGAATCAGATAAAGGCTCAGCAATGCTGCCAACAACAGTATCGGACGACGATGGCGACCAATCATTGGCGCTGCAAAGGGAAAGACCAGATAAAAGAACATCAGAGCCGAGAGCGACCAGCTGGGAGAATTGAAAGCGGTATAAAGCGGATTCCAGGCGTGCGTCAGCGTCAGATGCAGCCCCAGATTGGTCAGCAGGGCAGGCAGGTCCAGGGCGCGCTCGACACCATCAAGCTTATCCGGTCCCCAGACATTGGTATTGGGAGTCACCATGATCTCTCCCATGTTGCCCGAACTGGACATCATCAACGGCAGGGCAAGCAGCAAGGCGAGAATATGGATCGGGTAAAGCGAGGCGAAACGCTTGAGCCAGAACATGCCCTTGCTGGTACTCAGCCGGAACTGATGTTCATGATGTACCGAACGCAGATAGACGTGCGTCAGCAGAAAGCCTGAAAGGACGAAAAAGGTACTGGTCGAGAAAAAACCGATGCTCAGCAGGCTGTGTACTATCGGCCACTCACGAATCGGCGCATAGGCTTCCTTGAAGGTATGGAACAGCACCAGATACATGGCCAGTGCAAAACGTAGCCAGTCCAGTGCCACGAACTTCTCGCGCGTCATGGCGTAAATGCCTCCGAGCATACGTCTGTTTCAGAATGTGACAGAACGTTAAGTGGCGTCATAACACACAGCCTAACGAGTCAGTGGTTTCTTCTACAGGTGAAACTATGCTGCTACGCCTGTCGCCCGCGAGATCTTAAGGCGTAGCCAGGTGGCGAATCCCGGTGTGGGTTCGGCCAATCGATAAAGGTCGGGTAGGGCGCGAGCCAATCGTTTTTGTTAAACTTTCCGATATTTCGTCCCAATTCATCCAGGGCGCCCCTAGTGCGGGCAAGGAGTAGTCAGTGAAACTGGGAATCGTCGGTCTCGGCCGCATGGGTGGCAATATTGCGCGCCGACTCATGGACGCCGATCATGAATGTGTCGTATTCGATGCCAACCCGGAGGCTGTCAAGGCCGTGGCTGCCGATGGCGCCGAAGGGTGTGACTCGCTCGAAGCGCTGGTCGAGCGTCTGCCGGCACCTCGCGCCATCTGGCTGATGTTGCCGGCCGGCGAAATCACCGAAGGCACCATTGATCGCCTGGGCACGCTACTGGAGCAGGGTGATACTGTTATCGAAGGTGGCAACGCCTACTTCAAGGATGACGTACGTCGCTCACACAGGCTGCGCGAGAAAGGGCTGCATTATGTGGATGTCGGCGTTTCCGGGGGAGTCTGGGGGCGTGAGCGCGGCTACTGCCTGATGATTGGTGGTGAAAAGTCGGTGGTTGAAGGACTCGATCCCATCTTTCATACCCTGGCACCAGGGCGTGGGGATATCGAGACAACACCGGGACGCGAGAATTTCGATGAACGGGCCGAGATCGGATACCTGCATTGTGGACCGGTCGGCGCTGGACATTTCGTCAAGATGGTCCACAACGGTATCGAGTACGGCATGATGCAGGCCTATGCCGAGGGCTTCGATATCCTGCGCAACCGCGACAAGGAAGAGCTGCCCGAGGATGAGCGCTACGATCTCAATCTGGCCGATATTGCGGAAGTCTGGCGGCGTGGCAGTGTCATCTCCTCCTGGCTGCTGGATCTGACTTCCATTGCTCTGACCGAAGATCACGAGCTTTCCGAGTTCTCCGGCCAGGTCAGTGATTCCGGCGAGGGCCGCTGGACGATCGAGGCTGCCATTGAGGAGGCCGTGCCGGTCAATGTGCTTTCCAGCGCGCTTTATACGCGTTTCCGTTCGCGCACCGACAATACGTATGGCGAGAAACTGCTGTCAGCCATGCGCAAGCAGTTCGGTGGGCATGCCGAAGCCTCAGGCGACTGAAGCACTATCGATCGCTGATACAACAGCGGCGATTGTATTGAGCAGGCCGCATCCACCGGGTGCGGCCTGTATCTTTGTGAGCCGGTTAACACCAATGGGGTGACAGGCATGAAACCGTGGGATGTCGTCATCATCGGTGCCGGGGCGGCTGGCATGATGTGTGCTCTGACAGCGGGATATCGAGGTCGTCGTGTACTGCTGATCGAACAGGCCAGACGTGTGGGCCGCAAGATTCTGATGTCAGGGGGAGGGCGCTGTAATTTCACCAATCTGGATACTGGTCCGCGTCACTTTTTTTCGGCCAATCCGCATTTCTGCATTTCGGCGCTCAAGCGCTATACCCCACAGGATTTTGTCGAGCTGACCGAACGTCACGGTATCGAACCGGTGGAAAAGGCACCCGGACAGTTGTTCTGTGCCGATTCCAGCCAGCCTATCGTGGATATGCTGCTGACCGAATGCGAGTGGGCCGGCGTAACGCTGGCGACCAGAACCCGAGTGGATCGAATCGAGCGCGAAGGCTCGGCAATGCGGCTGGATACTTCCATGGGCCGATTGTCGGCAGGTCATGTTGTTGTGGCCACCGGTGGGTTATCGATTCCCTCCATGGCGACCGATTTTGGCCATCAGATTGCGCGTCAATTCGGTCTTGAGGTGACACCACTTCGTCCGGCGCTGGTACCCTTCACCCTGGGTTCGCCCTGGAAGGAGCGCATGGCGGAGCTTTCGGGCGTTTCAACGCCGGTGGAAGTACGCTGTCGGGATGGGTGCTACCGTGAGCCTGCGCTGATGACGCATCGGGGTATTTCCGGCCCGGCCATGTTGCAGGCGTCATCACACTGGCAGCCCGGTGATGCGTTGTGCATCAACTGGTTGCCGGAAGAGGATGTCGAGGGTGCATTGCATCAGAGTCGTCGCCAGTATCCGAAGCGGCAACTGGATGCCTGGCTTTCGGAACGATTGCCTCGTCGGCTGGCGCGTGCGATGAGTCAATGGCTGGGATATTCAGGGGCGCTGGCCAACTATAGTAATACCGATCTGGCTGGAGTGGCCGAGGCGCTGCAGCAGTTTCAACTGACCCCGACCGGTACCGAAGGCTGGCGTACTGCCGAGGTGACGATGGGCGGTGTAGATACCGAGGCCATATCCTCGAAGACCTTCGAAGTTCATGATCTGCCGGCGCTTTGCTTTATCGGAGAAGTGCTGGATGTGACGGGGCAGCTGGGTGGCTATAACTTCCAGTGGGCCTGGGCGTCAGGCGTTGCGTGCGGTCAGGCACTCTGAAACGTGGCTGTGTCTGCAGTTCGGGCAAAACAATACAGGACCGGATAGCGCCCGGCCCTGTCGTGACATCATCAGTGTCGCATGGCAGTACGTACCCGCCGGCCAATGGCATAAGCCATGGTGCCGCGACGGATCCAGCGACGCAGACCGCCTGTGCTCGTATTTCTCCTTTTGCCCTTGCGGGCGAAGAAGGTACCGAGGCCCAGCGCAATCAGACCACGGTAACGCATCACCTGTGTCCATGCGTGATCGATCGGTGCCGTGGCTTCTCGCCAGTCACGCACGGCGGTGGCGAGATTGAGCCGATCCTGCACCACCTGCTCTTCGAGCTGGCGCCGGCGCACGGATGGATCACGAAACATCGTGATGGCGCTCCAGGTACTGTCGGTCTTCGGTAAACCGATTCATGGTTGAACGCAGCAGATTGGGCTCGCGCGCGATACTGCGTACACGCAGTGCGATCAATGCGCCAGTCAATAGCAACACTGCCGAGGCGATGCCAATAGCCAGCAATCGGTGGTCTTCCCAGAAGGCCACGATGACCAGCAGCATGAGCATGCCGACACCGAACCCGATCAGAAGCAAAGCGAGCCCGGCCAGCAGCAGCATCGAAAACAACCGGGCCCGCTCTTCCTCCAGCTCTACCACGGCAAGGCGAAGACGAGTCTCGCCGGCGGTGATGACACTGGTGAACAGCTGGCGCCCGGCGCTGATGACCTTTTCCGCCGGGCCGCTGGCGCCTTCCTGACGAGCCATCAGCGACGTCCGATCAGTAATCCGGCCACCATGCCAGCGGCGGCGCTGATGCCGAGACTCTGCCAGGGATTTTCGCGCACATAGTGCTCGCAGCACTCCACGGTATCCATGGTCTGGGTACGAACGCGCTCACCCTGTGCGCTCAGCCGTGCCCGTGTTTCGCGCAACCGCTCCTCGGCCCGGGCCCGCAGACGAGAGACGTTTTCCCGGGAATCATCAGCGGTCGCGTTCATCAGCTCTTCCACGGTCTGCGACAATTGACGCAGGTCCTCGCGGAGCTGTTCCTTGCTGACATCGCGTGCGTTGCGCTCGACGGGCTGCATGGCCATGGTTGTCATCCTCCATTGATATTGATGGCAGTTTCATCATAGCAGTCGATGAGCTGCCTTCAACGCCGAACCGCCTGTTTGCAGTATGTTCTTCAGTCGAAATGGCAAAAAACGAGGATAATGTCGTGTTCAGAGAGTATCCGGAATGCCTGCTAAAGAGGTGTTCAGACTGAAACCGAGGCTGATTCGTCGGTTGTAGTGATCGTAATCGATCAGACTTTCACCATAGCCGTTATAGTACTGCACAAATCCCCGAATCTTGCCGAAGAGCGGGAAGGAGTAATCCACCTGATTACCGAAATGGCCCTGTCCCGGGTTGCCGCGAATCAGCCAGGTGAATTCCTGATTGTTACGAGTATAGCTCAGGGTGAAGTCCGCATAGCCCATGTAATCCTCGATGTCAGGATTGTCATCATTGCTGTCGGATTCCGGAATGCGCCAGAAGGGCATGACTTCAAGGCCCCATGGACCCTGCTGAAAAACAGAGGCCAGGTAAATGCGATTCCAGCTGCGCGATAGCGGATCGGAGCGCCCATTGGACTGGTGCATCAGGCCGATTCGATTGGCTGAATTGATCCAGTTGAAAAGATGCTGATTGTTATCGAAGCTGATAAAGATTTCGGGTTGATAATTGGTTTCCCGGAAAGGGGAAGAAGCATCGGAATTGTAAGCTTGCCACCATGATCGCTGTGAATAGGCAAAGTAGACATCACCGTTGTTACCGAAGATATCATCGGCGATACCCACCTTGAAGCTGAGCTGAAACTGTACCTCGGCACGATCCACACCGCTGCCTGACTCTATTTCATTGAAGCTCTCGCCATCGGGCGTGAAGTTATAGGCCCAGGGCATCAGATAATTGCGGTGAAAAACGGTGATGGCCAATGGATTGCGAGTGGCACGTTTCTCGAGTTCGGCCTTGCGCGCCCGGTTGGCTTCAACCGACGCGTCGGTCTCCTGATGATCGACAGCGGGCTGGGCACTGCGAGGCTGATCATCCGCCCGCGCCATACCGGCGGGTTCAAGGCCGGACATCGCCAGCAGGGTGATCGCGGTCATCAGGGGCAGTGAGGCACGAGAAAGGATGAAGGCCATGAGTACACGCATTCCACAACAACGTTAAGGAGGGCAGCTTATCATGACCATGGACGTTTGGCAGATGAACATGCTGAAGAAGCAGGCGTGGAAAAAACGCATCACCCATTCGGCGTAAAACAATAATCGGGTAGTGATCGCGAGGAGCGTCCGGAATGACCCGGTGCGAACAGGAAGAAGCAATGAGGCAACAAACACAACACCCCTCCTCTCATGGAGCGCATCAGCACGAGCATGACCATGTCGGCGCTGACAATGAGCGCCGAGTCGTGCGCGTCATGATTCTGACCGGCATGTTCATGCTTGCCGAAGTCGTGGGGGGCTGGTGGTCGGGGTCATTGGCGTTGCTGGCCGATGCAGGCCATATGTTCAGCGATAGTGCCTCACTGTTATTGGCCCTGGTCGCCTTCAGGCTGGCGAGACGATCACCCGATCATCGGCGTACCTATGGTTACGAGCGCTTTCAGGTGCTGGCCGCCTTTGTCAATGCACTGGCGTTACTGGCTGTCGTTGGCTGGATTGTGGTCACTGCCATAAAGAGGCTGTTCATGCCAGTGCCGGTCGGATCACAACTCATGCTGGTAATCGCCCTGCTGGGATTGGTGGTGAATGTGATGGCATTTTTCATTTTGCATCATGGTGACCGGGCTAATCTCAATCTGCGCGGTGCGCTGGTCCATGTTATCGGTGATCTGCTGGGGTCGGTAGCTGCCATTGCAGCCTCTCTGATTATCATGCTGACGGGTTGGACGCTGGCTGACCCACTGCTCTCCCTGCTGGCTGCCGCCTTGATTCTGAACTCGGCGGTCAAGGTACTGCGCCGCTCGACGCATGTGCTGTTGGAAGGGATACCGGAAGGTGTCGATATCGCTTCCATCCGCCGAGAACTGATGAAGGTCGAGGGTGTTGAAGAGGTACACGATCTTCATGTCTGGGCGCTGACGGCTCAATCGCCATTATTCAGTGCGCACCTGGTCGCCGATGCGCAAAGTGACCGCGATGAATTGATGAAGCGAGCCCAGTCATGTCTGAAAACGCATTTCGGGCTGACACACACCACCTTGCAGGTGGAGAGCCAGATATGCATGACCGGCGGGAATTGTGACGCGCACGTCTCATTACATGAGTCATGATCTTCACTGAAGGTTGCGGTTACAATGAATGCCATTTTACTGCCGCAATCAGGGATGATTGCACAGGCAGCTGACCAACAGGGAGTGTTGTCTTGTCACGTTCGACGGAGCCCCGTCATCCCAGTCTTTATACCAGGCGTGTATGGATCGCTGCGCTTATCGCGGCATCGGTCATTATTGTTCTGACCCTGCTGTTTCTGGGTTGCGAAATCCTGCTATTGATATTTGCCGGATTGCTGATGGCCCTGCTGATCTCATTGCCTACGGACTGGCTTTGTCGTCATACCTTTTTATCGCGACGCTGGTCACTGGTGGTTGTAATCGGCGGTCTGATTGCGCTATTGGCAGCATTCATGATGAATTTTGCCACCAACGCATTGCAGCAGTTTCATCAAATGTCTCAGGTATTGCCGCAGTCAATCGATCATCTGGAGCAGCAGATGCGCCATTGGCCGTTCGGGGACAGGCTGGTCAGCCATCTCGAACAGCATGGTTCTGCCAGTGACCTGTTACGCAGCTGGCTTACCCGGGTCGAGACGGTGCTCTCTTCTACCTTTGGCGCCTTGATCAATACCGTGGTTGTCATCTTTATCGGTTTATATATCGCGATCGAACCGGATACCTATCGCAAGGGTGTGCTGGCGCTGATTCCGCCGCAGCGCCGTCAGGGATCGCGTGTGCTGATGAAGGAAGTGCGCAACAAGCTGAGCTGGTGGCTGATCGGACAGCTGGTATCGATGTCCGTGGTCGGCATCCTGACAGGGATTGGGCTCTGGTTGCTCGGCATTCCACTGGCCCTGTCGCTTGGATTGCTGGCCGCACTGATGGAGTTCATTCCCAACTTTGGTCCACTACTGGCGGCCGGGGCAGCTCTGCTGGTGGCTTTCTCCCAGGACCCCGAGGCGCTATGGCATGTAGCAGTGCTCTATACCGGTATTCAGTTTGTCGAGAGCTATCTGCTGACGCCCTGGGTGCAACGGGAGGCGGTGGAAATCCCGCCGGGACTACTGATTGCAGTGCAACTGGCACTCGGTCTGTTGGCAGGTATCCTTGGGCTGCTGGTCGCTGCGCCACTGACGGCCCTGGGTATGGTGCTCATCCAGCGTCTTTATGTAGAAGGCTGGCTGGGGGAGGGGGCCATCCCTTCGAGTCCGGAGACAGCCTCTGCTTCAGCCGATGAGGAAAAAGGTCACTGATCACTGCGGCTGGCATAAAGCAGAAATTCGCGATTGCCATCGCCGCCTGTGATCGGGCTTTCCTGCCAGTGATGAATGACGAACCCGCTGTCCTGGCAGGCCTGTTCCAGACGGGTGCGCACAGTGGTGTAGTCACTGCTCGCTTTCACCAGTCCGCCGCTACCAATACGTTCCGGCGAAAGTTCGAATTGTGGTTTGACCAGTGAGAACAGCGTGCCGCCCGGGGGCAGCAGGCGGGCAATTTCCGGCAGGATCAGGGTCTGCGAGATAAAGGAGACATCCATGACCGCGACGGTGAATCCGCCCGGTGCCAGAGCATGCAATATGTCATCGGGAAGGGCGCGAGCATTGACCCCCTCAAGACATTCAACTCGGGGATCATCCCGGAGCTGAGCATCAAGCTGATCATGTCCGACTTCAATACCAATGACCCTGGTGGCGCCGAAGCTCAGGACACAATCGGTGAAACCGCCCGTGGATTGACCTATATCGATCACGGTGGCGCCTTTCAGGGAGACATCGGTGGCTTGCAGTAATGCTTCGAGCTTGAGGCCTGCTCGGGAGACGTAGCGCTCTTCGGGGTCCGGTTCGATCATGAAGTGGGTGTCGATCGGTAGCTTCTCGCTGACCCGCTGCACGAGCTGCCGGCCATGCCCGGTCTCAATGAAAACGCGCTCGCTGCGAATGAGGCGTTGGGCGCGCGTCCGGGAGCGTACCAGTTGCTGGCTGACCAGTAGTTGATCGGCTCTTTTCATGGTGAGGCTGGGTCCTTGCAAAGGGTCTTGCGCGAGCGCTGATCGTTTCGGGGGCTGGGATTGAAGGACTGCTGCCATCGCGCCAGCAGGCTGCTTCGCTTGAGAGGATCGACCAGTGCCAGCAGCCCCGGCCCGGGGCGAATGAAGTGCGCTGCGTGATCGGCTACGTTCATGTCATTGCCGGGTTTGTCTGCCGGGCGCAACGTGCCCAGAGCGGTCTTTTGAGCCAGTAGCTTTTGTCCTTCGTGACTTGTCAGAAAATGCAGAAAACGTCTGGCATGGTCCGGGTGCGGCGCGTTGCGTGGAATCAGGGCCAGCCGTTGCATGATCAGGGCATAGTCCTCGGGGACCTGTACCACCAGTTCGGGATGGTGGCGGGCCAGACGCATGGCATAGGAGCCGATCAGATTGTAGCCGACCAGATAGCGTCCGGAGAGCAAGCCTTCGAGCATGGCGCCGGTACTGTCGGTCAGTTCTGCATGGGCTGCTCCCAGGGCGGCGACCAGTGACCAGATCTGTACCGATTGGCGCGCATCCTCTGCCAGATAGGTAAATCCGGTATCACTGCACGCTGGATCATAGGTGACCACTCGCCCATCCAGAGCCTGGCGATGCTGCCTGAGCTGTTGCAGCAGTGTAGCGTGATCGCGCGGCACACCGAAGCGTTGCGCATACTCACGTCGATACACGATCACCAGCGGTTCCGCGGTCAGGCCAACCAGTTCGTTGCGCCATCGTGAAGCCACAGGCCAGTCGTCGGGCAGGGTATGCTCCCCCAGCGACATGGCATGGCCATTATTGGCACGAAGATACTGCCATGGCATGGCCGATGACATGGTGAGATCGGGGGTGAAGCCCCGGGCAGTACCTGTAGCGCTCCGGTTGGGACGTCCTGATACATCGATATAGCGCAGTGTCATGGCTGGGTAGCGCTGGTGAAAAGCCACCAGTATCGTGTGCATGATGTCTGGGTCCAGCACCCCCTGAATGACCAGGGTGGGTCCACCGGGATCGCCGGACAGCGTCAGGGTGGGTTCGGTGGCCGAGGTGGTGCCTCCCCATGCCGGTAAGCTCCCCATCAGCAGCCGGCACCCCAGCAGCATGAGCAGACATGCTCGCATGATCTTCAGCATGTGCGCTGTTCCGATACCGAAGGCTCGATCAGCACCATGGCGGCGCTGAGCCCGGGGGGCGGAGTGCATTCATCAAGGACAAGTCGGCCACCATGCGCCTGACAGACCCCCGCAACGATGGCCAGCCCCAGGCCGGAGCCATTATGCCGCTCACCATGAAAGGGGCGCAGGACATCAGCTCGCTGCTGCTCTGGAATACCGGGTCCGTCATCTTCCACTTTAAGGGTCGGAGGGTGCGCCTCAACACGTACAGTCACTCTGGTACGGGCATAGTGCATGGCGTTATCGATCAGGTTGGTCAGTGCTTCTTCGAGCTGCCAGTGTGAACCGCTCACCATGATGCGACTATCGGGAGCTTCAATACCGAGATCGATCGTGGCCCCCGGATAGCGATTGAGTGCCTGACGCATGCTGCCCCGGGCCAGCTGGATCAGATCGAGAGGATGTTGTTCGATCGGTGCATCGGGCGATTGCAGTCGAGTCATCGAGAGCAATTGACTGGCCAGACGGGCCGCGTTTGCAGCGCTGCGCTGCATTGATTCAAGAGCGCTGTACCACTGTCGGGGGTCATCACTGCGCAGCGCCAGTTCGGCGCGTGAAGAAAGGCCGGCCAGCGGCGTGCGTAACTGGTGTGAGGCATCACCAATGAAGCGCTGCTGATGGGCATTGACGCGTCGCTGACGAGCCAGCAGATCATTGAGGGCTTCAACCAGCTCACGCAGTTCGCGAGGTACGGGGATGACAAGTGGTGAAAGATCGCCGGAAGATCGATTGCGCAGATTCTGGCGCAGCCGGCGTAGTGGTGCCAGCGCCATGGCTACTGCCCCGGTAACCAGCGCCAGCATCAGCAGTGCCACCCCCGCCAGACGCAACATACTGCCCTTGAGCAATTGATCGGCAAGTCTGTTGCGTGCCTCCAGCGTGTGCGCTACACGAATTGCGAAGTGATCATGGCGCTGCCAGCCGGCCAGCTGTGCGTGGCGCACGCCCAGTCTCAGGGTCATGCCATGCCACTGCACGGTGGCAGCCCGAAAGGCTGTATCCCTGTCGCCAGGGAGGGGCGCTTCGGTATCGCTCGGCAAGGGGGGGAGATCGACATTACCACTGATGGGGGTGCCTTCGGCATCGACCAGGGTATAGAACACTCGTTCGTTACCATTGGGGGCCAGCATTTCCAGTGCCGAGGCGGGCACATCAAACCATAACTGATCGGATTGCCAACTGACCTGTTCGACAAGCACCCGTGATGCAGCATCCAGCAATCGGTCGTAGGCTCGATTGGCGCCCTGGTGAGCGCCGTGACTTGCCTGGAGCAGCAGCAGGGCGCCAAGGATGATCATGGCCAGTACCATCAGACTCAGCAGGCGTTGATAGAGGCTGGTGGTTACAGACATGACTCAGCCCTGCTCAAGGCGGTAACCCATGCCACGGATTGTGCGCAGCGTGAGATCGCTTCCTGCCAGGCGGCGGCGCAAACGATGGATATAGACTTCGAGTGCATTATCGGCAATCGCCTCTTCACAGCCGAAGGCTTCTTCGTTGAGCCGGGCACGTTCGACGACATCTCCGCCATGACGTAACAGGCAGGCCAGCAGGCGCAGTTCCCGGGGTGGCAATGCGACCGATTGCTCCTCAATGAAGACTCGCTGGGTGCGCGTATCGAAGCTCACTGTTCCCATACGCAATGTCTCGCCGACACCACTGTGAGGTTGTCGACGCAGCAGGGCACGAATCCGGGCCTCGAATTCATCCAGTGAGAAAGGTTTGGTGAGATAATCATCGGCCCCGAGGTCGAGTCCGCGCACCCGATCTTCGACCGAGGCCCGCGCGGTCAGGATCAGTACGGGGGTAGAGCGATCATGGCAGCGTAGTGTCTCCAGTACCTCAAGACCACTGCAGCCCGGCAGGGTGAGATCCAGGATGATCAGGTCGACATTTGTATCAGCACTGAATCGCTGTCGAGCGGTATCTCCCCGAGTGATCAGTTCGACAGGGTATCCCTGCTGGCTCAGCAGGGTCTGCAGGGTGTCAGCCAGCAGTTCATCGTCCTCGATCAGTGCAAGCGCCATGGGTGGCGAGTCCTCGATGCATCATGTTTGATCAAAAGTGGCACCTCCGGCGTGTTATCGCGCCCGTGCTCTGAGCTACACTGCTGCGATTCGTTACGCGATGATCCGGGCCCGGCACCGGATGTCAACTCCGGTAGCAGCCGCTGCCCGGGTTTGGCGCAGGATGCGCGCGCCAGACGGAGCAGTTCTGTTGCTATCCAGCACTCATGGGAGCAGGCATGAAGGGATTAGCCGGTTCACGCCGGTTTCAGGAGTGGCCGGCACAGCTTGCGCTGTCGCTGACCATTGGTGCTCTGGGCGGTGTACTGTTTTCGTTCGCCCAGTTGCCACTGGCATGGATGCTGGGACCGCTATGTGCCAATTTGCTGGTAGCTATCGGGGGTGTCCCGGTGGCGGTGCCGGAACGCTGTCGAGCGGTCTTCATGGGCGTGCTGGGGTTGGTGCTGGGCGGGCGTATTACGCCGGCTTTCGTTCAGCAGGCGCTGGCATGGCCCGCATCGGTATTGCTGTTGATTGTCGGGGTATGCACAAGTACAGCCGTGGTAGCGCTCTGGTACCGACGAGGCTGTGGTTTCGATCGAGTCAGTGCCCTGTATTCATCCACGCCCGGGGCAATGACCGCCATGATTCTGATGGGCGAGCGCGCCGGTGGCGATCCTCAACGCATTACCGTATCGCAATCGTTGCGGGTGCTGATCGTGATTCTGACCCTGCCGGCACTGTTCTGGCACTTCGAAGCGACAGCAGGGGCAAGTCGAGGGTATCCGGCTACCGAAGGCGTCTGGCTGGTACTGTTGTTGCCACTGATGATCGGATTGGGTCGGTTGCTGCGATTGCCGCAATACTCATTGCTGGGCCCGCTGCTATGCGCGGCATTGCTGGGGGTACTGGGTGTCGTGCATTTTCAGCCACCAGACTGGGCAATGAATCTCATGCTGTGGATGCTGGGTTGCGCTATCGGTTCACGCTTTCGTGGGTTGGCGCTGCGCCTGTTGTTACGCTACGCTGGCCAGACGCTGATCGCATCGATCATTGTACTGGTAATAATGGTCGGCTTTGCCGAGCTGATGCACCAGTGGCTGCAGGTGGATCGGGATGTAGCCATTCTTGCCCTGGCTCCGGGCGGTCTGGGAGAGATGGCGCTGGTCGCACTATCGTTGAACATTGATCCTCTGTTCGTGACCTTCCACCAGCTGGTGAGAGTCGTGGTGCTGGTCCTGCTGGCGCCATTGGCCATGCGGGGTCTGCTGCGCTGGCGTTGTCCGCCCGTGAAGCATGACGCGTCTCGATAGCCGGGAAGAAGTGGTAGCGCTTGTCGAGCCTTTCGGGCACTGGTATGATGCTCGCTCGGTTTTTGCAGGACTACCAAGGCAAAGCGTCAAGTCACTGATTTAACAGTAAAAGCGCTTTCGTGTAGTTAAAAAAGGCCGGTTATGGTGGCCCTTGTCGGTCCTCCCGCAACGCGAAATCGCGAACCCCGCCAGGCCCGGAAGGGAGCAACGGTAGCGATGGAGCCGTGTGCCGGGATGTGGCTGATGAGGGTCGCCACCCTTCGATATTGTCTCTCCTCATGATATATCCCCGATGACCGGTTGGCCCCGCTATGGCGGTCAGTAAAAACCTCAGGGCTGGCCGCGGTAATGCTCAAGACACTGCTTGCGGTAGATGGTGGCGATCTGCGCTGGTGAAGCACGGACGTAGTCCGGGTTGGAGTAGATCAGTGCCATGACCAATCGATACTTTCTGCTGTACCAGGCCTTGGAGCGAGCGGTAAGGGCAGCCCGATCGGTATCGGAATATTGCTGGTGATCGGCTGTTTCAATGGTCTGAAACAAATCCTGCGCCAGCTCATCTGCGATCAGGATTTCTTCGGACAGCGGTATCCCTGCATCGCGGTCATGAGCCATGCGCTCGGCGAATTTGCTTTCGGTCTGGCAGAATAACTCATGAATGTCATCAGCCAGCACAGGAGTGGCGAGCGGAAACAGCAGTAGTATCCATGAGGCTCGCTTCATGTCCGGCCCCCTCCTTGAATGATGTCCAAAGCTTAGCGTTCCATGTCATCTGCGTCGCCCAGACGAAATGTGGAGGCGAGCCAACATTATTCTCCCGGTTTGAAGGTCCGTCGCTTTTCGCCGTCATGCCCAGTCGATAGAATAAGCATACAGTCGGTGCAGGCTCATCGGCATCAACTGTATTTCAGTGATATTGGTGCGACGTTCAACACTCCATGTCCTTCGATGAACGACGGACCCCAGGAAATTCCCCGGCAGCTGCATGAGCTATCAGGTACTGGCCCGCAAATGGCGGCCGCGCACGTTTCATGAACTTGTCGGTCAGGAGCACGTCAGTCGTGCCCTGATCAATGCGCTCGATCAGGGCCGGCTTCATCATGCCTATCTGTTTACCGGGACCCGAGGTGTGGGCAAGACCACGCTGGCCCGGATACTGGCCAAGTGTCTGAACTGCGAGCAGGGCGTCACATCGACGCCCTGCGGTCAGTGTGATACCTGCCGGACCATCGATGAAGGACGCTTCGTCGATCTGATCGAAGTCGATGCGGCCTCGCGCACCCGGGTCGAGGATACGCGTGAGCTGCTTGAAAACGTGCAGTATGCCCCGACCCAGGGGCGCTACAAGGTGTACCTTGTTGATGAGGTACACATGCTGTCGACGCACAGTTTCAATGCGCTGCTCAAGACCCTCGAAGAGCCGCCTCCGCACGTCAAGTTCCTGCTCGCGACCACTGATCCTCAGAAGCTGCCGGTGACGGTGTTATCGCGTTGTCTGCAGTTCGCGCTCAAGCAGATGACTCCCGAGCGCATTGTCGAGCATCTCGGGCAGGTGTTGAACAGTGAGCAGGTCGAATTCGAAGAGCGGGCGCTATGGCTGCTCGGTCGCGCAGCCAATGGGTCGATGCGTGACGCTCTGTCACTGACCGATCAGGCCATCGCCTTTGGTGAAGGGCGAGTGGAGCATACTGATGTCGCGGCCATGCTGGGCACGCTTGATCATCAGCATGTCATCGCTCTGGCCGAAGGGCTGGCCGCCGCCGATGCCCCGGCGCTGCTGGATACGGTGGCGCGCCTGGCAGAGCAGGGGCCCGATTTTGCCGATATCCTCGACTCGCTGTGCGGCATCTTTCATCGCCTGGCGATCGCCCAGATGGTGCCGGGGGCGCTGGATAATGCGCACGGTGACCGCGAGTTGCTACTGGCGTTGGCTGGACGCTTCACGGCCGAAGATGTCCAGTTGTACTATCAGATGGCGCTCAATGGTCGTCGCGACATGGAACAGGCGCCCGAGCCACGCAGCGCGCTCGAGATGGTGCTGTTGCGAATGCTGGCTTTCCGGCCCCAGGGGGTGCCTCGCCCGGCGGATACACCGCTGCCGATGAGAGGCGGAGGCACCGGTGGGGAGCCCCATGACAGCGGCCGGTCGGTAGCGAAAGTGTCAGATGCTTCGGCGTCGTCGCCACCCGCTCAGGCAGCGGAATCCACTACGACTGCTGCTTCCGATGAGCCGCCGCCGCCCGATACGCCTGCCCATCCGGGCTGGCAGGGGCCCGATTCGGGTCAGGCCGAAACGCCGGGGCACCCTCGGGAAGAAGGCGAGCCGCCTCGGTTCGATAATGCCACTGCCCCCCAGGTGGAAGAGGCTTTCTATCCGGAAGCCGACAATCTCGACGAGGTTGTCGAAGAATATACGGATACTGATGGTGAGGCTGCGATGCAGCTACCTCCGGAGGTCTGGTCAGCCCCGGAAAACGAGGGATATGAGCCGCAGCCCGTTGATGACACGTCCATTGATAATGCGTCGATCGATGAAGCGTGGGGGGCTGGTGAAGAGGTGGCCGTTTCCTCGGCAGGTGAAGCCTCCTCCGATGCGTCCCCGTCAGAGCCGAGTGATTTTCATGCACCGGTTGAGGCCGATCATCAGCATCTGACTCAGGCTGGCTGGCTGACGCTCTTTCCGCAGTTGGCGTTATCAGGCATGACGCGCAATCTGATTGCGCATTGCGTGGTTGAACACGATGACGGTCATCATCTGACTCTGCGACTGCACCCGTCACAAGGGGCAATGAATGCCGAGATCCATCAGCAGCGGCTGGTGGCAGCACTGGAAGCTGCCGGATATGCCCGTAGCGTCAGTCTTGAGGTAGGCGAACCTGATGCCCATATGGAAACGCCAAAGGCACGCAGTGATCGACTCAAGGCCGAACAACGCGAACGAGCGGTTGAAGCATTGCGCAACGACCCGCATATCCGGGAGCTGGAACAGGTTTTTGATGCCCGTTTACTGGATAACAGTGTTCGCTCCTTCGAGGCCGAATGACGTTACCGTGACGCGCACTCTCCCCGCCGGCAAATTTTACCGAAGAGGTGAATGATATGTTCAAGGGTGGCATGGGCAACATGATGAAGCAGGCCCAGGAAATGCAGGAAAAGATGCAGAAGGTGCAGGAAGAAATTGCACAGACCGAAGTACATGGCGAGGCGGGCGCCGGCATGGTGAAAGTCACCATGAACGGGCGTCACGATGTCACCGACATCACCCTTGATCCCTCGGTCATGGAAGAGGACAAGGAGTTTCTCGAGGATCTGCTGGCTGCTGCCGTTAACGATGCTGTGCGCAAGGTAGAGACGACATCGAAATCGCGCATGGAAGAAGTGACCGAAGGCATGAATCTTCCGCCCGGTTTCAAGCTGCCGTTCTGAAGCGCTCGAGTTGTCGATGACCTTTTCGCCACTGGTTGAACAATTGCTGGAAAGCCTGCGCGTCCTGCCGGGTGTCGGACCGCGCACGGCACAGCGTATGGCGCTGCATCTGCTCGAGCGTGATCGTGAGGGAGGCATGCGCCTGTCGCAGATCATGGCCGAGGCGCTGGATCGGGTGGGGTATTGCCGCCGTTGCCGCAATCTGACCGAGCAGCCGCTATGCAGCATTTGTGAAGAGCGCCGCCGCAGCGATCGCATTATCTGTGTGGTGGAATCCCCGGCCGATCTGATGGCTATCGAGGAGGCTGGCGGTTATCAGGGGCGATATTTCGTGTTGCATGGTCATCTTTCACCGCTGGACGGGATAGGACCGGAAGATCTCGGGCTTGATGCACTGGAAACCCTGGTGCAGGAAGAGTCACCCGAGGAGGTTATTCTGGCGACCAATCCTACCGTCGAGGGAGAAGCCAGTGCCCACTATATTGCCGAACAGCTTCGCCCCCTGGGAGTGCGTTTGTCGCGTCTGGCATATGGTGTACCCATGGGCGGCGATCTTGAATACGTTGATAGCGGTACGCTGTCGCGCGCTTTTCTGGGTCGTCAATCCTTCAGCGATTAATGTCGCCATTCTTCCCTTCACTGCAGCCGATGGATTCGGAGTGATATGACCTCGAGCGTGCCCTGGCATTTCATCAATACTCCGGAACAGCTCGACGAGGCCTGCAAGGTGCTTGCCCGGCGCAGTGTGCTCGGTGTGGATACCGAGTTCATGCGTGAGACGACCTTTTATCCGATCCCGGCGCTGATTCAGCTCGGCGATGAGGAGATCGTTTATCTCATCGACCCGACGGTACTGTCGCCTTCCGAGGCTCTTCGCTCGCTGCTTGGTCCGAAAGGGCCGCTCAAGCTGCTGCATGCCTGCAGCGAAGATCTTGAGGTGTTTATTCGCTGGCTGGGAGCGCTGCCGCAACCGCTGGTTGATACTCAGCTGGCGCATGCCTTGCAGGGAGGGGAGCCCACCCTCGGCTATCAGCGCCTGGTGGCGCACTGGTGTGAAGTCGAGCTGCCCAAGGGAGAAACCCGCTCGGACTGGCTGGCACGCCCACTGAACGAGCGTCAGTGTCATTATGCCGTTCAGGATGTTGCCTGGTTGCCCAGGGTTTGGTCACAGCTGAAGAGCGTTCTGGCGCGCCAGGGTCGACTGGAATGGTTGTATGCCGATTGTGCGAGACTGGTGGAAGCAGCCAATACGGTTCGTGATGACATGCAGTTTTACCTTCGCAATCGCAATGCGTGGCGGCTTGGGCAGCGTCAGCTGGCAGCGTTGCAACGGCTTTGTGCGTGGCGAGAAGTGACTGCCCGCGAGCGTAATCAGCCGCGCAACCGCCTGTGTAGTGATGCGCTCCTGTTCATGGTGGCCGAAGCCATGCCGCGCAATCGCCATGAGCTGTCGTTGATCGAGGGTATCCGACCTACCATGATCAAGCGGGATGGCGATGCCTTGCTGGCAGCCGTTCGACAGGCAAGGGAGCTGGAAGAGCCGTCGCTACCCGAGCCATTACCATCACCCATTTCATCAGATTGGAAAAAACGCATGAAAGCGCTCAAGAGGGTCGTGCAGGCGCACGCCGAACAGCTGTCGCTGGCCCCTGAGCTGCTGGCGCGGCGTCGCGAACTGGAAAGCTGGGTGATGGCTGATATGGCAGGACATGCAGTGGCCGCTCCAGAGTCCGACGACTGGCGAGGGCATCTGCTGAATGAAGAACTGCGTGCCGCCCTGGCGCAACTGCGAGAGGGAGATCGCCAATGAAGGGTTTGTTGTGTGATATCTATCGCAGTTCGCGTCGAGAGGAAATGTATCTCTATGTCGAGCGCGCCCGTGGACTGGAGGATGTGCCTGAAGCGCTGCTCCAGCAGTTCGGATCGCCGCAAAGGGCAGTGACATTGCTGCTGAGCCATGAGCGTCCCCTGGCACGTGCAGATGTCAGCCGAGTGATCGAATCCATTCGCAGTCAGGGCTACTATCTGCAGATGCCACCGAATGGTAACGCTCAGGAGCGGGATCTCGCCTTTTTCGTTGGCCCCACCCTCCAAGATGATGACGCTGAATAATCAGCCTGGAGCAGAGGATGCGCGAACGATTCTGGGAGCGCTTTCCACTGGAGGCGCTCGACCATGCCGAATGGGAAGCACTGTGCGACGGTTGTGGCCAGTGTTGTCTGCTCAAACTGGAAGACGAAGAGAGTGGTGATATCGCGACGCTCTCCGTTGCCTGTCGGCTGCTGGACACCGACGGATGCAGCTGCAGTGATTACGCCAATCGATTTGAACGTGTACCGGGCTGTACCCGCATTACACCGGAGCGGGCAGCGGCCTTCCAGTGGCTGCCGGAAACCTGTGGTTATCGCCGGGTTCATGAAGGTCGGTCACTGCCTGACTGGCATCCGCTGATCAGCCACGATGCCATGGCGGTGCATCGTTTGGGCATTAGTGTGAGTGGGCAGGTGCGCAGTGAAGAGGAGGTCGCCGACGCGGAGCTCGAGGATTATATCATCGCCGTACTGCCGATCGACGACCGCAGCTGAATCAGCCCGGTTCCGGCGTTGTGGTCCGTTCATCCATGGGCGTGGTGACTCCCGAAAGCCCCAGTGCCCAGAGAATGAAGGCGTCCTGCCGGGCGATATCGCGCCATGCTTCGAAGCGCCCGGAAGCACCGCCATGGCCGGCTTCCATGTCCGTACGCAGTAACACTGGTCCGCGTGCACTGGCCAGTTCTGTCAGACGCGCATAGAGCTTGGCCGGTTCCCAGTAAGGGACACGCGTATCAAACCAGCTGCCCTGCAGATAGACCGAAGGCCAGGGCGCAGGAGCCAGGTTGTCCAGCGGAGAATAATCGCTGATACGACGCCGAACATCGGGTTCGGCCGGGTTGCCCCATTCCGTGTATTCCGCCGTGGTGAGTGGCAGCTCGGGGTTCTCCATGGTGCGAAGCACATCCACAAAAGGGACATCGAGTACCGCTGCGCAGAAGGCATGTGGCTCGAGATTGACGCTAGCCGCCACCAGCAGACCGCCCGCGCTGGCGCCATAGGCCGCAATACGTTCTCCGTCGGCAAGGCTGTCATCGACCAGAGCGTTGCGTGCGGCCAGGAAGTCGCGAAAGCTGTTCTGCTTGTGCTCCAGCTTGCCTGCCAGATACCAGGGCTCTCCTCGATCGCCACCACCACGGACGTGCGCGACGGCAAAGGCAGCACCACGTTCCAGCAGTTCCAGCCGTGAGATCGAAAACCATGGGTCGAGCACCTGTCCATAGGCGCCATAGCCATAGAGCAGGGTGGGCAGGGGCGTATGATCGAAATGGTCGGCGCGGGCGACAATCGACACCGGGACTCGCTCGCCATCGAAGGAAGTGGCCCAGAGGCGTTTGCAGATGAGCTGTTCGGGTCTCAGGGAGCCATGCACCGGCTGCTGGCGTAGCAGTTGTCGTTCACCGTTGTCGAGGTTGATCTCCTCCCAGCGCGGTGGCGTGGTAAAGGATTCCTCGCGAAGTCGCAGTTTGCGTGCCGTAAAGTGTGGGTTGTCACCCAGTGCCTGGCTACACGGTGATTCGAACAGTGGCAGCCACTCATCGCGAGTGCTGACGTGATGCTCATCGAACTCCAGTAATCGAAGCTGGACCTGAGCCTGGTCATGATCACGTTCGGTCAGTACCAGGCCCCAACTGAAGGCATCGACACCTTCCAGCGTAATGCTGTCTCGATGTTCAATCAGCGTCTGCCAGGCCACGGTTTCGTTTGCTTCGGCTTCGAGCAACGCCTCTTCTGCTACTCGATCCAGGCGAAAATGCACGGCATCCCGATTGTGATGGATATAGAAGGTGCCCGGTCGGTGATCGAGGCTGTATTCGACACCACTTTCGCGTGGTCGTACACAATGGGGGGTGGCATTCGGACGATGCGCCGGCAGCAGATAACACTCTGATGTGTCCTTGGAGGCGGTTTCGATGACCAGCCACAGACGTGACCGGGTCTTGCCGAAACCTACCCAGAACTCGGCATCTCTCTCCTCGAAAAGACAGGATGCTTCATCGCTGTCGAACGGGCGACACCAGACACTGGCCGGGCGCTGGGTATCATCATAGCGACTGAACAGCAGCGTGCGACCATCCTCGGCCCAGCAGACATCGGGCGCAATGCCGCTCTCCAGCAATCGGGCAGTGCCATCGGGCAACTGGCGTACGTAGAGGTCGAAGAATTCATCTCCTCGGGTGTCCACGGTCCAGGCCAGCCATTGCTCATCGGGGGAGGGGGTCATGTCACCGAGTTCGAGAAAACTCGATTCCCGCGAGAGTGTCTGAAGGTCCAGTAGACACTCGTGTGTTTGCTCACTGCCAATGGGATGACGCCAGAAAACGGGGTAATCGGCGTCGTTGGCTGTGGTGCTCCAGTAGACGTAATGATCGAGTGGGGTGGCCAGGCTGGTCACGGCGAGTTCGCGGCGTGCCAGATGACCGTGATAGAGGCGCTGGTAGAGCGGAGCCAGCGGCGTAAACCACTGCTCGAAGTTATCGTTGACGTCGTTCAGGAAACGACGGACGGACGGGTCATCACGATCTTCCAGCCAGTGCCAGTCGGGATCGTTGTGCCGATGGTAGCGGGCGACGGGATGATTGGCGTCAAGAGGGGGCGTTGGCGGCTGTGCTTTCATGGCATGAAGTGTAACATGTTCGACTGAATCTTCCGGGAGACTTCTGGCGTGCTGATTTCGGATTCCCTGCCGCTGCTATGGCTGTGTTATATCGTGCTGGCCCTGATCGTACTGGTCACGGGTTATTTTGCCTTTTCCTTTCTACCACGTCTGCCGCGCTGGGTGCTGGTGGGGCTGGTGGCCGGCGCATTGCTGATGCCAGCGCACTTCACCATCCCCGGACCAAAGGAACAGCTGGGTTATTCCGGCTGGGCGCCGGCACTGATCGTCACCGTTGTCGGGGTACTGCAGCACCACGGAGGGCAGATACTGGGTGCAGGTCTCTGGATGCTGGTGGGGATGATCGTGCTGGGCGCACTGTTTGGCTGGTTTGCGCTGCGACGGCGCCATGATGGTGATGACAGCGGATCGGGTCACGGTGAAGAAGCACCCTCACGACGGGGTCATCAGCGAACACGCCCTGTCGCGGGTGAGACGCGGCCCTCCTCGAAACGTCGCGAACCTTCTCTGGGGCAGTAACGTGCATGAAGCAGCGAATGCCATACGAAGAGGCCGGGAGCGGTAACCGGAACATCAGACCGGGTATCGGGATGCTGTTCTGTCTTCTGCTGCTGATGCTGTCGCTGCCCGCCATGGCAGCGCGGCAGGGCGAGGTTCGACTGGTGCTGGATGTCTCCGGCAGCATGAAGAGCAATGATCCGAGCAACCTGCGTGCCAATGGTATTCGCCTGCTGGTAGAGCTTCTGCCCACGAATATGCGAGCCGGGCTCTGGACTTTCGGTGATCGAGTCGCCAATCCGCTGGCGCTGGGCACCGTTGATGAACAGTGGCGAGAGCATGCTTTGTCGGTGCTCCCACGACTCACCGAGTACCAGCAGTTTACCGATATCGAGACGGCTCTGCGGGAGGCGACCCGCGCGCCTGGTGAAGACGGGACGGTACACATCATCCTGTTGACCGATGGCATGGTCGATATACCGGCCGGAAGTAGCAGCAAGCCGGCACGGGATGCTGCTTCACGGCAGCGGATTCTCGATCAACTTGCCCCCGAACTGGCCGACCGCAATGTGGTGGTTGATACCATTGCTCTCTCCCGCAATGCCGATATACCGCTGCTGCGCCGTCTTTCCCAGCAGACCGGCGGTCTGGCTTCCGTGGCTGAAACGCCCGAGGAATTGCTGCGCTCCTTTCTTGATGTACTGGGGCGGGTAGTGCCCCGTCAGGAAGTACCGCTTGAGCAGGGGCATTTCGATATCGATGATCGAATCGACAGCTTTACGGCATTGCTGTTTCATGACCGCAACGAGCCGCCGATTTCCCTGAGTACGCCGCAGAGCAGCACGCTTTCAGCTGGCGCTCCGAATGTTCGCTGGCGCCACGATGATCGCTTTGATCTGATTACTGTGCCATCTCCTGCAGAAGGTCGCTGGCAGATCAACGGCAATGTCGGGCCGGGGAGTCGGATTCTTGTCGAATCTTCGCTGAAGCTGGCTGGAGCCGAACTGCCAGCCACACTGTATCAGTATTTCGAGACCCCGCTGGAAGCCTGGCTCGATGGTGGACAAGGTAATGCTCGAGCAACTGCCATTACGGCTGAGCTGCGCCAGCAGGGCACACTGATCGACAGTGCCATACTGACTCGCGAGGAGGATGGCCATTTTCGTGGGCATATCGAGCCGGGAGGCATCAGTGGTAATGCCCGCCTGCGGTTGGAGGCGCGCGGTGAAGGATTCACTCGTCTGCGTCAACAGAGCGTGGATGTCGCGCCAGCGCTTTCGGCTACCCTGGCCGAAAATCAGTCATCGATTGTGTTGCAGGCGGCGTACGATCGACTTGATCGCAGTAACACTACATTGACCGCCACCCTCCAGGGCGAATCGCTTCCGGTTGAGACGCTGGACGCGCAGCGTTGGCGAGCGAATCTGCCAGACACATTGCCTGAAACCTCGGTACCGGTAGAGCTTTCCGCCCGGGTGCGATTGGATGATGCCACCCGTGAGATACCGCTGCCGCCGGTATGGCTCAACAGGGATGCTGCGGTCGGGGTTGCTGGTGCGCAGCTCGATCGGAGTGCCATCAATGCTCGTGAAATGGCGTCTTCCGACCAGGAAGCTACCGAAACAACCTCCGGTCCGGAAGCATGGCTGCAATCGCTCTGGTCACGCATCGGGAGTGAGTGGCCTGCAGCACGCCAGCAGTTGACCGAGTGGGGACGGGAGCCGTGGTCCTGGGGTGTGGCGGCTGCCCTGGCAATGGCCTGGCTGTTTCTGCTGCTGCATCGTCGACAACGCCAGCGCCGTCGACGCCGGCGACGACGCGAGCCTCATTTATAGACCATAACATGCCTGATGCAGCCTCTCTTGCGGCCAGGCTGCGTCAGGCATGATCGTTATTGCTGTGTTTCCTGCTCGGTGAACATACCTTCAAACATGGCCGTCGAAAGATAGCGTTCACTACTGTCCGGCAGAATCACGGCAATGGCCTTGTCCGCCCAGGCTGGGTCTTCTGCCAGTCTCAGCGCTGCAACCATGGCAGCACCGCAGGATATGCCGGCCATGATGCCCTCTTCAGCCATCAGTCGCCGGGCCATGGCCATGGCATCCTCACTCGAAACGGCTTCCACCTGATCGACCAGCGACAGATCGAGGTTATCGGGGATGAAGTTGGCCCCGATACCCTGAATCTTGTGAGGCGCCGGGGTAATGGTCTCCCCCCGCATGCGCTGAGCAATGATTGGCGATTCGGCCGGTTCGACGGCGACCGAATGGAGTGTTTTGCCCTGCGTTTTTTCGAAGTAACGGGATATCCCGGTGATAGTGCCGCCAGTTCCCACACCGGCCACCAATACATCAAGGTCGCCATCGGTAGCATCCCATAGTTCCGGGCCAGTGGTCTGCTCATGAATCCCGGGGTTGGCCGGGTTCTCGAACTGACCGGCCAGGAAGTAGCGTTCGGGGTCGGCATCACGCATCTCGATGGCCTTGTCGACAGCGCCTTTCATGCCTTTCGCCGGCTCGGTCAGCACCAGTTGTGCGCCCAGTCCCTTGAGGATCTGACGCCGCTCGAGGCTCATGGAGGCGGGCATCGTCAGCGTTACCTTGTAACCCCTGGCAGCACCGACGAAAGCCAGTGCGATGCCGGTATTACCGGAGGTGGGTTCCAGGATATCCATGCCGGGTTTGAGCGCTCCGCGCTCTTCGGCGTCCCAGACCATGTTGGCCCCGATTCGACATTTGACCGACATGGCGGGATTGCGTGCCTCGATCTTGGCATAGAGTCGAGGATGGGCGGAGAGGTGGTTGATGCGCACCAGCGGGGTCCCGCCGATCGAACGGGAATTGTCTTCGAAAATCTGGCTCATGCTCTTGCTCCACACGATGTCCCGTCTGACGAGACAGGTTTATCAGGACTGCCTGTGGCTCAATCCTAGCAGTTTCATGTGCGCCGACGTGTGCTGACTATCATGCTAGAGTAACGCCCATTCGGGGCTGGGTCGGCGGAGTTTGATACTCCCGATCACCATGTGTGGGAGAGTGAATGAGTCGGGATGATGATTCAAAGGCCCTGCTGGAAGGGCCTGCGCTGAAAACAACGGATCAGGCTGATTCGATCATTGAAGTGATCGAGCATGCCTGTGAGCGTTTTGCCGATCATGCAGCTTTCAGTTGCCTGGGACGTACACTGTATTACCGTGAACTGGATCGCCTGACGCGCCGCTTTGCGACCTGGCTGATCGAGGAAACTCCGCTGGAACCCGGGGATCGCTTTGCCGTGGTGCTGCCCAATATCCTGCAATATCCGGTGGCGGTATTCGGCGCCTTGCGTGCGGGGTTGGTCATCGTCAATACCAATCCGTTGTATAGCGCAGACGAAATGCATCACCAGTTCGAGGATGCCGGTGTGCGCGGTGTGCTGGTCTTTGAAGGTATGCTCAACCGCGTGCGCCAGGTGCTGGAGCGGCGACCGCTGGCCTGTGTCGTGACCACGGGAATTGCAGATCTGCATCAGACGCCACGTCGCTGGGCTCTGCAGCTAGGCATGCGATGGAAGGCGCGCGGTCGTCATGAACCGGCCATTCCTGGCAGCGTGTCGATGCGACATACGCTGCGTGGCGCTCTCGACCGTCCTGCGAGTCAGGAGCAGCCATGCTGGGGGCGTGGTGATGACCCCGCCGTGCTGCAATACACCGGCGGTACCACGGGAACGCCCAAAGGCGCCATCCTGACGCATCGTAACCTGATCGCCAACATGCGTCAGACCGGTCAGGTCCTTTCCGATGTGCTGGAAGTCGGCCGTGAAGTCATTATTGCGCCGCTGCCGGTTTACCACATTTATACTTTTACGGTGAACTGCATGTTCGGCTGTGAGACCGGCAACCACAGCGTACTGATTCCTGACCCGCGCGATATGAAGCGCTTTATCCGGACTCTGAAGAAACAGCCATTCTCGGCGTTCATTGGCGTTAACCCCCTGTTTGCGGCGCTATGCCGCCAGAAGGCATTTTGTCAGCTCGACTTCTCTCGTCTCAAACTCTCGGTATCCGGTGGCATGGCACTCAACAACACCGTTGCCGAGCGCTGGGAGCAGGCCACGGGTTGCCGGGTGCTGGAAGGTTATGGCATGACCGAGACATCCCCGGTGGTATGTGTGAACCCGCCGGATGATATGCGTCCCGGCTATATTGGCCGACCGGTGGCGGATACCTCTTTGCGCGTGGTTGACGATGAGGGCCGAACGCTGGGCTACGATGAGCCGGGCGAGTTATGCGTCAAGGGACCTCAGGTCATGGCGGGCTATTGGTGCTGCAAGGAGGAAAAGGCCTTCGATGCTGATGGTTGGCTGCACAGCGGCGATATTGCTGTTCTCTCTCGCGATGGTTTTGTGCGCATTGTCGATCGCAAGAAGGATATGATCGTGACCTCGGGCTTCAACGTTTATCCCAATGAAGTGGAAGAAGTTCTGACTGCCCATCCCCAGGTCAGTGAAGCCGCCGTGATCGGCATGCCGGATGAAGAGAGCGGTGAGCGGGTGCAGGCCTATATCGTTGCCCGCAGCGATCAGCTGGACGCCGAGACGCTGCGCAAGTGGTGCCGTGAACGTCTGACCGGCTACAAGGTCCCGCGCAGCTTCGAATTTCGTCATGATCTACCGCGTAATAATGTCGGCAAGATACTGCGTCGGTCACTGCGCGATGAGTCCCTGTAATGGCTGTCGGTGTGGGCTGTCCGCCTGCCCCGGGGGCACGTTACAATAATGACTTTCCTGTCACCGATTTTGGTTCGACGCCTGCCTGCTGGAAGCTGGCAGGGCGTCGGACCTGCATGGTAATGAGGCTGTCTTGAGCGATACCGCAACCGATGCCCGGCAACAGTTGCAGACGCTGCGTGAGCGGCTCTCCCGGACCACCCTGAGTGTTGCCCATGATCAGGGCAGTCGCCTTGAACGGCTGGAAGCGCGTGCGCGTCGCGGTCAGCCGATTGATCGCGCCATCAGTGATGTGCAAACGCGTCTCGATCGTTCCATTGCCCAGGTCGAAACCCGCCTGGCCCAGCCGCTGGGGTATCACTATCCGGCCGAGCTCCCGGTCGTCGAGAAGCGGGAAGACATCAGCCGCGCCATTGCCGAGCACCAGGTGGTTGTCGTGGCTGGCGAGACCGGATCCGGCAAGACCACCCAGTTACCCAAGCTCTGCCTGGAGCTTGGTCTGGGGGCGCGAGGACTGATTGGTCATACCCAGCCGCGTCGTCTGGCGGCTCGCTCGGTGGCTTCACGATTGGCCGAGGAGATGGAAACCCCTCTGGGTGGCGCCATCGGCTATCAGGTACGTTTTACCGATCAGACGGCAGAGCAGACCCGGGTCAAGCTGATGACCGACGGGATTCTGCTCGCGGAAACCCGTCATGATCCTGACCTGCGGCAGTATGAAGCCATCATTATCGATGAGGCGCATGAACGCAGTCTCAATATCGATTTCCTGCTCGGCTATCTGCGCCGGCTGCTCGATCGTCGACCCGATCTCAAGGTGATTATCACCTCGGCGACCATCGATGTTGATCGTTTTGCGCAACACTTCGGTAGTCAATCGCAGCCTGCCCCGGTGATCGAGGTCTCGGGCCGGGCCTATCCGGTTGAGACCCGTTATCGGCCACTGGTGCGCCAGGAGAGCGATGAGGAAGATCTGACGCTGCAGGAAGGCATTTTGCAGGCCGTCGAAGAAGTAACTGCCATTGAGCGAGAGCATCGCTGGTTTACCGGCCCGCGGGATATCCTGATCTTTCTCCCGGGGGAGCGCGAAATTCGCGAAACTGCCGATACCCTGCGACGTGCCCAGTTGCGTGATACCGAAGTGCTCCCGTTGTATGCCCGACTGTCCAATGCTGAACAGAACCGGGTCTTCTCGTCACATACCGGCCGGCGCATCGTGCTGTCGACCAATGTCGCCGAGACTTCACTGACAGTGCCCGGCATCCGTTATGTCATCGATCCCGGGCTGGTACGTATCAGCCGCTACAGCTACCGTGCCAAGGTGCAGCGACTGCCGATCGAGCCGATCAGTCAGGCCAGCGCCGATCAGCGGCGCGGGCGCTGTGGTCGTGTGGCGGAAGGCGTCTGTCTTCGTCTTTACAGCGAAGAGGATTATCTGTCGCGGCCGACCTATACCGAGCCGGAGATTCAGCGTACCAATCTTGCTTCGGTGATTCTTGCAATGCTGTCGCTGAAGCTGGGTGATATCAGCAACTTTCCGTTCATTGATCCGCCGGATGGGCGTTTCGTCAAGGATGGCTTTCGGCTGCTGTTTGAGCTGGGGGCAGTGGACGAGCGTAATCGCCTCACACGCAGTGGCCAGCGTCTCTCTCGGCTACCGATCGACCCCCGGCTGGGGCGCATGGTGCTGGCCGGAGCGGAATATGGCAGCCTCACAGAGACCCTGATCGTGGTCAGTGCACTGTCGATTCAGGACCCGCGTGAGCGGCCAGCGGACAAGCGTGAGGCTGCCGATCAGGCGCATCGCCAATGGCAGGACAAGGATTCCGATTTCGCCGCATGGATCAATCTGTGGCGAGGGTTTGAAGCTAAACGCGAAGAGCTGACCGGTAGCCGGTTGCGTCGCTGGTGTCGTGATCAGTTCCTGAGCTATCTGCGTCTGCGTGAATGGCATGATACCTATCGCCAGCTGCGTCAGCTGGCACGCGAGCTGGAGCTCGGCTTCAATAGCGAGCCTGCAGATGTGGCGCGTCTGCATCAGGCGTTGTTGAGCGGTCTGCTCTCCAATCTCGGTCTGCTCAATGAGCAGCGTGAATATCTGGGTGCCCGCAACCGCAAGTTCCTGATTCATCCGGCTTCGGGACTGGCAAAACGTTCGCCGAAATGGGTGATGGCGGGTGAACTGGTGGAAACCAGCCGATTGTTTGCCCGTGAAGTAGCGGCCATCAAGCCGGAATGGATCGAGCCGCTGGCCGGTCATCTGGTCAAGCGCAGTGTCAGTGAGCCGCACTGGGAGATGAAACGGGGGCAGGTCGTCGCATTCGAGCAGGTCACCCTGTTCGGTCTGCCTATCGTGGCACGGCGCAAGGTGCATTATGGGCCGATCGCACCACAGGAGGCGCGCGATATCTTCATTCGCAGCGCGCTGGTGGAAGGGCAGTTTTCCACAAAAGGTGAGTTTTTCGAGCATAACCGGGCGCTGATCGACGAGGTCGAGGATCTCGAGGATCGGGCACGCAAGCGCGACATTCTGGTAGACGAGGAGACTCTGGTCGATTTTTACGATCAGCGTCTGCCGGAAGACATCTATACGGTGAAGGGGTTCGAGCGCTGGCGTTCACAGGCCGAAGCCCAGGAACCGCGGCTGCTGTTCCTTGATCGGGAGACGCTACTGGCTCGCGAGGCCAGTGAAGTGACCGTTGAACAATACCCGGATGAACTGGAACTGGGCACGCCCGGTACCGGCAGTCGCCGCTACCCGCTCTCCTATCACTTTGCACCGGGGGCCGAGGATGATGGCGTGACCTTGACGGTGCCGGCGGCGATGCTATCGACCCTGCCACGCGAGCGCCTGGAATGGCTGGTGCCGGGGTTACGGCGCGACAAGGCCATTGCGCTGATGAAATCGCTGCCCAAGCAGTATCGTCGTCAGGTGGTTCCGATCCCCGACTGGGTCGATGCGGCACTGGAAACGGTGACACCGGACAATACGCCGCTGCATGTGGCACTGGGCGAGTTCATGCGACGTCGTACCGGTATTCGATTGCCGGCCGACGCCTGGCAGCCGGAACAGTTGCCCGAGCACCTGCACATGAACATTCGAGTGGTCGACCATGAGGGGCACACTCTCGGGCAGGGGCGCGATCTCGATGCATTGATCGAGCGCTTCGAGGCCGATGCGCGTGAAGGCGCCCGAGCGATGGCTGGTGATGAGCTCTCTCGTAGTGGCCTGACCGGGTTCCCCGGAGGAGAGCTGCCAGAGTCGCATGTTCGCGATCAGGCCGGTATTCGCGTTGAAGCATGGCCGGCACTGGTGGATGAAGGGGATACACTGGGTGTCGCGTTGTTCGATCATCCTGCCAGGGCGCACTATCAGCATCGTCACGGCATCAAACGACTGGCCATGCGGCGATTGCCGGATCAGGTGCGCTGGCTGTCGCGAGATATTCCAGGTCTTGAGCGCAGCGTCCTGCTGTTTGCCAATGTCGGTTCCCGTCGCGATCTGATCGATGACTTTGTTGCTGCCGTTTTTTTACAGGTATTTGCCTTTGATCCCTTGCCCCGTGATGCCGAGGCTTTCGAAGCCCGACTCAATGCCGAGCGAGGAAGAATTGGCGAGGTGGGCGAAACTCTGCTGGCCAGGGTTGAAGCGGCTCTGGAGGGGCATCTGAAGGTTTCGAAAATGCTCAAGGGGCGTGTGAGTTTCAACCTGGCGCGTAGCTGGTCGGACGTAAAAGGCCAGATGCAACGCCTGGTACACCCGGGGTTCATCAGTCTGGCGGAAGAGTGGCTCAGGCACTATCCCAGGTACATGGAGGCGGCCGGGATTCGGCTTGAGAAGGCGCCGCGTGAGCCCCGACGCGATCAGCTGTCGATGGATGAGGTCAATGCTCTCCAGACCCGGCTGGATGAGCGCCGGGCGCGGCAGGAAAACGGTGGGATACGCGATCCTGAACTGGAAACCTTCGGCTGGTGGCTGGAGGAGCTGCGCGTCTCGCTGTTTGCCCAGCAACTGGGCACGCTGGCGCCGGTGTCGGTTCAAAGGCTTGAGCGACGCTGGCAGGAGCTTGTGGCGGTCTGAATATTGGATTGATTTTCGTGCTCATTGCATCGTACGCATGAGCTGACTCTGTACAGTATTGCCGAATGGGCAGACAATGCCGCGCATACCCGATGCCGGATCGAGAACATTCGAGAGCGGTGACGTCCTCAGTATAAGGATCGGGCTGGTCATGACTGGCTCGAATACGCAAGGGCCGCTTTCGGGGGACGCAGATGGTGTTACACCTGCGTCGAGGCGGTGATTGATGGGATTTTTCAAGGTGAATAAATGAGAGCATGGAGCACACTGGCAGGCACGCTGGTTGCCACAGGCATGCTGGCGGGTTGTGCCGGCAATCAGACTCAGGGCGGCGGTAATCCGGCCGATCCCTGGGAAGGATTCAATCGTGGCGTATTCGCCTTCAACGATACGATCGATCGATATGCCCTCAAACCCGTGGCGCAGGGGTATGATTATGTCACCCCGACACCGGTGCAGCAGGGAGTAGGCAACTTCTTTGGCAACCTCGGCGATATCGGTAACTCGTTCAATAGTCTGCTGCAGTGGAAGCTGACTCACGCCGGGACCTCCACGGCACGTTTTCTGATCAACTCCACGCTTGGGCTGGGTGGGTTACTCGACCCGGCTTCGCGAATGGGTATCAACCGGCACGAGGAAGATTTCGGTCAGACCCTGGCACAATGGGGCGTAGGGCAGGGCCCGTATCTGGTGCTGCCCTTCCTGGGGCCGAGTACCGTCCGAGCGACGGCCGGGCTGCCAGTGGACTGGTACACCGATCCGGTGACCTACATCGAGGATGATGGAACCCGGTGGGGGCTGCGCGCCCTGGACCTGGTCGATACCCGGGCCGGGTATCTTGATCAGGAGAAGTTGATCCATGGCGATCGCTACAGCTTCATTCGCGATACCTATCTACAGCGTCGCCAGTATCTGCTCAATGACGGCAAGGCCGGCAAGGATCCCTTCGCTGAAGGGGATTTCGACTTCGATGACAGCGATTTCGAAAGCAGTCGCTCCGACACCCAGTAATCCGACCGACCGCGGCATGTGGTTGGAGGAGTGGACATGTATCCTCGTGCGGCACTGATCGGCCTGCTGGATAGCCGTAATGATCGTCGTCTTCAGCTTGCCGAGGCGCTTGAGCGTCTCGGCGATTGCGAGGTGCGTCTGATCGAATCAACAGACCGGCTTCCGGAAAGGCTGGATGTACTGGTGGCGGACAGCGCTTGTGTTGAACATGCGCAGTGGGAAGCGCTGACGAGCCGTTTGCCAACAGTCGTGATTGCCGAACAACGCAATCAGGCCACCATGCTGGCAGCGGTGGACGCCGGGGCCGTCGACTACATGATCGACCCCTTGCAGCATGTGATGCTGTTGCATCGGATACTGTTTCGCGCACTGGGCCAGCATCGTCAGTGTCAGGCGGCGATGCATGAGCGTGATCGTCTGGAGCACCTCAACGAGCAGCTGGAAACACATCTGACCATACTGCGTGAGGATCTTCAGGCGGGTGGGCAGATACAGCGGCGTTTTCTGCCCCCTCAGGGCCAGGTGCTCAATGGGGTAGCGGCAGACTACTGGATGGCGCCTTCGCTCTATGTATCGGGCGATTTTCTTGACTATCAGGCCCACAGCGAACGTTATACAATGTTCTGCTTTGCCGATATTGCGGGTCATGGAGCTTCATCGGCTCTGGTTACGGTGTTGCTCAAGGCTCTTTTTCAGCGCTGGTTGTCACGCTGGAATGCCCGTGCGCCGGAAAACCTGCCGCCACGCTGGCTGGCACGGCTCAATCGTGAATTGCTGAGCCTCGGTGTCGGCAAGCACGCGGCTATCTTTGTGGGGGTTATCGATCGTGAAACCCGCATGTTGCATTACTCTCTGGGCGCCCAACTGCCACGACCGTTACTGAAAACTTCCCAGGGCACTTGTGTGTTGCCTGGCGAGGGGCCGGCAGTGGGTCTGTTTCCCGATATCGAATATCCGGCACTTCAGTATCCGTTGCCGGAAAGTTTTTCATTGTGGCTGTGCAGCGACGGAATACTGGACTGTCTGCCCGGGAAGGGGCTGGACGAACGGCTTGAGGCGCTGTGCCAGTGTATTGGCAAGGTCGACACGATCGCCGAGCTCAGAACGATGCTGGCTCTGGCTGACGCGTTGCCCGATGATCTCTCATTTCTGACACTAACCGGTTTCCGGCATGAATGAAGGACGCATTCAGGCTGCTTTCGAAGAGGGCACCTTCGTGCTCAAGCTTTCGGGAGATGTCCGCCTGACACTGTGCGCGACGCTGGACCAGCAGGTCGAGCCCCTGGCCGAACTGCCGGGACTGGAGCGGGTGATTGTTGACCTGCGTGACGTCGTCAACATGGATTCCACTGCACTTGGATTTCTGGCCAAGATCGCTCTGGCTGTCCGCGAACGTTTGCCCAATCAGCCGCTGGTCATGGTTGAGCACCCGGATGTGCTGCAGATGCTCGAGGTGATGGGCTTTCAGCAATACGTCACCATCGTGGAGGCAACCGGAAGCGAGCCTGATCGGTTCGATGAATTGCCAGCCATGGAATCGGGGGAAGAGGAATTACGCTCCCGTATTCTCGAAGCACATCGCACGCTGATGCAGATGAGCGAACATAATCGCATGGAATTTCAGCCGCTGGTTGAGCTACTGGAATCCCAGCATCAGAGCCACTGAAGTTGGTCAGGCTGGCGGTATAACTACAGCGAGCGACAGCCATCATATGACAACTGTCTGGAGGTGACCTTGTCATCGATCGGGGCGAGACGGCTGGCGCTACTGGTAGCCGCCAATACGGCACTGGCGCCGTTTGCCATCGATGCCTATCTGCCTGCGCTGCCACGTATCGCGGCGCATGTCGGATCCAATGTGCATCTGGCCGAGCTTTCACTCAGCGTATTTCTGCTCGGCATCGCGCTGGGACAGTTGATCTTCGGGCCACTTTCCGATCGTGTTGGCCGGCGGCCGATTCTGATTGGCGGTATTACCGTGTTCGTACTCAGCAGCCTGGCCATTATTACCGTACAGGATATTCATACCCTCTGGGCGTTGCGTTTCGTGCAGGCCCTGGGGGGTGGTGCCTGTGTCGTCAATTCTTCTGCCATCGTGCGGGACTGCTTCTCTGGACGCGAAGCTGCCCGGGTACTCTCCACCATGGTCATGATCCTGATGTTGGCCCCACTGGTGGCGCCAACGCTGGGGAGCCTGTTACTACAGCTGTTCGACTGGTGGGCCATTTTTGTTTTTCTTGCGCTCTATGGCTGCCTGCTCTTTCTGTTGATTTTGCGTTTCCTGCCGGAAACGCGTCGCCCCGAATCCAAACCTGCCGGTATGCGTCAGGTACTGCGCAACTATCGCACCGTGCTGACCCATCGGGAAGCGCTGGGGTATATTGCCGCCGTGGCCTTTTCCTTTGCCGGCATGTTCTCGTTCATTACCAATTCGCCCTATGTCTACATGGGCTATTATGGCGTCTCCTCGACGCTCTATCCGCTGTTGTTCGGCGCCAATATCATCATCATGGCGAGCTCCAACCGCATCAATATTCGGCTGCTTGCACGCTATTCACCGCGTCAGTTGCTGCGTACGGGCCTCGCCATTCAGCTCTGCGCCGGTTTGGCACTGGTGGCAGTCATTGCTGCCGGGCTGGACGTCATCCCGGTGGTGGTTGTACTGATCGTACTGTTCGTGGGCGTCAATGGACTGATTACGCCCAATGCGGTTTCATCGATGCTGGATCATTTCCCCGGGATGAGCGCTACGGCCAATGCTGTACTGGGTTGTCTGCAGTTCACTGCTGGCGGATTGGCCGGGGCATTGGTCAGTGGGCTTCAGATTGCCAGTGTATGGCCGATGGTCATCGGTATGGTCGGGGCCAGCTTCATGGCCAATTTACTGGTACGGGTACTCGCCGGTGCCGGCGCCGGTGCCGTGTCGGGGCATCGTTCCTCATCCTGAGATGGCCTCAGGCAACTTCGTTTTTGAAGCCTAGTGGAGGTGGTCAATGGATGATCAGCAGGACTCCGGCTCGAAAAAGCAGCATTTTCCCTATCATGTCGTACTGACCATCGCTTCCCTGATGATCATCATCGGGGGGCTGAAGCTGGGCGCTACACTGATCGTACCGATCCTGCTGGGGCTGTTCATTGCCGTGCTCTGTGCACGCCCGGTGAACTGGCTGCATGACCGCGGGCTGGGCATCAATACTTCGGTTTGTTGTGTCATCATTGGCATGCTGATCCTGCTGGGTGCATTTTCGATGCTGATTGTGGCACGCATGAGCGAATTCAGTTCGGCTTTGCCCGAGCTGGAAACGGCACTCCGGGAACACTATTCGGGACTTGTCAGTTGGGTCGCGGGACTGGGCCTGCCCATTGAAACAGCAGGTATGTCGAAGCTGTTCGATCCTGCTTCGGCGGCCAGCCTGGTACCATTACTGCTGGGGGGGATCGGGAATGCGCTGACCAATATCGTGGTCATTCTGATTCTGATTCTGTTCACACTTTACGAAACACTGGATTTTCCCAACAAACTGGCCCTGGCTATCAATCGCCCGGATGCCAGTTTGCGCCGTTTTACGCAGTTCTCGATTACCCTGCAGCGCTATCTACTGGTCAAGACGGTGATCAGTCTGGTGACCGGTGCTCTGGTTTCGCTTTCCTGTTTCGCGTTGGGTGTGCAGTTCGGTCTGCTCTGGGGCGTGCTGGCTTTTGTGCTGAATTACATTCCCAACATCGGCTCGATTCTGGCAGCCATACCAGCAGTACTGCTGACCATGGCCATGCCGGGCGGGGGAGAGTTCCAGGCGCTACTACTGGCTGGCGCTTATGTGGCGATCAACTTCGTGCTGGGCAATCTGATCGAACCTCGTGTCATGGGGCAGACGCTGGGCATGTCGACCCTGGTGGCCTTTCTCTCACTGGTCTTCTGGGGCTGGATATTCGGACCGGTGGGGATGTTTCTCTCGGTTCCACTGACGATGTCGTTGAAGATCGCACTCGACAGTCATCCTGATACGCGCTGGCTCTCCATCATGCTGGGGCCAACCAGCCGGCGGCGCGAACGCAGTCGCCAGGATGAAATGCCAAAGCGGCCTCGTTAGATCTGCCGGATGCCAACAAGAAGGGCCCGCCTCCATGAGGCGGGCCCCGGTTCAGTCGGCATTTGCCACTGACAATCAGGCGTTCTGATCGATGAACTGAACCAGCTGGGTTTTGGACTGTGCACCCACCAGCGAGGCAACCTTGTTGCCGGATTTGAACATCATGACAGTGGGTACGCCCCGAACACCCTGTTCGGCAGCGATATCCTGAGCATCATCCACGTTGATGCTGACCACCTTGATCTGATCGGAGCGCTCTTCGGCCACTTCCTCGACCACCGGTGCCATCATCTTGCAGGGGCCACACCAGGGGGCCCAGAACTTCAGCAGTACCGGCTTGTCGGATTGCGCCACTTCCTGATCAAAGTTGGCACTGGTGACATCGACATTATTTGCCATTTCGTTCTCCAATCGTTGCGACTGCTGAGCAGTGATGCGTTGATGTTAGCGGTCCAGTCGATGGCAGGCAAATACAGCGCCGTGATATTGATCATTGAGACCATCAATGGACAGGTCCTTTAAAAGAAGGCGTAGCGTACACCCATGAACAGCAGGAGTAGCGTGAGAGCGCCGCGCAGCAGTCGATCCGGCATGAAGCGGGTCAGCCATGCGCCCAGATGAATGGCCGGGATCGAACCGATCAACAGGGCTGCCAGCAGCATGAAATCGACATTGCCCAGCAGCAGGTGCCCAAACCCGGCGATCAGTGTCAGTGGTACAGCGTGCGCAATATCGGTGCCCACAATGCGGCCCGAGCGAAAGGCCGGGTAGAGCAGCATCAGTACGGCCGTACCGAATACACCAGCCCCGACCGAAGAAAGCGTGACACAAACGCCCAGCACCAGACCGGCTACCAGGGTTAGCTCACGTCTGTAGCGGGTGGCCCAGTCGCTGCGGCGATGGGCAAGTTGTTGCAGGGGGGTGCGAAAGATGACCAGTCCGGCGGTGATGATCAGCATCACGCCCAGCGTGCCGGTAATCAGATCACTGTAACCATGCGACCCTTCGAAAAGCAGATTCAACAGGATCAGCGTTACGATAGCTGCCGGGACGCTGGTGGCTGCCAGGCGCCTGACAATGGCCCATTCCACATGACCCTGGCGGTGATGACTGAAAACACCACTGGCCTTGGTGATAGCGGCATAGAGCAGATCGGTACCGACAGCGACATGCGCAGGAAACCCGAACATCAGCAATAGCGGCGTCATGAGGGAGCCACCGCCTATACCGGACAGGCCTACGGCAATGCCGACCCCGGCACCGGCGCAGACATACAGCAGGAAATTCAGCCATTCCATTGCGCGTTATCCTTGTGAACCAGGGGGGCATGAATGGCATGCACTGTAAGCCTGTTCATATATTCCCGAAAGGAATGATTGTTCATTATTTTATCGCTTGATAGCATTAAAATATCTGCGCAAATGGCGCCAGTCGGTCGAGTGACAGGGGGTAGACATCTTGAAGCTGCAACAGCTGCGTTATATCTGGGAAGTCTCTCGGCATAATCTCAATGTATCGGCTACTGCTCAGAGCCTGTTTACTTCCCAGCCAGGTATTTCCAAGCAGATTCGTCTGCTCGAGGACGAGCTGGGGGTTGAGATATTTGCGCGCAGTGGCAAGCATCTGACCCGGATTACGCCGGCAGGGCAGGCGATCATCGACCTCTCCGGACAGGTGTTGCGCACGGTCGATAATATCCGTCATGTCGCTCAGGAACACAGTGACGAGCGCCGCGGCAGCCTGTCGATCGCGACCACACATACCCAGGCGCGCTATGCGCTGCCGCCAGTGATACACGATTTCACCCAGCGCTATCCTGATGTGGCCCTGCACATGCAGCAGGGGACGCCACGGCAGATCGCGCAAATGGTGTGTGAAGGGCAGGCCGATTTCGCCATTTGTACTGAATCGCTGGAGTTGTTCAACGATCTGGTATTGCTTCCCTGTTATCGCTGGAATCGCTGTGTGCTGGTGCCGCGCGATCATCCTTTGGCAGGAACCGAATCCCTGACCCTGGAAGAACTCTCAAGGTATCCGCTGGTCACCTATACGCTGGGATTTACCGGGCGATCACGACTCGACGAAGCGTTCCAGTCGCAGGGGCTGACCCCTAATGTGGTACTGACTGCTGCTGATGCTGATGTCATCAAAACCTATGTCCGGCTTGGGCTGGGAGTCGGTATTGTGGCGCACATGGCAGTCGATCCGGTGATGGATCATGACCTGGTACCCATTGATGCCGGGCACTTGTTCGAAAGCTCGATTACCCGCATTGCCATCCGCCGTGGCACTTTCCTGCGCAGCTATATGTTTGATTTCCTGCAACGGCTGGCGACTCACCTTGATCGGGATACGGTGGAGGCCGCCATGGTAGCCGGCCCGAATGGTGAGCAGGCGTTATTCGAAGGTATCGAGCTGCCGATACGCTGAGCCCGAACACGCCCTGAGAGGGGGTTCGGGCCTCATTGATCAGTGCTGCAAATGAAGACCGCACTCGCGGTTTGCTTCGCCCTTGGTCGGATCGACATAGTCAAAGTTATTGGGCAGATCGTGTGCGACCAGATAGTCGTAGAGATCCTTGCTCGACCAGTGAAGCAGTGGCGCTACCTTGATGATGCCATCCTGATTACGGCTGATTGGCTGCATGCCGGCACGATTATCGGTATCACTGGCCCGTAGTGCCGTGAACCAGAGGCCGGGATTCATTTCATTCAGTGCACGCTCAAAAGGTTCGAGCTTCACCTCTCTGGTAAAGGCTTCATGGCGTGGATCATCCAGCGCCGGGGCAGGACCTTCAACGGCTTCGCGATGCGCCCTGGAGCGTAGCGGCAGATAAATGGTGCGATTGAGTTCCAACTGCCTGCTGACCGAATCGGCGAACTCATAGGTGGCCGGTGTGTTGTAGCCGGTATCCATCCATACGATCGGTATATCAGGCTGAACTCGTGTGACCATATGCAGGATCACAGCTTCGAAAGGCCGGAAGTTGGTCGTGCAGATAGCGGGTAGACCCTGAGACAGGGCCCATTTGACCAGGCCTTCGGCATCGTGACCGAGGTCCCGGTTGGCAGCTTCGATATCGATGGACATCGTCGTCTCCATGAAGTGACAGAAAAGACTTCCAGATGGGGAGCTAACCTGGCAAAAAAAACGATGCGTAACCAATAGCTGGAAGTTTGATGCTTAGCGCCGGATGCATGGCATGGTGAACCATCAGAGTGCCATCAATGACGACAGCAGCGCTTGTGCTGTCAGAAAGGGCAGGTCAGTCCGAAGCTGACAGGGCATGCATCAGCCGACCCACCTTGGCATCGATCTCCTCGAATTCTTCCTGCTCGCGAGAATCGGCGACCAGACCACCACCTCCCCACAGGTACAGATGGTCACGATCCGCGACAACCGTGCGAATCATTATGGAGCTATCCAGTCGGCCGCGAATGTCGACATAGCCCAGACTGCCGCACCAGGCACTGCGTCGCACTGGCTCGAGTTCATCTATCAGGGTCATGGCCTGATGTTTGGGCGCCCCGGTAATGGAGCCGCCCGGGAAGGCAGCCATCAACGCATCCAGTGAATGAAAGCCGGGGGCCAGTTCTCCTTCGATGACGCTGACCAGATGATGGACATTGGCATAACTCTCGAGGCTTGCCAGCGAGGGGACATTGACACTACCGGGACGACAGACACGCCCGAGATCATTGCGAAGCAGATCGACGATCATCACGTTTTCGGCGAGATCCTTTGGGCTCTCCTTTAGTGAGCGGGCCAGTGCCTCATCTTCCTCAATGGTTGTGCCGCGGGGGCGGGTGCCCTTGATGGGGCGAGTGTGCAAATGCCCCGCTCGAGCTTCCAGGAAGCGCTCGGGAGATACCGAGAGTAGCGCCTGATGTGTACCGGTCTGCTCATTGTGCCATTGCCAGAAGCCGGCATAGGGCATGGGAGTCGCAGCACGCAAACGCTGATAGGCCTGCCAGAGATCTCCGCTATAGCGGGTGCTGAAACGGCGTGCGAGATTGATCTGATAGCAATCGCCATGATTCAGATGTGCCATAACCCGAGCAAACTGCTCGCCGTAGTCTTTGCGAGGGAGTTCGTCGACAAAAGGGGATGCGAGTCTGAAAGGCTTCTCCCGGGGGGCTGGCCCGGCAAGCCAGCGCTCTATTTCACGACGGCGTGCGCTATCGGCTATCAGCCAGCTCTCATGACGTTCATGATCCTGAATCAATGCCCAGTCGTAGAGCCCCAGCCTCGCCAGCGGTAATCCAATGTCGTTGGCAGCCCGGTCCGGTAGCTGTTCCAGCAGGCGAGCAAAATCGTAGCTCCAGTAACCAATCACTCCACCGGTAAAGGGGAGCTCGGTGGCCGGCGCCTCGATGTCGAGGTGTGTCAGTAACTCCTGTTGTGCCTTTAGTGGATCATTGCTCAAACCGGAAATGGCAGGGCAGTGTATCTGGCCTGTCTGATCGATGGTCAGCGTGGCAAGTGGGTCACTGGAGATAATGTCATAGCGGCCTGAAGGGCTTTGGGGCTGGCCACTGTCGAGCAATATGGCGTCCGGACGCTGCCTCAGTCTGTAAAAATAGGTTCCGGGGTCACTGTAATAGGGAAGGGGAGTGATCGTCAGAAGACGCGTCATGAATGAGACTCCGAAGCGGAAAGTCCTGTTGGTGCGGTGCGTCGAAGTGGCGTCAGCCAGTCGTGGTGGGAGCATAACATGGCCGGATAATGCCACATTGAATGAAGAGCGAGGCCATCATCATGGCGGGGTGGGGTAGGTGGCCAGAGCACACTGCCGGCTTGATTCCGGGCGACCATCGGTTATGGTGAAGCCAATTCAGCATTGTCGACAAAGCCTGCATGAGCGATTCATCCCCTCAGGATAACGAAACCCTGCCACCGGAAGCCCGTACACTGGCAGAGCGAGTCTTTCAGCAATTACAGGATGCCATCGTCCGCGGTGAGCTTCCGGCGGGGACCCGCATCACCGAACCGGGTCTGGCGCAGACCTATGGCATCTCTCGCGGGCCATTGCGAGAGGCGATGCGCCGGCTTGAAGTGCATCGCCTGATCGAGCGAGAGCCCCATGTCGGAGCGCGGGTGGTTCGACTCTCGATGCGTGAGTTGCTCGAGCTGTTTGACGTGCGTGAGTCGCTGGAAAGCATGGCAGCGCGTCTGGCCGCACGTAACATGACGTCTGAAGAGGTCGATTCCCTGCGGAATGTGCTCAGTGCCCATGAGGGGCAGGCCGGGCTTGATCAGGGCGAGGCTTACTATCAGCGCGAAGGTGATCTGGATTTCCATTACCTGATTGCTCGCGGTAGTCACAATCGTATGTTGATGAACATGCTCTGTGATGATCTCTACTATCTCGTGCGTCTTTATAGAACCCAGTACAGTGCCCGAGGTGCCCGACCCCAGCGAGCTTTTGTCGAGCATCACAGAATTGTTGATGCGATTGCCGCTGGGGACGAGGAATTGGCTGAAATGCTGATGCGTCGTCACATTACGGCAGCGCGTCAGACGGTGGCCGAGCGTTATGCCATGGCACTGGATGATGGAGACGCACGCACGCCGATCTCACGGCGTCGCATGACCTGACAGGGCCCTGCTATTTGCATGTTTCCCTGCGTTCATTTGCATGAATGCTCAAAACCGCTCATGACGAGGCTGAATTCTGCCTCTGCAATTTTTTCTGACGTCGGGGGTTGTCAGGTCGGCCGGCGAGGCGTAGAGTACGCATCCGCTGGCAACGGACAGGGCAACAGCCACCCGGGCCGGCAGCTGCAGACAGCTGATTCGATTGAAGTTTTTGCGAATCGATCGGTTGTTCCCCGAAGCCTCGCTTCGGCAGCATCCACCGAAATCGGCATTGACATTTCGGTGGCGGTGAGTAGAATGCTCACTCTCTCGCAAACGGCGCAGGCCACGGCGGGAACGCTCTTTAACAAGTCGATCAGGTAATTTGTGTGGGCGTCTGGTTCACGACGGTGCGGCACAGCATCATCGGAAACAGACGACTCGTCAAATCGCGAGTTTTCGTTTTCGAGCCAGGATTGATCCGCCACGATGGTTTCGGTCATCGGTCAGGATCGCATGACTTTCAACTGAAGAGTTTGATCATGGCTCAGATTGAACGCTGGCGGCAGGCTTAACACATGCAAGTCGAGCGGCAGCGGGCCCTTCGGGGTGCCGGCGAGCGGCGGACGGGTGAGTAATGCATGGGAATCTGCCCGGTAGTGGGGGATAACCCGGGGAAACCCGGGCTAATACCGCATACGTCCTACGGGAGAAAGCAGGGGATCTTCGGACCTTGCGCTATCGGATGAGCCCATGTCGGATTAGCTTGCTGGTGAGGTAACGGCTCACCAGGGCTGCGATCCGTAGCTGGTTTGAGAGAATGATCAGCCACACCGGGACTGAGACACGGCCCGGACTCCTACGGGAGGCAGCAGTGGGGAATATTGGACAATGGGCGAAAGCCTGATCCAGCCATGCCGCGTGTGTGAAGAAGGCCCTCGGGTTGTAAAGCACTTTCAGCGGGGAAGAAGGCGTGGCGGTTAATACCCGCCACGAAGGACATCACCCGCAGAAGAAGCACCGGCTAACTCCGTGCCAGCAGCCGCGGTAATACGGAGGGTGCAAGCGTTAATCGGAATTACTGGGCGTAAAGGGCGCGTAGGCGGCCTGTCACGCCGGGTGTGAAAGCCCCGGGCTCAACCCGGGAACGGCATCCGGAACGGGCAGGCTCGAGTGCAGGAGAGGAAGGTAGAATTCCCGGTGTAGCGGTGAAATGCGTAGAGATCGGGAGGAATACCAGTGGCGAAGGCGGCCTTCTGGACTGACACTGACGCTGAGGCGCGAAAGCATGGGTAGCAAACAGGATTAGATACCCTGGTAGTCCATGCCGTAAACGATGTCGACCAGCCGTTGGCCTCCTCGAGAGGCTGGTGGCGCAGTTAACGCGCTAAGTCGACCGCCTGGGGAGTACGGCCGCAAGGCTAAAACTCAAATGAATTGACGGGGGCCCGCACAAGCGGTGGAGCATGTGGTTTAATTCGATGCAACGCGAAGAACCTTACCTGCCCTTGACATCCTGCGAACCCGGAAGAGATTCCGGGGTGCCCTCGGGAACGCAGAGACAGGTGCTGCATGGCTGTCGTCAGCTCGTGTTGTGAAATGTTGGGTTAAGTCCCGTAACGAGCGCAACCCCTATCCCCATTTGCCAGCGGTCCGGCCGGGAACTCTGGGGAGACTGCCGGTGACAAACCGGAGGAAGGTGGGGACGACGTCAAGTCATCATGGCCCTTACGGGCAGGGCTACACACGTGCTACAATGGCGAGTACAAAGGGTTGCGAAGCGGCGACGTGAAGCCAATCCCGTAAAGCTCGCCTCAGTCCGGATTGGAGTCTGCAACTCGACTCCATGAAGTCGGAATCGCTAGTAATCGCGCATCAGAATGGCGCGGTGAATACGTTCCCGGGCCTTGTACACACCGCCCGTCACACCATGGGAGTGGACTGCACCAGAAGTGGTTAGCCCAACCTTCGGGAGGGCGACCACCACGGTGTGGTTCACGACTGGGGTGAAGTCGTAACAAGGTAGCCGTAGGGGAACCTGCGGCTGGATCACCTCCTTAAACGCAAACCGCCCGCGTGAGCCAGTGCGCCCACAACAAATTACCTGATCGGATAGAGCGAAGACTGTTCGGGTCTGTAGCTCAGTTGGTTAGAGCGCACCCCTGATAAGGGTGAGGTCGGCAGTTCAAGTCTGCCCAGACCCACCAAATTCGTCTCTCGCATTGTCAGAAGCCATCTCGCATGGCAGGCCATGCGTCGATACCTTCTTTCGCGCGAGAAACGAATTGCATTGTCAGAGGGGCCATAGCTCAGCTGGGAGAGCGCCTGCCTTGCACGCAGGAGGTCGGCGGTTCGATCCCGCCTGGCTCCACCACTGACCCGAATATGCAGGAAAGCACAGTCGCAAGTCGATTCGATGACAGCATCGAGCCGATTTCCGACTGTCGCTTTGCGACAGTACGCTCTTTAACAATGTGGATCATGCTGACTGTTCCGGTCGGCGGCAACACCGAAGCACACGCTTCGTGTCGTGACCGCCGATCCGGACAAAACGTGATACGTCTCAAGCGTATCCGGCGAATCGTATGTCATCCTGATCAGACCCCTTGGGGTTATATGGTCAAGCGATGAAGCGCACACGGTGGATGCCTAGGCAGCCAGAGGCGATGAAGGACGTGACAGCCTGCGATAAGGCTCGGCGAGGTGGCAAATAACCTGCGACCCGGGCATTTCCGAATGGGGAAACCCACTCATCATCAGATGAGTATCCATGAGCCAATACATAACTCATGGAAGCGAACCGGGAGAACTGAAACATCTAAGTATCCCGAGGAACAGAAATCAACCGAGATTCCCCAAGTAGTGGCGAGCGAACGGGGAGCAGCCCTTAAGCGGCATGACGGATAGACAAAGTGTCTGGAAAGGCACGCCATAGCGGGTGACAGCCCCGTAGTCGAAATCCCATTGTCGTGAAATCGAGTAGGTCGGGGCACGTGAAACCCTGACTGAAGACGGGGGGACCATCCTCCAAGGCTAAATACTCCTGGCTGACCGATAGTGAACCAGTACCGTGAGGGAAAGGCGAAAAGAACCCCGGTGAGGGGAGTGAAACAGATCCTGAAACCGTGTGCGTACAAGCAGTGGGAGCCTTCTTCGGAGGGTGACCGCGTACCTTTTGTATAATGGGTCAGCGACTTGTATTCAGTGGCGAGCTTAACCGCATAGGGGAGGCGCAGGGAAACCGAGTCTTAACAGGGCGCGCAGTCGCTGGATACAGACCCGAAACCGGGCGATCTATCCATGGCCAGGGTGAAGGTCAGGTAACACTGACTGGAGGCCCGAACCGGGGTCCGTTGAAAAGGACTCGGATGAGCTGTGGATCGGAGTGAAAGGCTAATCAAGCCCGGAGATAGCTGGTTCTCCTCGAAAGCTATTTGGGTAGCGCCTCACGTATTACCACCGGGGGTAGAGCACTGTTTCGGCTAGGGGCCCATCCCGGGTTACCAAACCGAGGCAAACTCCGAATACCGGTGAGTACAGCGTGGGAGACAGACAGCGGGTGCTAACGTCCGTTGTCAAGAGGGAAACAACCCGGACCGCCAGCTAAGGTCCCCAAATCCCGGTTGAGTGGGAAACGATGTGGGAAGGCTCAGACAGCCAGGAGGTTGGCTTAGAAGCAGCCATCCTTTAAAGAAAGCGTAATAGCTCACTGGTCGAGTCGGCCTGCGCGGAAGATGTAACGGGGCTAAACCGGGTACCGAAGCTGCGGGCGTGTCTTCGGACACGCGGTAGAGGAGCGTTGTGTAGGCCTGTGAAGGTGTGTCGAGAGGCATGCTGGAGGTATCACAAGTGCGAATGCTGACATGAGTAACGATAAGGGGAGTGAAAACCTCCCCCGCCGGAAGACCAAGGGTTCCTGTTCGACGTCAATCGGAGCAGGGTGAGTCGGCCCCTAAGGCGAGGCCGAAAGGCGTAGTCGATGGGAAACGGGTCAATATTCCCGTACCGGATGTGATTGCGATGGGGGGACGAAGAAGGCCAGGTGAGCCGGGCGTTGGTTGCCCCGGTGAAAGCAGGTAGGCCGAGCGATCAGGCAAATCCGATCGCTCATCGGCCGAGATGCGAGACGAACACCCCACGGGGTGGAAGTCACTGATGCCACGCTTCCGGGAAAAGCCTCTAAGCTTCAGATCACATGCGACCGTACCCCAAACCGACACAGGTGGTCAGGTAGAGAATACCAAGGCGCTTGAGAGAACCCGGGTGAAGGAACTAGGCAAAATGGCACCGTAACTTCGGGAGAAGGTGCGCCGGTGGCCGTGACAGCCCTTGCGGCTCGAGCGGACACCGGCCGAAGAGACCAGGTGGCTGCAACTGTTTACTAAAAACACAGCACTCTGCCAACGCGCAAGCGGACGTATAGGGTGTGACGCCTGCCCGGTGCCGGAAGGTTAAGTGATGGTGTCAGCCCCTTCGGGGGTGAAGCTCCTGATCGAAGCCCCGGTAAACGGCGGCCGTAACTATAACGGTCCTAAGGTAGCGAAATTCCTTGTCGGGTAAGTTCCGACCTGCACGAATGGCGTAATGATGGCCACGCTGTCTCCACCCGGGACTCAGTGAAATTGAAATCGCAGTGAAGATGCTGTGTACCCGCGGCCAGACGGAAAGACCCCGTGAACCTTTACTACAGCTTCACACTGGACGCTGATGTTGCTTGTGTAGGATAGCTGGGAGGCTGTGAAACCGTGGCGCCAGCCGCGGTGGAGCCAACCTTGAAATACCAGCCTTGCATCATCGGCGTTCTAACTCCGCACCGTGAGCCGGTGCGAGGACAGTGTGTGGTGGGTAGTTTGACTGGGGCGGTCTCCTCCCAAATCGTAACGGAGGAGCACGAAGGTACCCTCAGCGCGGTTGGAAATCGCGCAGTGAGTGCAAGAGCACAAGGGTGCTTGACTGCGAGACAGACACGTCGAGCAGGTGCGAAAGCAGGTTCTAGTGATCCGGTGGTTCTGTATGGAAGGGCCATCGCTCAACGGATAAAAGGTACTCCGGGGATAACAGGCTGATACCGCCCAAGAGTTCACATCGACGGCGGTGTTTGGCACCTCGATGTCGGCTCATCACATCCTGGGGCTGAAGTCGGTCCCAAGGGTATGGCTGTTCGCCATTTAAAGTGGTACGCGAGCTGGGTTTAGAACGTCGTGAGACAGTTCGGTCCCTATCTGCCGTGGGCGTCGGAAGTTTGAGAAGTGCTGCTCCTAGTACGAGAGGACCGGAGTGGACGGACCTCTGGTGTACCGGTTGTCACGCCCGTGGCATCGCCGGGTAGCCAGGTCCGGACGGGATAACCGCTGAAGGCATCTAAGCGGGAAGCCCCCTTCAAGATGAGACTTCCCCGGGGCCTTGCGCCCCCTGAAGGGCCCTCGAAGACGACGAGGTCGATAGGCGCGGTGTGTAAGTGCGGCAACGCATTGAGCTGACGCGTACTAATTGCCCGTGAGGCTTGACCATATAACGCCCAAGCGGTCTGTGATGACACGTGCCGGATACGCGAGACGCAGCACGCAGCATGATCCACGAATCCGTCGAAGCGCCTGCGGGCGATTCGACCACCGAATTGCCTGACGACCACAGCGAGCGGGTCCCACCCGATCCCATGCCGAACTCGGCAGTGAAACCGCTCAGCGCCGAGGGTAGTGTGGGGCTTCCCCATGCGAGACTAGGTCATCGTCAGGCACCCTTTCCGAGAAAGCCCCGGCCATATGGTCGGGGCTTTTTCATGTCCGGATGACAGCCGGCAGCGGTAGCGTAAAAATGTCAGGTCAGCCTGCTGGCAGGGACCCTCAGGCAATATGATCTTCTTATGCGACTCAGTCATCGGCTACTGTATGCCTTTTCTCTTTCTCGCAATAAGAGAAGGTTCATACTGGCCAGACATGGAAAGCCTTCCGAAATTTCGTTGGACAAGCGATGATCCGTAACAGGTTCTCTACCCATATGAGCGCTGAATGAGCACTATTGCCAGCGAATTACTCTTTTATTGTCGTATTGGTTTCGAGCAGGATCTGGCTTCAGAGCTGAGTGAAAAGCTGGCTGCCAGGGGATATAGCGGTTATCCCATTGCTCGCTCGGACAGTGGTTTGGTGCGTTGGTGTCATACAGGCCAAGAGCAACTCAATGAGGTGCAGCGTGCCATTCCGCTTGTCCGGCTGGTGTTTGCCCGACAGTCACTGTTGGCGTTGGCGCCGCTTGAGCAGCTGTCACGTGAGGATCGCATTACCGCGATCGTGGAGTATGTAGTGGCCAGTGGCTGGAGTTTCGAACGGCTGCTCCAGGAAACTCCCGATACCAATGAAGCGAGAGCATTGAGTGGTTTGATGCGCTCATTGCAGAAACCACTGGAAAGCGTGTTGAAAAAACGCGGGGCATTGCGGCGCAGGGCAGGCAAGCGCTGGTTGCATCTGTGCTGGACTGAAGGTAACGAGGTTCAGATCGCGCTGAGCTTTCCCGGTAATCGAAGTGACCACCCCGGTGGTATCCGTCATCTCAGATTCCCGGCCGGTGCACCCAGTCGCTCGACGCTCAAGCTGGAAGAGGCATGGCATACCTTCATTGCGCCAGAGCGTTGGTCAGAGGTGCTTGGTGAGCACTGCTGGGCAGTCGATCTCGGGGCGGCGCCGGGGGGATGGAGCTGGCAGCTGGTGCAGCGTGGCATGTCGGTTTATGCCATCGATAATGGCCCCATGGATAACGCACTGTTAACCACCGGTCAGATCGAGCATTTGCGCGAGGATGCCTTTCACTGGCAGCCGCCGCACCCCGTGGAGTGGCTGGTCTGTGATATTGTGGAGCAACCTTCCCGGGTCGCGGTTCTGATGGGAGACTGGCTGATCGCAGGCTGGTGTCAGTGGGCCGTATTCAATCTGAAACTGCCGATGAAGCAGCGTTGGCCGCATGTACGGGAGGCGCTTGATCTGTTGGAACAGCGTCTGCAGGAAAACAGGATTCAGGCCATGATTCGGTGTCGCCATTTGTACCATGATCGAGAAGAGGTCACGGTACTGGTGGAGCCTGATTCAGCGCAGCAGTCATGATCCGGAACGTTACGGAGAACCCGATGAGTGAGCAACCAGTATACGATGCCACCCTGGATACCTGTGGTCTTTACTGTCCCGAGCCAATCATGATGATGCATAACAAGGTTCGGGACATGAGTCCTGGTCAGATTCTTGAAGTACTGGCTACGGATCCGGCGACTACGCGGGATATTCCAAAATTCTGCAGCTTCCTCGGTCATGAACTGATTCATCGTGCCGATGAAGAGACGCAGTACCGTTATTACATCCGCCTGGCCGAATAGCAGGTCGAGCGAGTCTGTCAGACCCGCTCGAACAGTTGGTATGGTTCTGCTTCAGGCAATTTCGACCATCATGGCGAGTGCTTCAAGTGTTTCCGGATCCTGCTCCCGAATACGATTGGCGATGGCGCGCTGAAAGAAATATACGGTGCGATGTCGCTCTTCGGCAGCATAGAGGCAATCATCTCCCGGCAGCACGGGCGTCTGAATCGGTAATGACTCATCGAGCAGCAGTGCCTCGATACGTCCATCGCTTCTGAGCTGCCAACCATGCACCTGCTTGAGTTGCCACGGCCCCTCGTCCTCTTCGTAACACAGCGCGTGCGTGCCTTGTGTATCGGGTAGCAGCTGCAGCGCAATGCCCTCTTCACATGGCTCATAATCGAAGTAGGCAGCTGCGTGTTCCAGCTCCTGAAGCTTGTGAGTCGGAGGGGAGTCCAGCAGCTCTTCCGTTTCCGGATCACGGTAGCCGACAAAGCAGCCATGCTCGGGATCGTCGAGCTCATGACAGGGACGTAACGTGTTCAGCCACGGTACCATGCCCACCACTTCCCCATTGCCCCGTATAGCCCAGGCCAGCACCGGCATGGCGTAGAGGGCTTCCTCATCGGTAGAGAGCCGATAGAGCATTTCCAGCCCATCCAGCTCGGGCGCCAGGCGCACGATGCGTCGAGAGGCTCGCAGGCGTTCGCGCATGGCTGCCATGTCAATAATGATGGCCGGCCGCGAAGAGGACATTACCTGGCTCATGAGAAGCCTCCTTGTCGACTGTCGGAGTTGTGATGACCACCTCGACCGGACGCCTGCCTCTTCACCGCTCATCGCAGGCTGAAGCAACAGTCCGGGATTCAGGCAACCCACATCTGCACTATTAGCACAGCGTCGACCGAAAAGTTAAGCGCCTTTATGCCCGTGTTGTATTCGTTATTCATGCGCTCTGCGCCTCGCTCAGCCTGATAATGGCCCGTCGCGAGGTATGCCATAGACGCCAGCCCAGCAGGAGGGCCGCGACACTGAGACCTGCAATCAGGCCCAGCCAGTAGCCATAGACGCCCAGCCCGCTGAAGTGGCCGGCCCAGCCCCGGCCCAGCAGATGACCGCCACCGAGGCCTACCACCCAGTAGGCGAACAGGGTGATGCCCATGATGATACGGGTGTCCTTGTAGCCTCGTAGAGCACCGGCCATGCTGACCTGAAGTGCATCGGAGAATTGATAGAGGGTGGCCAGCAGAACCAGCTGGCCTGCCAGCGCACGCACTTCGGTATTGTCACTGTAGAGTGCCACCACCGCGGGGCCGCCCCACAGTAGAACGAGATCAATCAGCAGAGCCGCCAACAGTGCACAACCCACACCATTGAAAGCGACAAAGCGCGCCTGTTCTGGCGCCTCGCGTCCGACAGCATTTCCGACTCTTACGGTCAGTGCCATGCCCAGAGATAGCGGGACCATGAATAAAAGCGACGTGAAGTTCAGGGCAATCTGATGGGCAGCGACTACGATACTGCCGAAGCCGGCGACGAACAGGGCGATCAGCGTGAACAGGGTGACCTCGGTAAAAATAGCGACGCCAATTGGCAGGCCAACCCGCAATAATTCCCGGATCCTGTCCGATTTCGGCCACGCAGGTGTACGCCACAAGGCTACGGAATGAAAGATCCGGGCGCGGTGGGTGTACCACATCATGGTCAGACACATGACCCACATCGCAATGGAAGTCGCCACACCGCAGCCGATGGCTCCCAGTGCCGGCAATGCCTGCAGCCATCCCGGTGTTGCTGAACCAAGCAGGGCTGTTGCGCCTTCACCGCCATGAATCAGCAGATAATTACAGGGAATGTTGACCAGCAGGCCGACCAGACTGATCAGTAGTGCAGGGCGAGTGTGATTCATGCCATCGGAAAAGGCGCGCAGGGTCTGATACAGCGCCATGCCGAGCAGACCGGGCGCTACCGCATGGAGATAGCTTGTAGAGAGGCCGGAAACTTCGACGGGGACGGCCATGAATTCGAAAATCGGCTCAGCCAGAAGATAAAGTAGCGTGGCGCTCATCAGCCCGAGTGTCAGAGCGACCCACAGAGCCTGATGGACAGCGGGACGAATGGCACCGTGACGGGTGGCTCCCAGATGTTGTGCCACGATAGGGGTCAGGCCCATCAGGGTCCCGGTCATGAACAGCATCAGCGGGACCCATAGACTGGCGCCTACCGAGACGGCCGCCAGGTCGGTAGCGCTGGCCTGACCCGCCATCAGGACATCTACTGTACTCATGCCGGCCTGGGCCAGCTGAGCCCCGAGAATCGGCAGGGCAAGTCTGGAAAGCTGGCCGCTCTCGACACGGCTGCGCTGAATCAGTGAAGATGAGGACACGACGCTTTCCCGGCAAAGTGGGGACGCAGAGTCTAGCAGAGCGCAGCCTGTCTACCGAGACCATCGAACGCCGCATGAATCACTTCAGTAACAGCTCCCCGACGTCCGAGACGATGACTACCACCATACTGCCCGAACCGGAAGCCGAGCAGCTCATGGTGCTGTTCAATACATTATTCGAAGCGCGCTATCACACCCGACTGCTCTGTGGCGATGAAGAACCACTTTATCGCCCGCCCTCAGGCGACAGGGTGGCCGAGATCATCTTTGCCCACGGCTTTTTTGCCAGTGCCTTGCATGAGGTCAGTCACTGGTGCATAGCCGGCTCCCGCCGGCGTCAGCTGGAGGATTACGGTTACTGGTATCTTCCGGATGGACGCGATCAGGCCGCCCAGCAGGCTTTCGAGCAGGCAGAGGTGGCGCCGCAGGCACTTGAAAGCCTGTTTTGTGAGGCCAGTAAGCGACGTTTCAATGTCAGCGTGGATAATCTTGATGGCAGTGCCGAGGTGGATCGAGCAGCGTTCGCCGAACAGGTAAAAGCGCGCGCCGAGCGCTACAGCCGCGAGGGCCTGCCATTGCGTGCCGCCGCCTTCCATCGGGCGCTGACGGCCTGCTTTCGCAAGGACACGCCGCCCCGGGAGGCAGCGCGTGACGCCGGGTACTGGCTCGACAGCCAGCGTTAGTCCTGTCCGGCGCTACTCCTCGTCTGCATCCGGCCCAAAGCCGGCACCGGGCAGGGCGCCGCTGTCATTTTCGTCCTGAAAACGCATGTGCAGGGTCAGCATGACCTGCAGTTCATCTTCGGCACGCAGCGGTTCCAGCCCCAGTTCATTGAAGAGTTCGCCCCGCTGCTCGCGCCACTCATCCCCAGGCAGCTCCTCGTAGAGCTGTTCAGCGGGCATCAGTTCGACGAATGGCTCGACCCCGCAGCTGGCGAACAAGCTGGAAAGGATGGCCTGCTCGTCGACGACGCCGGGGGTGTGCAGCGTGGCGCCATGGTAGTCCGCTTCAAGTTCCCGGATGACCTCCACGGTGGTCAGGCCAAGTGTGTTGAGCTGCTCTTCGCTGTAGTCACCGAAACTGACGCTGTCATCCTCGAGCCAGCCCGGATCAGGCTGAATCAGGGTTTGCTTGATGCGGCCATCCGGTAGTGACCAGGCGATGGCCACCGGCAGCTCGCCGTCGCCGGCCTCGATCGCCAGAAAGCCGGGGAGATCAATATCGGGGGCGCCGGTATCGGCGTTCAGGGCAGTATCATCCATGGGGGATAACCTCATCGAGACCAAAGAAACGTCGTGCCGTCTTCGTGGTGGCGCTTGCCAGCTCCGCTTCTTCCATGCCGCGGCAGGCGGCAATTTCGCGCACAATCCAGGGCAGTAGCGCCGGTTCGTGGCGTCGTCCCTTGAGTTTGGCCGGCAGATTACGCGGGAGCAAATAGGGGCAGTCGGTTTCGACCATCAGCCGGTTCAGTGGAATATCGTTGACTGCTTCACGCAGATGCTGCCCCCGGCGCTCGTCACACAGCCAGCCTGTCTGGCCAATATGCAGATCAAGATCCAGGTAACCATGCAGCGTGGCGCGTTCACCGGTAAAACAGTGTACGACGGCCCTGGTGATATCATCACGCCAGTACCTGAGCATCTCGAGCATGTCATGACCGGCCTCACGCTCATGCAGAAACAGGGGTTGACCACTTTCAGCTGCCAGCTCGAGCTGCGCTTCGAAGGTACGACGCTGCACGCTGCGCGGCATCAGATCCCGATGATAGTCGAGTCCACACTCGCCGGCAGCCACCGTACTCGGCTGAGCCAGTACCTGACGTACATATTCAGCCATGCTGGCGTCCCACTGATCGGCATGATGGGGATGCACACCGGCCGTGGTATACAGTTCGACCCCGTCATGCTCGTGTTCGCATAGCGTTAACGCGGCCTGGATGTGCTCGCGGTCGGTGCCGGTCAGGATCAGCGTCGTGACATTGGCTTGCCGAGCGCGGGTGAGGACGTCCTCCAGATCGGCTTCAAAGCTTTCATGGGTCAGGTTGGCGCCAATATCGACCAGCGGCGCCGGGGAAGTGAATTGCAGGGCGTCGGGCAGCATGGACTTTTCCATTGGATGAATGGCAACTCTTCTCTGGGTGATGGCGTGCAGCCTGGCTGATCGATCGAAAAGTGTCAGCTGCAGGATGCCGCCAATCCGATCGGGCAATACGCTACAATGGGTTGCCCATATTACTGTGACCGTGGACGTAACGCATGCTGCTGAAACTGGAAGGCCTGCAACTCGCCTATGGCACGCAGGTCCTGCTGGATGGTGCCGATCTCACTCTGGAACGTGGCGAGCGACTGGCGCTGGTCGGACGCAACGGTACCGGCAAATCAACACTGCTGTCGCTGATTGCCGGCACGACCCAGCCGGACGGAGGCAGCATCTGGCGCATGCCGGGATTGCGTGTCGGCACGCTTGAACAGGCGCTGCCTGATGCCGAGGGTCGACATATCTTTGATGTTGTCGCCGAAGGACTGCCGGAAACCGGTCGCCTGCTGGCAGAATATCAGCGTCTGATCGAATCGAACGAACCCGACATGAACCGGCTGGCAGCGCTGCAGTCGGAGCTCGAAGCCATGGATGGCTGGTCGTATCACCAGCGCATCGATACGGTGCTGACTCGGCTCGGATTACCGGCTGACATGTCGATGGAAGGGCTTTCCGGCGGTTGGCGGCGTCGTGTGGCACTGGCGCGTGCGTTGGTGGCCGACCCTGATGTACTGCTGCTGGACGAACCGACCAACCATCTCGACCTCGATACCATCATGTGGCTTGAAGAACAGTTGCTGCAGTTTAGCGGTGCGGTGCTGTTCATTACTCACGATCGGGCGTTTTTGAAGCGACTGGCCACCAGCATTCTGGAGCTGGATCGGGGACGACTGGGTCGTTATCCGGGCAACTATGATCGGTATCAGGAACAAAAGGATCACGAACTCGAGATCGAGGCACGCGAGCGCGAGGAGTTCGACAAGAAGCTGGCGGCCGAAGAGCGCTGGATTCGCCAGGGCATCAAGGCGCGGCGCACGCGTAATGAAGGGCGTGTACGTGCCCTGCAGCAAATGCGCAGCGAGCGCAGTGAACGTCGCGAAAGACAGGGACGTGCACGTATGCAGCTCGACAGCGGTGAGCGCTCCGGTCAGCGAGTCGTCGAGCTTGAGGGGGTCAGTCAGCAATTCGGCGATGACTGGGTAATACGTGATCTGTCGCTCGAGATTCAGCGGGGTGATCGAATTGGCCTGATCGGACGTAACGGCGCCGGCAAGACCACCCTGCTGAAGATTCTGCTCGGTGAGCTCGAGCCCACCGAAGGGCGGGTGCGTATGGGCACCAACCTGCAGGTCGCCTATTTTGATCAGTTGCGCGCCGGACTCGATATGGATGCCAGCGTGCTCGATAACGTGGCCGGTGGACGGGATCATGTCACAGTGGGGGGGCGGGATCGCCATGTAATGGGATACCTGCAGGATTTCCTGTTCTCTCCGCAGCGGGCACGTCAGCCGGTGCGAGCACTGTCCGGTGGTGAAGCCAACCGGCTGCTGCTGGCCAGGTTGTTTACTCAGCCGGCCAACGTGCTGGTGATGGACGAACCTACCAACGATCTTGATGTGGAAACCCTGGAACTGTTGGAGGAGCTGCTGCTGCAGTTCGAAGGCACTCTGCTACTGGTCAGCCACGATCGTGATTTCATGGACAACGTGGTGACCAGCGTGCTGGCTTTCGAAGGTGAGGGGCAGGTGCGTGATTATGTCGGTGGTTACAGCGACTGGGTCCGCCAGGGTGGCCGCCTGCCACCGGCACCGGGTGAACTCGATCGTCGTGGTACAACCACTGAAGCCACCTCGCAACCGACACAGGAACAGGACACGGCTCATGCAGCCGGTTCGCACGCATCATCAACAACCAGTCGGAAGCGGGGCAGCTCCGGCAAGCTCTCCTACAAGCTGCAACGTGAACTGGATCAATTGCCAGCGACCATTGAACAGCTGGAGCGCGAGGTGGCCGAACTGGAAAGAGAGGTAGGAGAGCCTGCCTTTTATCAGCAGGAGAGCGACGTGATTACTGCCCGCCTGGCAGTATTGTCCGAGAAGCAGGGCGAGCTGGATGCCGCAATGGAACGCTGGATGACACTTGAGGCTCAGCGCGAGGAGTCCTGATCCAGATGATTGCGCCCCGACATGAGGGCCGGGGCGCATATCGGTTAAAGGACCGGGTATTTACTCTGCCGCTTCCCCTTCAGCACCGACCCGTACGGCCAGCACGTCGCAGCAGGCACCATGCAGTACCCCCGTCGAAGTGGAGCCCAGCAGCAGGGCAAAGCCTGTGCGGCCATGTGAGCCTACCACGATCAGATCGACATCATTGGCCTTGGCAAAACGATGAATCTCCGCATCCGGCATGCCGACTACGACATGCTGGTTTTCGCGCGGAATATCGTAGGGATCTGCCACCTCAGCGAGTCGTTCGCGGGCATGTTCATCCAACTGATCCTGGATGCTGGTGAGATCCATCGGGATGTCGCCGCCGTAGGCGAAACCCAGCGGCTCCAGCGTATGAATGATGGATATTTTGGCATTATCGTTGCGTCGGGCGACCGGGAGGGCGCGTTCCAATACCCGTTTCGAATCCGGGGTCAGGTCCACGGCCACCAGAATGTGGTGATAATCCTGACTCATCGCTATTTCCCCCTTGCTGTCCATCCATTGGGCCAGGCTCGGCCCTGAATACGATTGCGACACCCGAGTGGGTCGCAACGCGAGTATCGGATGGATCAGACCATACAGCAATGCGGCAATACGTCACCAGCGCATGACCGCGAATCGGACATCAGGTGTCGCAGGGACGCGACAGCAGTTGCTGACCGTTCTGTTCGATCCGATCGAGTAACGCCTCGAGCTGCGTTTGCTCCTCGTCGGTAATATCCCGAAGCATGGCGGTACGTGCTTCATTGACAACGACTTCAATACGTTCCAGTAGGGGGGTAGCCTGTTCGGTCAGATAGACCAGTTTGGTGCGTCGATCCTCATCACAGGAGCGACGCTCGATCAGGCCCTGCTGGGAGAGCTGATCCAGTGTGCGCACCAATGACGGCGCTTCCACCCCAATGGTCCGTGCCAGATCACACTGGGCCTGGCCATCGCCATGACGACGCAGGTGATACAGCGTAACCCAGCGAGTCTGGGTCATGCCGAGCGGGGCCAGGCGCTGATCGATGATGGCTCGCCATACGCGAGGGACCCGCGAAAGTTTAAGGCAGAGGGATTCGTGCATCAGGGGTCGGCTGGTTGATGATAGGAACCCAATTGTCACGAATCAGACGGCGATCTTGCAAGTCAACAGTACCGATCCATACAGGAAATTGCTTTATTGGCTCTTTTCGGACACGTCACGACGGCTTTCGATACCGGCCGGATGCAGCCAGCCAATACCGGCCGTACGGCGAAGATGGCCATCTGCCTGTTCAACCCTGGCGCGGTCGTGGCCCACTTGAAAGCGGATCACGCCGATCTGTTGGCCGGCATCGGTCACCACGTCGATACGCCAGCGTCCAGTGATGTCGCGACCGAAATTCTGCTTGTGCGACCAGGCACGATAACCGTGGCCCGGTACGCCGCGAATGGTCAGGGCAATGCGATCGACTACCTCGCCATTGTGGCGCCAGACATGAAAGATGCGCTCATTGAGCCCGCGAGGGGCATGAATGGCGGTATAAGCGTACAGGCCGTGATTGCGAACAGCCTCTGCTGTCAGTGGTATCCGGCCCTGGGGTGTACGGGCTGATTCGTTGAAGCCGGGCGACAGGGCGCTGGCATCGATCCATAGGGTGGCTGGGGGGATCCATCCACGACTCAGCCAGGTCCCTGCACCCAGTAGTGTGGCCAGTCCAATCAGTGCCAGCCAGCTGGCGACTCCCCGTGGACGGAACAGATTGGCGAGACTGGGCAAACTGACCAATGGAATGGCCAGTGCCGCCAGCAGCAGGCTTTCACCGGTGGTTAAATGGATCAGCAGTGGAAGCGAGACCAGCATCAGGACCAGCACGCAGAGGCCATGAAAGGCGAAATAAAGCCAGCGATGACGTTCGGCCAGCGCAAAATAGAAGGGATCGAGAATCGAGATCAATGCGGCCAGTAGCAGAAGACTGGTAAACAGGGCCTGGGGGCTGGTCCAGACAGTGGTAACAAGAAAAAAGGGCAGGCAGAAGAAGAGTGTCTCCTGGTGGGTCATCTGAGCCAGAAAGGTGGTCACCATCCTGGGCAGCTTCGAGCGCGCGTTACCCGGTTTGCGCCACTGCCATAGCGCTTCGATGGTCAGGCCCAGCCAGGTGGCCAGCAGAGCTACTGCCAGCCAGGCTCCCAGCGATTGCTGACGGTTGACCAGCAGGAAACTGAAAATACCACTGCCGAAACTGATCAGTGGCCATAATCTTTGATAGCGTGCAAGCCGCTGCCAGAGTGTTTGTAACCATTGTGGCAGTGCAAACGAAGTCAGCATGTGAAGAATGAACAGTCCTGGAGAGGATCAGGGGTCGACCCGATAGGCATCGGGCCATTCGGTCAATGGGCCACGGCTACCGGCCAATGTTAGCGCCAGATCGGTGATTGCCGGCCAGACCGGCAACACGGCACCACCCTTGACCGACAGATCAAGGCGCTGGGCGAATAGCAGCAGCTTTTGCAGTCGCTTGATCGGCAGGCGCTGCAGTGCCTGCTGATAGTGGGGGCGACGCTTGTCCGGAATCATCGGGCGCTGTGACTTGCAGGCGTGTTCCAGTGTCTGGCCCTGATCGAGATGCTGGCGGATCGAGATAAGAAGACGCAATTCCCGGGTGACAGCCCATAGAATAACGGGCGGCTCCACGCCTTCACCCTGCAACCCGTTGACAATGCGTACCGCACGTTCCGGCTCGCCCCTCAGACAGGCCTCGTTGAGCGTGAAGACATCGAAACGGGCGCTATCTTCCACCCCACTGGCAACATCATCCGCAGAAAGTCGGGTGCCGGCAGGGTGGACCAGTGCCAGCCGCATCAGTGCCTGATCGGCGGCCAGCAGGTTGCCCTCGATGCGATCGGCCAACAGGCGAGCAGCATCCGGTGCCAGGTCAAGCTGATGGCGGCCGGCCCGATCACGGATCCAGTAATGCAGACGGTCATGATCCACCGGCCAGACCGGCACGTGGACACCCGCGCGATCCAGCGCCTTGAACCAGCGACTCTGCTGAGCCTTGCGATCCAGCCTGGCAGCGCTGATCAACAGCACATCATCGCTGTCCTGCGAACGTTGTACCCAGGTCTCGATCGCCCGTCCGCCTTCCTGACCGGGTGATTGACTGCCCAGGCGCAGCTCCACGAGCCGACGATCTCCAAACAGTGAGAGATTGCTGCTGGTTTCCAGTAGTGTGGACCAGCTGAAGCCGTTCTCGACGTGCAGGATTTCCCGTTCCTCGATACCGGCCGCTCGCGCACTCTGACGGATCGCATCACAGGCTTCCATGTGAATCAGCGGTTCGTCGCCGGAAACGAGATACACCGGCGACAGGCCCTTGCGCAGCTGGTCATCAAGACGGTCGGGATAGACTCGCATGGTTCAACCCCGGTTCAGGGTGTGGCCTTGTCATCAAGTGCGCGCAGACGATCGATCAGACGCTGGGCAAGCTCGCGGCGCAATTGCTGCTCGAGCTGGTGGCGCTGTTCGTCGCGTGCCAGCAGCTGATCCTCACTGGTGTAGTAGGTGCCATCCACCGAGACTTCCTGCTGACTGAGCAGATAGGCATTATCCGAAGTACGTTGGACCGAGAAGGGCAGCGTCAGTGTCACCTGACGTTCCTGATTGCCAGCATCACCATAGGTCAGCTCGGTTTCCTGCTGATCCGGCTTGCCCAGATTGAGTCGACGCGGGGCCTGGTCACTGATGGTGACTCCTGCCTCGGTCAGGGCCTGGCGGACTTCTCGGGTCAGATGGTCCCGTGGGCCACTTTCAGCGCTGGACAGGGCAATGCGCTGAAGATCGAGCTCGCCACCGCTGCCGAGTCCGCGCAGCTGAAAGCCACAGCCGGCCAGGCCTGCCGTGAGAGCGCCGACCGCCAGCGCTGCCAGAAGACTTCGTCGGTTCACGCCTCTCTCCTTGTCCATGATGATTGAATCACTACCCGGCGACGATATTGACCAGTTTGCCCGGGACTACAATGACCTTGCGTACCGTGGCGCCTTCCAGGTGGCGCTGCACATTCTCGGTGGCCAGTGCCTGCTGTTCGATATCATCGCGATCGGCATCGGCAGCCACTTCAATGCGAGCACGCAGCTTGCCATTGACCTGAACACCGAGCTCCAGGGTTTCGCGCTTGAGCGCTGCAGCATCGACTCGCGGCCAGCGGGCATCGATGACCGGCTCATCATGGCCCAGCTCCTGCCATAGCGCATGACTGGCATGGGGTGTGATCGGTGCCAGGATCAGCACGCAGAACTCGATGGCTTCGCGGGCGACAGACAGTCCCTCGGCACTGACATCATCGAAGCGGCCGAGGGCATTGGTCAGCTCCATGACCGCGGCAATAGCGGTATTGAATGTCATCCGCCGCCCAACATCGTCGGTCGCTTTCTCCAGCGTTTCGTGTGCCTTGCGTCGCAGATCGCGCTGCGTTTCCGTCAGACCTGCAGGATCGAGCGTGCCCGGTTTCCCTGCGGCCAGATGATCGGCGACCAGCTTCCAGAAACGTCGCAGAAAGCGGTGGGCGCCCTCGACTCCGGCATCCGACCATTCCAGCGATTGCTCCGGAGGCGCGGCGAACATCATGAACAGGCGCACCGTATCGGCACCGAAGCGGTCGATCATGGCCTGGGGATCGACCCCGTTGTTCTTGGACTTCGACATCTTTTCGATGCCGCCCATTTCGACCGGCTCACCGTCTGCTTCGAGCCGAGCGCTGACAGGGCGCCCACGCTCATCGCGCTCGACACTCACTTCCTGTGGATTGAACCAGTCACGGCCACCCGCGGGCAGCGGGCGATAGAAGGTATCGGCGACCACCATGCCCTGAGTGAGCAAGCGCTGAAAGGGTTCGTCACAGTCGACCAGCCCGAAATCACGCATCAGCTTGTGGAAGAACCGAGCGTAGAGCAGGTGCAGGATGGCGTGCTCGATCCCGCCGATATAAAGATCGACCGGCAACCAGTAACGGGCACGTTCATCGAGCATGGCCTCGTTATTGTCGGCGCAGCAGAAACGGGCGTAGTACCAGCTCGACTCCATGAAGGTATCGAAGGTGTCGGTCTCCCGGGTCCAGCCGTCGCCCAGATCATAAAAGGCGGGCATACGCTTGAGCGGCGAGCCGGTGGCATCGATTTCCACTTCGCGGGGCAGTTCGACCGGCAGTTCTTCATCGGTCAGCGGAACGGTTTCACCGGCCGGGCCATATTTGACCGGAATGGGCGCTCCCCAGTAGCGCTGACGGGCCACGCCCCAGTCACGCAGGCGGAAGTTGGTTTTGACTTCGCCGCGTCCCATTGAAACCAGTCGTCCGGCAATGGTGTCGAAAGCGGCATCGAAATCGAGCCCATTGAATTCGCCGGAATTGATCAATACGCCATGTTCGGTCCAGGCACCGGCGCTGATATCCGGCGCCTTGCCGTGCTCATCGGCGATCACCGGCTGAATCGGCAGCTCATATCGGGTCGCAAACTCCCAGTCACGCTGATCATGGCCGGGAACCGACATCACGGCCCCTGTGCCGTACTCCATCAGCACGAAGTTGGCCACGAAGATCGGTATGGTATTACCGGTCAGGGGATGGATGGCCCGATAGCCGGTATCCATGCCCTTTTTCTCCATGGTGGCCATATCGGCCTCGGAGGTCATGCCACGCCGACATTCGCCACGGAACGCTTCCAGGCCTTCTACCCGGGCACTGGCTGCTTCGGCCAGTGGATGATCGGCGGCCACTGCCATGTAGGTGACCCCCATCAGGGTATCCGGACGGGTCGTGAACACAGTGAGATGTTCACCCCCTTCGGGGGCATCGGCGACATCAAAGGTCAGCTCCACGCCACGCGACTTGCCTATCCAGTTGCGCTGCATGGTCTTGACCTGTTCGGGCCAGTCGAGATGTTCGAGATCGGCCAGCAGCTCCTCGGCGTAATCAGTGATACGCAGGAACCAAAGCGGAATTTCGCGCCGCTCGACCAGTGCGCCCGAGCGCCAGCCACGACCATCAATGACCTGCTCATTGGCCAGAACAGTCTGATCCACCGGATCCCAGTTCACGGTCGAGAGTTTCTTGTAAACCAGCCCCTTTTCCACCAGCCTGGCGAAGAACCACTGTTCCCAGCGATAGTAATCGCTGTCGCAGGTGGCAAATTCGCGATCCCAGTCATAGGCGAAACCCAGTGCCCTGAGCTGGGAGCGCATGTAGTCGATATTCTGGTAGGTCCAGTCACCGGGGGGTACCCGATTCTTGATGGCGGCATTCTCTGCCGGCATCCCGAAGGCATCCCATCCCATCGGTTGCAGTACGTTTTTGCCCTGCATGCGCTGAAAGCGGCTGATCACATCACCAATGGTGTAATTGCGCACGTGGCCCATGTGCAATTTGCCGCTGGGATAGGGGAACATGCTCAGGCAGTAGAACTTCTCACGGCTGGCATCCTCGACGGCCTTGAAACAGCGGTTCTTTTCCCAGTATTGCTGGGCACTGCGTTCGATCTCGAAAGGGGAGTACTGTGCGTCCATCATCCTGATCCAGAATCCGATAGTGCGGACCGGATGCCATGGCGGGCATCCGGCCGTTGAAGATGCCGACTCGTTGCAGATCGCCCGCGAAAACGTGCAGGAATACACGCTTTCGCGGGCCACCTGGACGGAGCCCGGAGCGCCCGTCATACTTTGCACATGGTGATCAAATGGCCATGGCAGCCGCCGGAGTCAGCGGGTTCCCAAGGATACCCGAGTCAACCGGTGACAGATAGGTCCGTAGCCGGGTCGCGGACTGCCGATGCATCGACAGGAGAGTAGAAATGCGCGATTCCCGTGAACATGAGACGTCTTCTTCCGAAGATCATGCCGATCAGCGCGATAATGACCGCCTTGGCAATGCCTATGACCGAATCATTGGCCGCTTCAGCGATCGCACGGATCATCTCTCCCGTGAAGGGCTGCAGCGCGAACTCGATGAAGCAGTGCAGTTTGAAGCTGATGTCGAAGAATTTACCCGGGATGAACTGGCTCTGCTGCGCGCCTGGGTATCACGTGATCTCGGAGAATTAAGGCGCTATCTGGGCAGTGGTGGCAGTACCGTGGCCGACTGGCTGGGCATCGATCTCGATGTATTGTCGGCGCGGTTGCGCAACGGGCTCTTTTCGATTGCCGATCGAACGCCGATCGATCAGCTACGGTTCGAGGAAGATCTCGAGGCGGCTCAGGCAGACTATTGCGAGGGAGAAATTGCTGCTCCGGGTCGCATGACCTGCGTACATTGTGGCGAGCAGACCACCCTGGGTCAGCGTCAGCGTCTGGGACCCTGTCCGGCCTGCGGTCATCGCTGGTTCCGTCGCGATACCACGCCGATTCGCTGAGTATTCTGCGCAAGCGCCATTAACGGGGAGCGTATCGCTCCCCGTTTCACTTACCGCGTCTGGCGCTGGCTCATATGCCGGCCTGTGCCAGTGGTGTATCAGATTCGACGTCCTCCTCCTCCAGAACCCGGTGAGCGGTTTCGGGCAGGCGCATGCCACCCGCCAGTGCGAGCAGTGCAATCACGACCAGATACCAGGCCGGCGCCAGATTGCTGCCGCTGACATCGATCAGCCAGGTGGCGATCAGCGGAGCGGTACCCCCGAACACCGTATAGGCCAGGTTATAGCACAGCGCCGAGGCCGTATAGCGCACTCGTGTTGGAAACTGCTCTGAAAGCAGCACGGCGGTCACCACCCCACAGATGACTGCGCCGATGGCTATCATTGCGGCACCGATCAGCGATTCGAGGAAATTGCCGCTGCCCGCCAGCCAGTATGCCGGGAAGACGGCCATGATCAGACTGAAGCAGGCTGTCATGATAGTACGGCGGCGGCCCACCCGATCGGCATAAAGACCCACGATCGGGCATAGCAGGGCTGCGAAGATCAGCGCCCCCAGACTGGCGAGCAGGGCGGTGGTTTCCGAGGCATGACCGACAACCTGCATGTAGGTCGCAAAATAGGTGGTGAACATGTAAAACGAGAGCGCCGTGGCCGAGATGAAGGCGCTCAGACAGAGAATGACGGCGCCATGGCTCCTGATGGTCTCCTTCAGGGGCGCGTGTGGTACTCCCTCCTGCTGGCGCAGGGCTTTGAAGGCCGGAGATTCATCAAGTCTCAGGCGCATGTAGAGTCCGATCAGCCCCAGTGGTGCGGCAATCAGAAAGGGTACACGCCATCCCCACTGCTGCATGCTGGCTTCGGAGAGCAGGGCATTCATGGTAAACCCCAGTACGGCAGCCAGGGCGAAGGCAGCAAAGGTCGATACCGGAATGAAACTGCCATAGCGACCGCGCTGCCTGCGGGGCGCATGCTCCATGACAAAGGCACAGGCCCCTGCATACTCGCCACCCGTCGAAAAGCCCTGAATACAGCGTGCCAGCGCCAATGCCAGGGGTGCCGCCATGCCGACACTCTGCCAGGTGGGCAGCAGCCCGATCAGGGTAGTGGCTCCGGCCATCAGCAGCACCGTGAGGGAGAGCACGCGCTTGCGACCGATGCGGTCCCCCAGCATACCGAACACCACGCCGCCCAGTGGCCGCAGGGCAAAGGAAACGGCAAAGACGGCGAAGGTCTGCAGCAGCGCCAGCGATGGCTCGCCGGGCGGGAAAAAGTGCTGTGACAGTGTCACCGCCAGAAAGCCGTAGATGGCAAAATCGAACCACTCGATGAAATTGCCAATAGCCGAGGCGGTGATGACACGATGCAGGATGGCAGGCGCCACCGTGGTGTCAGGAGAGCCGTTGTTATTGTTGGCGGCAGAGACCATGACCTTTCCTCCGAAGGTGGAAAGGTCATACCTTAGCCCTGGGTCGCAGCGAAGCATGCCGTGGTTACGACATGCTCCTGGTCACTGGCGACATGCGGGGATGCAATTGTGACAGGGGCGGCCAGTGCTGGCCGTTCAGCGTCCGGCAAGCAGGCCGAGATACTCGTGCAACGCCCAGAAACTGTAACGCAGCGCCCGCGGATTGGGCACAATACTGCTCAGGCCATAACCGGATCTGGCCGTAAAACCGGTCGGTGCAGCCAACACCTTCAACCCCTGCTGACGGAAGTTGCGCGCCGCGCGCGGCATGTGCCAGGCCGTGGTGACCAGCACAACGGTATCGATTCCCGCCTGCCCGAGAATGCGAGCACTATACCTGGCGTTGTGGGCCGTATCGTGGCTCTGGATTTCACGCCAGCGGGTTGGCACGCCAAAGGAGTGCTGTAGCCGCCACGCCATCAGGTCGGCTTCCGGCGGGTCATCGGTGCCCCGTTGGCCACCGCCACCGGAAGTCAGGATGGGGAGCCCGGTGCGTCGATGAATACGCGCTGCATCGGCCAGTCGCTGCAGCGCCATTGGCGTGACATCGTCACGCCCGCCCAGCTGGGGCTGGCCGAACAGACGTCCTCCCCCAAGTACGACGATGGCACCAGCATTGGTCCATTGTTCGGACGTCGCCACTGGCACGCTGTTTTCCAGTGGTTGCATCAGCCAGCTGGATACCCGGTTGGTGGAGAGCAGCCATAATGCTGCCATGGCAGCCAGCGCTATATTGCGCCCTGTGCGTGGCCAGCGTCGGATCAGGGCAATACCGAGCAGGCCCATCACCAGCAAGCCGCCAGGAGGCAGCACCAGATGCTGTATCCAGTCAGGCATCAGACATTACTCCTGCGTCGAGTCATGACTCCACCGGCTACTGCCAATAGCAGGGCGCCGACCAGCGTTGGCCAGCTGCCAGTATGGGTAAAGGGCGTTTCTCCGCGGATCGGGCGGATGCTGCCTTCAAGTACGGCGGGCGTGAAGCGAGGTGCCTGCGCCGTGACACGACCATCGGGCCCCACAATGGCTGTCATGCCGTTATTGGTCCCCCTGAGCAGATACCGATTGTTCTCCAGTGCTCGCAGCTGTGCCATCTGCATGTGCTGCAACGGACCGATGGAGTGGCCGAACCAGGCATCATTGGAGACCGTCAGCAAAACATTGGCGTTTTCAGCCCGTTGCCGGACCAGATCCGGATAAACGATCTCATAGCAGATTGCGACACCCAGGCGCAGGGGACCAACCTGTAACGGAGGTTGTGCGGCATCGCCGGCGGACATGTTCGACATTGGGAGATCGAAAAAACCGACAATGCCCCGCAGTAGGCCGGAAAGTGGCAGATATTCACCGAAGGGCACCAGATGTGCCTTGCGATAAGCTTCCCCGGGCTGGTTCAGCGCCATGACGCTGTTGTAGTAACGATCCTGCTTACGTTGCAGGATGCCGGTCACCAGGGTGGAGTTGGCAGGAAGGGTGGCCTGGACGCTTTCAAGGAAAGGCATGGCCTGATCTGCAAACAGGGGCAGTGCCGTCTCCGGCCAGATAACCAGGCGCGGATCATCCGTGATCTGACGCGTCAGCCCGGCATAGGTGTTGGCTGCATTGCGTTGACCGTCCCGTGTCCATTTCTCGAGCTGGGGCTGATCACCCTGTACCAGTGCAACGGTTATCGGATTGCCTTCGGGAGAGACCCACAGTCTGGGCAGCAGCATGGGGATCATCCAAAGTGCTGCCAGGGCCGGTATCCACCACCAGCAACGCTTGAGTACCAGTTGCCAGATCAGAGCGCCCGACAGCGCTACAAATAGTGAGATCAGATAGACCCCTCCCAGGGGGGCCAGACTCGCCAGCGGTGACTCAACGTGGGCACTGCCCAGATAGAGCCAGGGAAAGCCGGTAAAGGCCCAGCTGCGAAAGGCTTCACCCAGAGTGTACATGCCGGCAAAGCTCAGCGGATCCAGCCTGGAAGGGGAAATCAGCCGGTACAAGGCAAAGGTGGCTGCCTGAAACAGTGCGAGCGTCACGACAAACAGTCCCGTCAGCAGCAGCGCTACCGGGATACTGGTATAGCCGTAATCATGGATCGATACATAGACCCAGGAGGTGCCGGTGCCGAACAGCCCAACACCGAATAACCAGCCTCGCAGCGCTCCACGGCGTACCCCGCATCCCCCCAGCACGCCGAACAGCACAGCCATGGTGATGAGTCCGATCCACCACTGGCTGAAGGGAGCAAAGGTCAGAGTAGTCAGTGCACCAGCCAGTAGCGCCGCCAGATGGCCCAGCCAGGGGCGTTGCACAAGGGAGATCATGACGTTTTCCTTGAATCGGGTAGGGCTGGCCGGCAGCAGGCAAATGGCCGCCGGCCATCATCGGTGCTCCGGCAGGATCAGGAGGCGACGCGGTCGTGAGTCAACAGATTCAGGGCGCCATCAAGCGGGCTGACCTGTAGCCAGCGAATCCGGCGATTGTCGGCGTTCATGACCGTGAAACGCCAGTTGTCGAGCTCGGTAGATTCATTGCGGCCGGGCAGGTGCCCGAAACGCTGCATCACCAGCCCTCCGACGGTGTCAAACTCGTCATCGGAGAATTGGGTGCCAAAGCGTTCGTTGAAATCTTCGATCGGTGTCAGTGCCTTGACGGCATAGCTGCCATCGCCGAGATCGCGAATGTCATCCTCTTCCTCGATATCGTGTTCGTCCTCGATATCACCCACGATCTGTTCAAGGATGTCCTCGATGGTGACAATCCCGGCTGTACCGCCGTATTCATCGACCACGATCGCCATATGGTTGCGGGTGTCACGAAATTCCTTGAGGAGGCTGTTCAGGCGCTTGGATTCCGGCACGAAAACGGCCGGGCGCAGGACATCACGCAACGAGAATGCGCTGCGCTGCGCTTCATTCTGAAGAATCAGAGGCAGCATATCCTTGACCAGCAACACGCCAAGAATCTCGTCGAGGCTGTCGTCAATGACGGGATAGCGGGAGTGGGCGGTTTCATGAATGATCGGCAGACACTGTTCCGGGCGTTGATCAGCCCGAATGGCGACTACCTGGGAACGGGGGATCATGATATCGCGCACCTGCATGGTGCCGATATTGAAAGCGCCCTCGATAATCGAGAGCTCATCCTGATCGATCTTCAGTCGGGTAGCGGCTTCTCGCAGGAAGGTCAGCAGTTCGTCCCGACTGCTGGGTTCATCACTGTCGCCGCCAAAGGCGTTGATAAGTCGGTCCAGCCAGGATCTGCCATTATGGCTTCCCGATCGGTCATCGCTCATGCGTATGGTCTCTCGTCCTCGCCAGCCCCGCCTTCCCCGGCCGGGGCATCCGGTGAAACGGTGCGCTCCGCGTAAGGGTCATCAATGCCCAGTGAGGCCAGCACCTCTCGTTCGAGAGCCTCCATGCGTTCGGCCTCATCGTCCTCGATATGGTCATGTCCCAGCAGATGCAAGGTACCATGGACCACCATATGGGCGAAGTGATCCATCAGTGGCTTGGCCTGCTCGATGGCTTCGCGTTCAACCACTGCAGCACAGATGATCAGATCCCCCAGCAGGGGCAGCTCGATATTGGAGGGTGCCTCGAAGGGAAAGGAGAGTACGTTGGTCGATTTGTCCCGAGCGCGATAATCGCGATTGAGCGTTCGACTCTCTGATTCATCGACAAACCGAATGGTCAGTTCATGGCGCGAGTGCTCACCGGCTCGCGCAAGCGCAGCTGTTGTCCAGCGCTCCAGATCGTTCTGGGTCGGCAGAGTGGGGAAATCGACTGCTATCTGGCAGTCGACGATCGATTCACTCATGCGCTGCGATCCTCTTCGCTCTCCCAGGCGTCATAGGCTTCGATGATTCGGGCCACCAGTGGATGGCGGACCACATCACGCGAGTCGAAGTGGGAAATGCCGATACCGGGAACGTCCCGGAGCACCTGCAGGACGTGGATCAAACCGGATTGAGTGCCCTTGGGCAGATCGACCTGAGTGATATCGCCGGTGATCACGGCAGTCGAGCCGAAACCGATACGCGTCAGGAACATTTTCATCTGTTCACGCGTAGTGTTCTGACTCTCGTCGAGAATTACGAAGGCGTTATTGAGCGTACGCCCACGCATGTAGGCCAGCGGGGCGATCTCGATGACCTGACGCTCGATCAGCTTGTTGACCTGCTCGAAGCCAAGCATTTCGTAGAGCGCATCATAGAGTGGACGCAGATAGGGATCGATTTTCTGAGCAAGATCCCCGGGCAGGAAGCCGAGTTTTTCACCGGCTTCCACCGCAGGGCGGACCAGCAGGATACGGCTGACCTGCTGCTGATTGAGCGCTTCGACCGCAGCAGCGACTGCCAGAAAGGTCTTGCCCGTGCCCGCCGGCCCGATACCGAAATTGATATCATGTTGGTGGATCGAGCCGACATAGCGCTGCTGGTTGGCACCGCGCGGCTTGATCATCACCTTGGGTGTCCGGATCAGGGACCCGTCAGCAGATTCGCCCGTCGCCGTATCCTCTTCGACAATGGCCTCGATGCCGGCTTCCTGCAGATAGAGGTGCACCATGTCGGGCGAGAGCTCGGCTGATTCGGTTTCGCGATACAGATGCTCGAGGATATTGCCGGCGGCCTTGACCTGGGAACCGGTACCGGCCAGCTGAAAGGCATTGCCCCGGTTGCGGATGGTGACCCCCAGGCGTTCCTCGATCAGTCGAAGATGTTCATCCTGTTGACCGCTGAGACTGGCCAGCCTCATGGGGTCATTGGGCTCCAGGGTCAGCTGGAGCACGCGGTGCGCATTGGCGGAATGCTGACTCAATGTAATCTGATTCCTGCGTTGGCCCTGATGGTGAACTCAGCTTACTGCGCCGGGGACGGGCGTCGCAATGCAGCAGTAGGCACTGCTGGGCAATCCGGTGCGCCGATGACCATTGAGATCACCGGCACGGGCGCATCGCTGAACGGAGGATAATAAAGCTGCGATCGAGTCAGGCGCTTTCAGGGAGCGTTTCCTGAAGTCGACCACGCAATGAATTGGGGTAGGCTTCGGTGATTTCCACATCCACGAAGCTGCCGATCAGAGCAAGCGGATCGGTGGCTCGGAAGTTGACCACACGATTGTTTTCGGTTCGACCGGACAGTTCACCTGGATCACGAGGCGAGAAACCGGAAACCAGAATGCGCTGGGTGGTACCCACCATCCGACGAGAAATGCGCATGGCGTTATTGCTGATGTGATCCTGCAGGATCTTCAGGCGCTCTTTCTTGACGGCCTCGGGCGTATTGTCTTCCAGCTCGGCGGCCGGCGTGCCCGGGCGCTTCGAGTAGATGAAACTGAAGGAGTGATCGAAACCGATGCGCTCGATCAGCTCCATGGTGTCGAGGAAATCCTGTTCGGTTTCACCCGGGAACCCAATGATGAAATCCGAGGAGAAACTGATATCCGGCCGGTTGGCGCGGATGCGCTCCATCTTCTCGATATACGCCTCTCGGCCGTGACCGCGCTTCATCGCTTTCAGAATGCGATCCGAGCCTGACTGCACCGGCAGATGCAGGTGGCTGACCAGTTCGGGAATCTCGGCGTAGGCTTCCACCAGAGAGTCGGTGAACTCGACCGGATGAGAAGTAGTGAAGCGAATGCGATCGATGCCATCGATCGCTGCCACGCAGGCGATCAACTCGGCCAGATCAATCTCCTCGCCTTCCTCGTTGTAACCGCGATAGGCGTTGACGTTCTGCCCCAGCAGGTTGACTTCGCGCACTCCCTGATCCGCCAGATGCGCGACCTCATCCATTACGCTTTCGAAGGGTCGGGAAATCTCCTCGCCTCGCGTATAGGGCACCACGCAGAAGCTGCAGTACTTCGAGCAGCCTTCCATGATCGAGACAAAGGATGTCACGCCATCGGAGCTGGGTGCCGGCAACCGATCGAATTTTTCGATTTCGGGAAAGGTAACATCGACCATCGAAATGCGATCGGTACGACCGCCACTATGGCGGGCATCGAGCATATCGGGGATGCGATGGAGTGTCTGCGGGCCGAAGACTATATCGACATGTGGTGCCCGCTTGCGGATATTCTCGCCTTCCTGGCTGGCGACACAGCCCCCGACACCGATCACCAGATCGGGATTGTCAGCCTTGAGCTGTTTCCAGCGGCCGAGCTGATGGAACACCTTCTCCTGCGCTTTCTCGCGGATCGAACAGGTATTGAGCAGGATGACATCGGCCTCCTGCTCGTTGTCGGTGAGCTCCAGTTGATGAGACTCGCCGAGCAGATCGGCCATGCGCGCCGAGTCGTACTCGTTCATCTGGCAGCCGTGAGTCTTGATGAAGAGTTTCTTCGCCATGTCCGCCACTCTGAATCGGTGCGTGATCGGTCGTGCTCGTCAACGTCCGTGGCGCATTGAGCACACGGCCGGTGAAGAGATCAGTCACGAGGAAATGGTGCGCATTATACGGACCACAGTCGGTAACGACCAGCGTTGTGGCCTCGTGGGCAGCCGAAACGGTTGTGTTAGACTCGCGGGCTGATCGCACTGCCGTGGCGGAGCATGCCGATGGCAGAAACAGTAAACGAAACAACCGGACCGAGTGCATCCATGGCAGCCAGCCCGCTATATCGAGTGATATTCCTGCAGCAGGGAGAGCTCTGGGAACTTTACGCCCGCGATATTTATCAGAGCGAGCTATGGGGATTTCTGGAAATAGAGGGATTCGTTTTCGGTGATGCTTCAAAGGTCGTGGTAGACCCGAGCACCGAGCGGTTACGCCGCGCTTTTGAAGGGGTCTCGCGCAGTTATCTCCCCATCAATGCCGTGGTGCGCATTGATGAGGTCGAACGGGAAGGGACGCCACGCGCAACAAAAGCAGAGGGTAATGTGACCGCCTTTCCCGGTAATAACCAGTGGCCGCCACGCAGTGAGTAACGAACGGTAGTGTAGCGGCGGTCAGATTTTGAACAAAATGTGTCACTGCCGGCCGTGTCGGTGGCCGGATGACATTTCCAGGACAGTTGTCCTCGGAGTTATCCACAGAATGTGTGGATGAAGAGGCTTCGGGGAGCGAACGGGGCGGCACCGAACAGGATGTCGGGGCCGGAGACTCATCACTCTGCGGTACACATGCGATCTGCACCCCCATTCATCAACAGACAGCGACACAATCATGCGACGACAATTCGGATGTATTTTTCTCGGCCTGCTACTGGGTGCCACCACAAGCGTGGTGCAGGCGGCACCTGATCGTTGGGTCAGCGATGATCTATCGACCTGGGTACGCAGTGGGCCGAGTGATAACTACCGTATCGTGGGAACAGTCAATTCCGGCGATCCGGTCACCCTGCTGGAGACTCAGGGAGATTACAGTCATATCCGCAGTAACGATGGCGATGAAGTCTGGATCAAGAGTGCTGACCTGCAGTCCGAGCCGAGTGTTCAAAAGCGCTTGCCGGCCCTTCAGAGCAAGGTTGAAGATCTGACCGGTCAACTGGATGGCATCAATTCGAAATGGCAGAACCGGGTTGCCAGCATGAAGGCGACGCTCGAGGCGCGTCAGAGTCGTATCGACGAACTGCAAAAGACCAATGATTCACTCAATGAACAGTTGACCAGCGCTCAGAGCGAAATGCGCAAGTACCGAGCCCGGCTCGATACCGAGCGTAACGATCTGTTGATGCGCTATTTTCTCTATGGGGGTGGTGTCGCAGGGGCCGGCCTGGTACTGGGGCTGCTGGTGCCGCATCTGCCGCGACGCCGCAAGCGTCGCGACCGCTGGTTCTGATGACAGGACAGGGGTGAGCGCATGAGCGATCCGCATGAACAATGGCTGGCGCGCTGGCGGGAAGGGCGAATCGGCTTTCATCTCGCCGAGCCCCACCCTCGACTGATCGGGTACTGGGCCGGATTGGGACTGGCGCAGGGCACGCGAATACTGGTCCCCCTGTGCGGAAAAACACCCGATATGCGCTGGCTGGCTGCGCAGGGGCATGAGGTGATCGGTGTGGAACTGGCCTCCGAGGCGCTGGAAGCCTTTGTGGCCGAAGGCGACCTACCGGTCGAGTACACCCGTGAGGGTGATTTCGAGCGCTGGAAACAGGGCCGTATCACACTCCATGGGGGTGATTTCTTTCGCTTCCGTCCGGCCATGGCAGGGGAATTATCGGGCTTTTACGATCGTGCGGCACTGATAGCGCTCCCCCCGCCAACCCGACAGCGTTATGCCCTGCATCTGGCTCAGCTGATGCCGCCCGGGTCGGCAGGTCTACTGATTGCACTGACGCATGCTGGCGGCCCTGCCCAGGGGCCGCCTTATGCCGTGGATGAACATGAGGTGCGCCGCCTGTTCGAGGCCAACTTCCGATGCGAATGGCTGCGCTCGGATGAGGATGTGGAGCGGGGCATGTGCGAGCACCTGTGGCGTCTTGTCAGGCGAGGTCCCGGGCAGGCCGGGACCTGACCGTCTGCGGTTATAGCCCCATCGCCGAGGAGGTCGATCGACGTGGATCGGCCCCGCCGGTAAAGGTACCGTCATCACGAATCAGAATCGACTGACTGGCGCCCATGGCATCCTTCTTCACGACCTTGTGACCCATGCTTTCCAGCCGTTCGATGGTGTCGGGGCTGATGCCCTGTTCAATACGGATCTCATCGGGCAGCCACTGATCATGAAAGCGGGGAACGCTGACCGCGCTCTGCACGTTCATGTGATGATCGATCACGTTGCTGATGACTTCCAGGGTAGTGGTAATGATGCGCGATCCGCCCGGACTGCCGGTAATCAGGAAATTGCGGCCGTCGTGTTTGACAATGGTCGGCGACATCGAAGAAAGCATGCGCTTGTTGCCCTCGATGGCGTTGGCCTCGCCGCCAATCAGGCCGTAGGCGTTGGGAACACCGGGCTTGGAGGAAAAGTCGTCCATTTCGTTGTTGAGCAGAAAACCGGCACCGGCGACGGTCAGGCCCGAGCCGTAGCTGAAATTCAGTGTATAGGTGTTGGAGACCGCCAGTCCGGAGTCATCGGCCACCGAGAAGTGTGTGGTTTCATTCGACTCATAACGGGTCGGATTGCCCGGGCCGAGGTCGCTGGCCGGCGTGGCGTGATGCATGTCGATCTGCTGACGCAGCGACCTGGCATAGGCCTTTGAGGTCAGTGCCTGTACCGGTACGTCAACAAAATCAGGGTCGCCGAGATATTTCGAGCGATCGGCATAGGCACGGCTCATCGCCTCGCTCATCAGATGCATGGTGGCAGCCGAATTGAAGCCCATGGCGCCGATGTCATCGTTTTCGATGATGTTGAGTATCTGAACGATATGCACGCCGCCGGAGGAGGGCGGGCCCATCGAGTAGATATCATAACCGCGGTAGGTGCCATGAACCGGCTGACGGACCACAGGCTGATAGTTGGCCAGGTCCTCACGGGTCATTATGCCTCCGTGGGATTGAATGGTCTTTACGATCAGATCGGCAGTTTTCCCGCGATAGAACTCATCGACGCCATGATCGGCGATACGTTGCAAGGTATCCGCGAGTTCGGGTTGGCGAAAAACATCACCAGGTTGGTAGAAACCGCCATTACTCTTGTAGAACTTGTTCCGGGTAGCATCCCATTGCCTGAGTCGCTCGGCCGCCGCCTGCAGGCCGTCGGCAAAACGCGGCACGACCACAAAGCCGTCTCGTGCCAGTCGAATGGCCGGCTTGAGGGCTTCTGCAAGACTCAGGGTGCCATAGCGATCGAGTGCCAGTGCCAGTCCCGCGACCGTGCCGGGTACGCCTGAAGCGTTGGCAGAAAAGCGCGAACGTTGCTCGACCACATCACCATTCTCATCCTGAAACATGGTACGCCAGGCGCCTGAAGGTGCCTTCTCGCGATAGTCGATGGAAATGACCTTGTCGCTTTTTTCATCGGAAATCAGCATGAAGCCCCCACCCCCGATGTTGCCCGAACGTGGCTGGGTAACAGCTAGCGCGAAACCAGCGGTTACCGCGGCATCCACGGCATTACCACCTTCCGAGAGCACCTGGTGCGCGATTCGACTTGCCAGCTGATTGCTTGTCGCGACCATGCCGTGCTGGCCGATCACGGGATTGAAGCGCTCGCCTTCCAGAATCGGAGCGTCGTCGGTGTCGGCCAGGGCGCCGAACGAGACGGTGCCGAGCGTTACTACAAGCAGAAGTCGGCATAGTGTTCGTTTCATGAGAAAGTCCGTTTGTTGTGTCATGACTACCTCAACCAGTCTGGCAGAGAATGGCGACCTTGTTCGGGAAGCAGCGCGATGAGGGCGGCTTTGTTAGACTGCCGGGAATATCGTTGCGCTGTCTGGAGGAAAGTTCGTGCCTGCACTTGAACCGAAGATTGCCCCGTCGATCCTGTCTGCCGATCTCGCCCGACTGGGTGATGAGGTCAGCGATGTGCTGGCCAGTGGTGCCGACATGATTCACTTTGACGTCATGGACAATCATTATGTCCCCAACCTGACCTTCGGCGCGCCGGTCTGCAAGGCACTGCGCGATTACGGCATTACCGCGCCGATCGATGTTCATCTAATGGTCAAGCCGGTGGATGAGCTGATCCACGCTTTCATCGAGGCCGGCGCCAGTGATATCACCTTCCACCCCGAAGCCAGTGAGCACATCGACCGGTCGCTCTCCCTGGTTCGTGATGCCGGCCTGCGCTGCGGACTGGTGTTCAATCCTGCCACGCCCCTGACATGGCTTGATCATGTCATGGACAAGGTCGACATGATTCTGCTGATGAGCGTCAACCCCGGGTTCGGTGGGCAATCCTTCATTCCACATACGATGGAAAAGCTGCGCCAGGCGCGTGAGCGCATCGAGGCCAGCGGACGTGATATTCGTCTTGAGGTTGACGGCGGCGTGAATGCCGACAATATCGGCGAGATCGCCGCGGCCGGGGCGGATACCTTCGTGGCCGGCTCCTCGATCTTCAAGGCGCGTCGCGACGATGATCCGCATCGCTATGACTCCATCATTGGCGCCATGCGTCGTGGCCTCGGACGCTGATACGTTTCCCCCATGCTGGTGGCTTTATATCATCGAGATGGCAGATGGCCGGCTTTATACCGGCATTACCACCGATGTTGAGCGGCGGTTGACCGAACACCGGGCCGGTGGCCGGCGAGGGGCGCGTGCGTTGCGTGGCAAGGGGCCACTGATCCTGCGCTATTCTCGCCGGGTGGGGGCCCACTCCGACGCGTTGCGTCTGGAAGCCGCCATCAAGCGCTGGTCAGCTGCCAGAAAGCGGGCGCTGTGTCAGTCAGCCCTGGTGGATGGCCCGGGGCGACATGATGAAATCGATGCACTGATGGCGACGTATTAGTGCCAGGGCGCCCCTGGCGGGGCGCCTCAGACAGGTTTTCGTTCAGCGCTTGAGCTGCTCCCAGTTGTAGGGGGCCTGGGGTTTCTGGTCTGCCAGTGCTGCCAGCAGATTGTTGACTGCCAGCTCGGCCATGGCATAGCGGGTTTCATGCGTGGCCGAGCCGATATGAGGCAGGGCAACCACGTTATCCATTCGGGCGAGCGGTGAATCGCCCGGCAGGGGTTCGGTGGTAAATACATCGAGTCCGGCTGCACGAATCGTGCCATTCTTCAGCGCTTCGATCAGGGCTGGCTCATCGACCACACCACCGCGTGCAATATTGATGAAGATCGCCTGATCGCCCATCAGTTCGAACTCACGCTTGCCGAACATCTCACGGGTAGCTTCGGAGAGCGGTACGGTAACGACGATGAAGTCGCACTCGCGTAACAGATCATCAAGCTCTCGCCAGCTGGCGCCAAGTTCCTGCTCGAAATCCTCATGACGCGAGCGGTTGTGATAGCTGACAGTCATGTTGAAGCCGAATCTGCCGCGTCGGCCGATGGCCGCGCCGATCCGCCCCATACCGACGATACCCAGATGCTTGCCCTGCACGTCGACGCCGAAGTGAGGTTCGGCAATACTGCTGGTCCACTCGCCGTTGCGCACCATGTTGGCCAGCTCGACCCCGCGCCGGGCGGTGGCAAGAACCAGCAGGAAGGCAGTGTCGGCGGTCGTTTCGGTCAACACATCGGGGGTGTGGCACAGCACTATGCCGCGCTCGGTCAGGTAGTCGATATCGTAGTTGTCGACACCAACTGAAATGCTTGAAATAACTTCCAGGTTTTCTGCCTCGGCCAGCAGGTTCCGATCCATGGGAACACTGGAACCGATCAGGCCGTGCGCCCGCTTCAGTGCCTCGCGGAAATCGGCATCGTTGTGTAGATCCTTCCTGTCCGTGAAATCGAGGACTTCGCACTCTTGTGTCAGTCGCTCATGCAGAGCTGGCTTGAGCGGACGTTGATAAACCAGAACCGTCTTGCGGGACATGCAGCGTTCTCCTGTCTGGCAGGGAGTAGTAAAGGTGCGCCCCTCGGCGCACCCTCGGCATCAGGAGTGCGCGGCCGCCTCGGTGGGCCGGGAGGGCTCCTGTTCGGTGACCGGGCGCACAAACTGGATCAGCAGGGCCGATAGCAGTACCGAGCCACCCATGGCGATATAAGAGGCGGCAGGCGTACCGGTCAGGCCATTAAGATAGCCTACGCCATAGGCACCCAGAAAACCGCCCAATGCACCACAGGAATTAACCAGTGCGATCGCTCCGCCGGCGACATTGCTCGGCAGCAGTTCCGGAATGATGGCAAAGAAGGGCCCGTAAGGGGCATAAAGGCCGAATCCGGCAATGATCAGCAGGGCATAGGACCACCAGAAGTGGTGGGCGCCCAGCATATAAGAGCCCATGAAGGCGAGTCCGGCGATGAGCAGCGGCGGCCAGACGAAATGACGGCGATTGAGTTGTTTGTCAGAGGCCCAGGATACCAGCAACATGCCGATTACTGCCGCCAGATAGGGCGCTGCGGAGAGCCAGCCGGTCTCGACGATATCGATCTGACCCGCCTTTGACAGGATTGAGGGCAGCCAGAGTACGAAGCCATAGACGCCGATACTCCAGCAGAAGTATTGCAGACAGAGCAGTATGACCTGTGGTGTTTTGAAAGCTGTCGTGTAATTGGCCACCGGTTTCAGGTCGCGCTGCTCTTCCTGAAAGGTATCGGCCAGTGCCTGTTTTTCATCCTGCTTGAGCCACTTTGCCTGTTCAGGGCGGTCATCGACCAGAAACCACCAGCATACTGCCCAGATCAGGGCCGGCGCGCCTTCGAGAATGAACATCCAGCGCCAGTCAGTATTGTCGATGATGTAGCCGGAGAGCACCGACATCCACAATACCGTGACCGGATTGCCAAGAATCAGAAAGGTATTGGCCCGTGAGCGTTCGGCACGCGTGAACCAGTGACTGAGATAGACCAGCATGGCTGGCATGACGGCAGCTTCGGTGACGCCCAGTAAAAAGCGGATCACGATCAGACCATAGGCATTGGGGACAATGCCGGTCAGGGTTGCCAATACGCCCCATGAAAGCAGACACCAGAAGATCAGGACTCGAGCACTGCGTTTTTCGGCATAAATGGTGCCGGGGATCTGGCAGAAGAAATATCCCAGGAAGAATAGTGAGCCGAGCAGTGATGACATCGCCGAAGTGATATGCAGATCTTCGGCCATGCCACCGGCAGCGGCAAAGCTGTAATTGGCCCGGTCGACGTAGGCCAGACTGTAGGTGATGAAAACGATCGGCATCAGATACCACCAGCGCCGAACGGGCAGCCGCGTTGCCATGTGTATGCTCCTTGCCGGGTGATGCCTGGGAGGCTGCCGGCGTGTGAGTGAATAAGAGCTCGTCAGAAAGACGTGCGGGCTGTGTGAGTGCCGACGTCGAGCTCGTCACGTCGGGGTAGCCCTTCCATGTCACCGGCGACACCAAGAGCACAGGCACCGATGAAGTTGGCACGTTCGAGACAGTCTCGGGGGGACAGCCCTTCAAGACGCGCACTGATGAAACCGGCGGCAAAGCCGTCGCCGGCGCCGACGGTATCTACAATTCGGGAAACGGATTGGGCAGGACAGTGCAGGCTGCTATCGCGGTTCTGCCACCAGGCACCGTCGGCACCAAGCTTGATCACGACCTCACGAGCACCGCGCTCGAGGTAGAAATCAGCGATGGCTTCGGCAGTATCGAGCCCGGTCAATATTCGGCCCTCTTCCAGCCCCGGCATGACCCAGTCCGCCATGGCAGCAAGGGCGTTGATCTCGGCTTGCATGGTGGCGGTGTCTGGCCACAGTGCCGGACGCAGATTGGGATCAAAGGAGACCGTGCCGCCCAGTTCACGCATGGTACTCATGGCATGTCGGGTCAGTGCGAGGGTAGCGTCGCTCAGGGCAGGCGGGATGCCTGTACAGTGCAGATGGCGCGCACTCTGCAAAAGTGCCCGGGGCAGGTCGTGTGGCGCCAGCCGACTGGCAGCCGACCCGCGACGAAAATATTCCACTTCGGGATCGCCGCCATCATCGCGACGTGACTTGAATTGAAATCCGGTAGGGTATTCGTCATCGATCAGGACACGGCTGCAATCGATTCCCTCGCCGATCAGGGTGTCGGTGATGAAACGGCCGAGACTGTCGTTACCTACGCGACTGATCCAGGCCACTTCGAGCCCGAGCCGGGCGAGGCCGATGGCGACGTTGCTGTCGGCGCCGGCAATGCGTTTGGTGAAATGGGTGACATGGCTGAGTGGTCCGGTTTCCCCGGCAACCAGCATGGCCATCGTCTCACCGAATGTGACGATGTCATGAGCGGGTGGGTGACTGTTGAGGATGGTCATCAACGGGACTCCTTCAGAGGCAGGTGGCGCAGTCGCTCGACCTGTCGGCGCAGATCAGGCAGATCGCCGGGCGGGACAGGGTATTCCAGCGCTCGTGGCAGATTGGATGGCAGAACGGACCAGAGCCGGGACCATTGCTGTAACGCGTTATCGTCGGGCGGGCAGGCGTGAAGCCCGTCCATGTCATTGCGGACATGCTTGCAGTGTACGTAGCCGATCCGCGATGCCAGTGCGTTGAGTCCGTCGACTACCGAATGACCGCTCCAGTAGCCATTGCCGAGATCGAAGGTAGAGGAAAGTGCCTGTGGACCGCGGATACGCGGCGAGTCGGGGGCCAGCTGTTGCAGGCTGTGATAAAGCTGCAAGTGATGCCTGGGGTCGCCGCCACGGACGGTTTGATCATTTTCGATCGTGATCGCCAGCGGTGTGCGCTCGAAACGTGCCAGCAGTGCCTGTAGTGCCCGTTCAGGTGAGGCGGTATTCGCGGGCCATTGTCCCAGCGCGAACTTGATCCGCGTGGCGCCCAGCATTTCGGCTCGCATCAGTGAGCGGCCGATGGCTTCGCTGTCGTGGTCACCCTGAGCATCAAACAGCGGCGTAGCGGCGGAATAGACGACGGACAGGCCGCTCTCGGCCAGCCTGCATCGCAGCGCTTCGAGGGGATGGTCATGGCAGCTCAAGAGTTCTTCTCGCAGCTCGATGCCATCGGCGCCGGCGGCGATGATGTGGGCGATCATCTCGCCCTGGCCATGACGAGTAACATGCTCGGCCCCGAAGGCCGAAGTACAGATCATTACCGGACCCATGCAGTGCTCCTGCTGCGTTTTGGGAACGATCCCAAAAAAGACGAATTCCATTCGCTGGCGGATCTCATCAACACGTTCCTGACGTGGAGCCACGAGGATTCAGCGTGGCGGGGAAGGTGTAGTCGCTGGCCGATGTCGGCTCTCCTTCGATGTGCGCCAGCAGGCGCTTGAAGGAGAGACGGCCGATCTCACCGACCGGCTGGGCGATGGTAGTAATGCCCGGACCGACCAGGGCGCACCAGTCCAGCTCGTCGATGCCCATCAGCCCGATATGGGCAAAGGGGGTAGCGCTGTGCCGATAAAGGGACTGGCAGACCGCCAGGGTCACCACCCCGTTGGCGCACAGCACGGCTCGCCGATTGTGCCTGGCGTCAGCGAGACAGGTAGCAAGATAGTGATCGAGCTCGGCCTCATCAGGCTCGGGGGTAAAGGCCTGCTGATGTACCTGGCCTGTCAGTGCGTGTCGGCTTATCTCACGCTGGAATGCGGCCAGACGAGCTTCACGAGAGCTGATGGCAGCCGCAGGCTCGCTGATCAGGAAAACTTCGCGATAGCCCTGTTCGGCCAGATGCCCGATGGCGAGCGACATGGCCTGCTCGTTGTCGAGTCCAACCATATCGCACTCCAGTGTTTCCAGACGGCGGTCCACCTGTACCATCGGCAGTCCGGCCTCGAGCATTTCGCTCAGGGTCGTGGCGTTGTGTCCCGGGGTGTGAACGATCAGTCCCTCGATGCTGTAGCCCTGCAGGACCTCCAGGTGGCGCTGCTCGAGCGCGTCGTCACTATCGGTGTTGCAGACTACCAGCGAATATCGGTTCTCCCGGCAGGCGAGTTCCGCCCCGTGCACCATGGCGACGGTGTAGGGATTGCGCATGTCGGCTACCAGCATGCCGATCAGGCCGGTGCGACGACCTCGCAAACTGCTGGCGATTCGGTCGGGACGAAACCCCAGCCGCTCGATGGACGCTTCGATACGGGTACGCATCGATTCCGAAAGCAAGGCACGTTCGGTACCGAAGTAGCGCGAGACACTGGTCTTGGAAATACCGGCGTCCCGGGCAACATCATGGATGGTAGGGCGACGCTGACGGTTGGGCCGTGATTGACCGGAGCAAGTGTGATCCGAGGACATGCGCTCTCCGCGATGAAGGCCATTTTTTGGGAACGTTCCCAAAAAATGGCGCGGCGTAATGCGGAAAAAGAGTGAAGCAGTCGGCCGAGTCTGCCCATTGGACCTTGGCGGCAGGCCATGTCGCAGGACTACACGTGCCTGGTCGAAAGGCGAAGATTGAAAGCCTGTTGTCGAGCATGAAAAAACCGCCGCCCCCGGGGCAGCGGTTCTGAGTGCGGGGCAGCTTATTGGTGGCTCAATGCAGCTTGAGGCGCGGCCGCAGCCAGTTGTTGAGCCGATCGACCATGATCTTGAGTGCTGTGCGAAAGCTGCCATGGATGGCGCGCTGATGCATGCGGTAAAGCGAAGCATAAAAGAGCTTGGCCAGAGCGCCTTCGACAAACAGACCGCGTGCCGAGGCACCGCGCATGACATTGCCCACTGCGTCGAAATGAGCCAGTGAGATCAGTGATCCCATATCACGGTAGTGAAACTTCTTCAGCGGCCGGTTGTTCATGGCTGCCACCAGATTGCCATAAAGGGTGTTGGCCATCTGGTGCGCTGCCTGGGCGCGTGGGGGGACCATCCTGTCCTCTCCCTGAGGACAGGCTGCACAGTCGCCAAGAGCGAAGATGCGCTCATCATCCACACTTTGCATGGTCTGATGAACGCGAATCTGATGATTGCGCTGGGTGGAGAGCCCCAGCTCGCTGAGCACTTCGGGAGCGCGCACACCGGCTGCCCAGACGGTTAGATCGGCATCAATGCGGCTGCCATCGGCCGTATCGAAACCACGCCTGTCGGCAGAGGTGATTTTGGTATCGGTGTGAATCTGAACGCCGAGCTTGTCGAGCTCGCGGCGAGCCGACTCGCCAATGCGTTCCGGGAGGGCCGGCAGAATACGCGGCGCCGCCTCGATCAGATGAATCTGCAGCTGGTCCCGATCGATCTCCGAATACCCATAGCTGTTGAGCATCTGGGTAGCATTGTGAAGTTCCGCGGAGAGTTCCACGCCGGTTGCGCCACCACCGACAATGGCCACCGACAGGTGCGATTTTTCGCGATGGGCCGGATCGCTGTAGCGCAGAAAGGTGTTGAGCATGGCCTGGCGAAAGGCTTCGGCCTGACGGGTACTGTCGAGAAAATAGCAATGCTCGGCAACACCAGGCGTACCAAAATCATTGGAAACACTGCCGACGGAGAGTACCAGGTAATCATACCTCAGGGTGCGTTCACCCAGTACAGTCTCTCCCTTCTCGTCATGTACCGGCGCCAGGGTAATATGGCGTGCTTCGCGATCCAGGCCACTCAGCGTGCCCAACTGATAGCGGTAGCCATGACTGCGTGCATGCGCCTGATAGGAGACTTCATCAAGTCCCTGATCGAGCGCCCCGGTGGCTACTTCGTGTAGTAACGGTTTCCAGATATGCGTGGGGTTGCGATCAACCAGGATGATCTCGGCCCTGTTGTGCCGACCCAGTTTGCGGCCGAGTCGGGTGGCGAGTTCAAAGCCGCCGGCGCCGCCGCCGACCACCACAATGCGGGGTAATGACATGACAGGCTTCCCTGGCAGGAACAGAACAGAAAAAGGATTATACGATGCATCAGGCACTTGCCCCACATGAGACCTATCATGTCGCGCAAGCGCTCCGGGTGCTGCGAAATCGAGCGGAGCATGCTGGATGGCAGTGAATACAATACTCTAGCAGGCGCGCCATTATCATGGATATGCCCGTCCTTCGGACAATGGGTCGTGCGCGACGTTCAATGGAATCAAGCGGTTTCGGAGTTTGACGATGCATGCAGCACTCAAGGACAGGGCACTGATCTGCTGGGATCTCGATGGGACACTGATTGATTCGGCCCCGGACCTGGCCCGGGCAGTAGACGCGGTACTTGCCGAACGGGGTCTGCCAACAGCGGGCCTCGATAATGTCAGACAGTGGATCGGCAATGGCGCGCGCAAGCTTGTTGAGCGGGCGCTGACGGCAAGTTCAGGCCAGGTACCGAATGACGAGACGCTGACGGCGGCCCATGCCGATTTTCTGGAGTATTACCGTCGGGCGCCCTGTGTGGATACCCGATTGTACCCCGGGGTGGTTGATTGCCTTGCTGCCTTGCAGCGCCAGGGGATGCAGCAGGCGCTGGTCACCAACAAGCCGGAAGCCTTCATTGCCCCCATTCTGCGCACCTTTGGGATTGAGCAGTATTTCAACCTGACTCTGGGGGGTGATGCGCTGTCGCAGAAAAAACCCGATCCTGCGCCGCTGCTGCATGCGGCAAGCGTGTTGGACGTACTGCCTGAAAAAGCGTTGATGATCGGGGACTCTCGCAATGATATTGAAGCCGGCAGGGCGGCCGGTTTTCGAACACTGGCACTAAGCTGGGGCTATAATCATGGTGAACCCATTGCCGCCAGCCATCCCGACTATCTGCTTGATTCACTCAAGGGACTCATTTAGGGTTTTCGGGCGCCGGTTGATGACCTCTGAACACTGAGCTGCGAGTGTTACAAAACGCTCGCCTGATACTGGATCTGCCCATGCCTGCCGATCGGATTTTCCTGTTGTACTGCCGTCGCGCCCATGCCCTGCGGCGCTGGCGATGGTGACCGCCGTTTGAAGGCGGATCTTCCCTGCCCCTATCGGGCGTCCGCACTACAGCGCCTTGTGAAATGCCGAACAGGAAATACCGATCATGATGACCCCCGAGCGTTTTGCTGAACTGAGTGACGCCGGCTATAACCGGATTCCGGTTTCCCGCGAGATTCTGGCCGATCTCGATACCCCTCTTTCGACCTATCTCAAGCTGGCTGATCAGCCCTGGACCTTTCTGCTTGAATCGGTGCAGGGAGGCGAGAAGTGGGGACGTTACTCGATCATTGGGCTTCCCTGCCGGGAGCGTATTGAGGTGCGGGGCCATGTGGTCCGTCATTTTCGCGATGACGAGCCGATTGGTGCGACCGAGGCGGAGGACCCACTCGAGTGGATCGACCAGTTTCGTACCCGATTTCGTGTGCCACCGCTGGAGCCCGAAATGCGCTTCAATGGTGGACTGGTCGGGTATTTCGGTTCCGAGACCATTCGTCTGATCGAGCCGCGTCTTCGGGGTGTCGAAAAGCCCGACCCCATCGATGTTCCCGATATTCTGTTGCTGGTCGCAGATGAGCTGGTGGTGTTCGACAACCTGTCAGGGCGTCTGACCCTGCTGGTGCATGCCGATCCCGAGACGCCCCGGGCCCTGGAGCGGGCGCATCAGCGTCTTGAGGCGCTTGAGCGAGCACTGCGTGATACGCCGCTCACCCATTACAGTCCTGGCACCGGTCGCGATAATGTCGCCGAGGATGATTTTTTCGCCAGTTTCTCCGAGCAGGGTTACAAGGATGCCGTCGAGCGTATCAAGGAATATGTGCGTGCCGGCGATGTCATGCAGTGCGTGCCTTCGCAGCGCATGACCACGCGCTATACGGCGCCGCCACTGGATCTCTATCGGGCATTGCGCAGTCTCAATCCTTCGCCTTACATGTTCTTCTTCAACCTGGGCGATCACCATGTCATTGGAGCTTCGCCGGAGATTCTGGCTCGGCTGGAAGGTGATCAGGTCACGCTGCGGCCGATTGCCGGTACCCGGCATCGAGGTCGTACCGAGGAGGAGGACAGGGCGCTCGAAGAAGATCTGCTCAATGATCCCAAGGAGCGGGCCGAGCATGTCATGCTGATTGATCTTGGCCGCAATGACGTTGGCCGCATTTCGGTGGATGGCACGGTGGATCTGACCGATACCATGACCATCGAACGTTATTCGCATGTCATGCATATCGTCTCCAACGTTACCGGTCAGCTCAAACCCGGGCTGGGTCCACTGGATGTGCTGCGGGCGACTTTCCCGGCAGGGACCCTTTCCGGTGCGCCCAAGATTCGGGCACTGGAAATCATCGATGAACTCGAGCCGGTCAAGCGTGGGGTTTATTCCGGTGCGGTGGGGTATCTCTCCTGGCAGGGCAACATGGATATGGCAATCGCCATTCGTACCGGCGTACTCAAGGATGGCGAACTGCATGTACAGGCAGGCGGGGGGATCGTGGCCGACTCTGATCCCGATGCCGAATGGCACGAGACGCTCAACAAGCGTCGTGCGCTGTTTCGTGCTGTCGCCATGGCTGAAAAGGGGCTCGATCACCTCGACTGACTTTCTGCAAGCGTCACGAAAGAAACATGGCAGCCGCTCCGGTTTTACCGAGCGGCTGTTTTTCACAAGACTCGGCAGAGTCAGAAGAAAAATTCAGGCGATGCATGCCAATGAAAATATTTATCATTTGCTTTGACTTTTCATTTGCATGTGCATAGAGTGTTCATCGTGGTAATCGTCATTTACCACATGATCGGATTCGTTGAGGTCAGGCTTCGTTTCCGGTTATCTCCTCATCAAGCTAGTCACGGTCCTTGTGCCGCCCCTTCCCGGGGCGGCTTTTTATTATCCGATGCAGGGCGGTTCGGCCACGACCGCTACCATGGTCCGGATAGGCTGAACCCATAAAAAAAACGACCTCGGTGTCCCTGCCGAGGCCGCTTTATCTGAATGGTCATCATGCTGCCGATCACTCTTCCGTCCATGGAAGCTGCGTCTCTTTCTTCCCTGAGTGACGCTCTGTCTCCTCGGGCAGATGATGCTGACACTATCCTTGCGAATGAGGCGAGCGTCCATGCTCATTTTGCAAATTCAGTCTCGCGCACGGTGGGTTCCCTAAAAGGTATGAACCCTTTCCGTACCGCAGGCATACGCCTTTGGACTGAAGGTTTCATCCGGTCATCTCCGTCCTTTTGACGGAGGGTGTCGACCTCCGGCGGGGTGTTGCCCATCATCAGGCGATGCAGTGTCACCATGGGCGACGGGCGTGGTCACGGTGGCAAGGCGTAAGGTAAAATGCATGGAACAGGTAATGGCTGTCTCCATGCCCGATTGTCTGCTCGAGATGAGTGATCAATCGATTCGGAATCGGCAATTCCCGTATCCCGGGTTTCAACAGAAGTGGCAGGGCTTATGAGCGCACGTGTGCTGATGATCGACAATTACGACAGCTTCACCTACAACATCGTCCAGTATCTGGGTGAGCTGGGTGCAGAAGTCGATACCATTCGGAACGACACGCTGACGCTGGAACAGATCGAACAGCGTGATTTTTCACACCTGGTGATCTCTCCGGGGCCCTGTAGTCCCAGCGAAGCGGGTATTTCGCTTGCCGTTATCGAGCGTTTTGCCGGGCGTGTACCGATTTTTGGGGTCTGTCTGGGCTTTCAGGCGATCGGTCAGGTCTTCGGCGGGGAAGTCGTGCGTGCCGATAAGGTCATGCACGGCAAGACCTCTATGATTGCGCATCATCAGCAAGGGGTATTCGAAGGGTTGGAAAACCCGCTGGAAGTCACCCGTTATCACTCTCTGATGGTCGAAGACAAAACGCTACCGGAGTGTCTTGAGGTCACGGCGCGTACCGTCGATGATGATGTCACTCCCGGAATGATCATGGGCTTCCGGCATCGTCAGCTCGATATCGAGGGCGTGTTGTTTCACCCCGAATCCATCCTGTCGCGCCAGGGGCATGAGCTGCTGGCCAACTTCCTCAAGCGCGTGCCTGCCGAAGCGTCGCGAAAAGAGACGGCGCCGGCCTGAGTGCGCGAATTATCGGCTGCCCACGGGAACTGACCTATCATGGAACTCAAGGATGCCATTCGCGTTGTCCACGCACGCCGCGATCTGACACTGGAAGAGATGCGTGCGGTCATGTCGACCATCATGAGCGGCGAGGCCGATCCCATTCAGATGGGCGGGTTCCTGATGGGGCTGGCCATGAAGGGCGAGACGGCGGATGAGATCACCGCGGCGGTACAGGTCATGCGTGAGCTGATGCATCCGGTGCATGTCAATGTCGACCCGGTGGTGGATATTGTCGGCACCGGCGGTGACGGCATGGGTCTTTTCAATGTCTCGAGCGCGGCCAGTTTTGCTGCCGCTGCCTGTGGGGCCCATGTGGCCAAGCATGGTGGACGGGGTGTCTCGAGCTCCTCCGGAAGTGCTGATCTGCTTGCAAGAGCGGGCATATCGCTGGAGCTTGATCCCAGCCAGATCGCACGTTGCATTGAGGAGGTCGGTGTCGGCTTCATGTTCGCGCCCAATCATCATACCGCCATGCGACATGCTGTAGCGGTGCGGCGAGCACTGGGCGTACGAACCATGTTCAATATCCTGGGGCCGTTGACCAACCCGACTGGTGCAACGCGACAGGTTCTGGGGGTTTACGATCGTTCGCTGGTGCCGCTGCTGGCGGAAGCACTGCGGCAGCTGGGCAGTCGCCATGTTCTGGTGGTGCATTCAGCCGATGGGCTCGACGAAATTTCGCTGGCAGCGCCTACCCATGTGGCGGAGCTGAATAACGGCCATATTGAAGAGTATGTCATCACGCCGGAAGAGCTGGGTATCGAAAGGCAGCCGCTGTCGTCGCTGAGGGCTGACGATACCGAGCAGAGCCTTGCGCTGGTGCAATCGGCGCTTGCCGGCAAAGGGCCTGAAGCTGACATGATTGCGCTTAATGCCGGCGCAGCACTGTATGCTGCCGATCTGGTGGGCAGCATTGCCGAAGGGGTGGCACGGGTACGCGAGTCGCTGAGCCGTGGTGAGGCGCTTGACCGATTGCACACCCTGGCCAGCTTTTCAGCTTCGTTGCTCTCCGGTGAGCGGCGCTGAATTCGTTTATCAATCAGGTATGGCATGGCATCGGGTCAACAGTAGGCTGACCCCGAAAAAGGAGAGTGCCGATGAGTGAACTGCCAACCATTCTGCAGCGCATCATTACTCGCAAGCATGAAGAGATTGAAGTACGCAAGCGAGAAATCGATACGGCTACAATGCGCGCACGCGCAGAAAATGCCGGTCGGCCACGTGGGTTCGTGACCACGCTGGATACCCGAATTCTCGCCGGCGATCCGGCCATCATTGCCGAAATCAAGAAGGCTTCTCCCTCGAAGGGCGTGATTCGTCCGGACTTCGATCCGGTTGCCATTGCGCAGAGTTACCAGGCAGGGGGCGCGGCCTGTCTATCAGTTTTGACCGACCGCGACTATTTTCAGGGGGAAGAGGCCTATCTTGCGGCAGCACGAGACGCATGTCGTCTGCCGGTGCTGCGCAAGGATTTCATGGTAGACCCGTGGCAGGTTTTCGAAGCTCGCGCCATGGGGGCCGACTGTATTCTACTGATCGTGGCGGCGCTGGATGATGGCCGTATGCGCGAACTTCATCAGCTGGCCCATGAGCTGGGCATGGATGTACTGGTGGAAGTGCATGATCAGGAAGAGCTCGAGCGTGCTCTGGCGCTGAATCTCACTCTGGTGGGCATCAATAACCGCGATCTGCGCACCTTTGAAACGCGTCTGGATACCACGTTCGAGCTGCTGGCTCACGTACCGGATAATGTCACGGTGGTCACCGAATCCGGCATTGCCACGCATCGTGACGTTCAGCGCATGCGTGAACAGAACGTCAATGCCTTCCTGGTCGGAGAGCGCTTCATGCGTGAGGAGGAGCCGGGTGCTGCCCTGCGTGAACTCTTCTTTGATTCACCCGCTGGTAGCAGCACATCTTTTATTTCCTGACCAGGAGCAGGCGTACTCGTATCACTCAGGTGAACTCGGTCGCTTCGACGGGATCGAAATCATCATTATCGAACAGTTCCGGCCGGTCAGTGATGATGGCGTCCACACCATGCGACCACCACTGCTGGAAACGTTCCGGGTCGTTGACCGTATAGCAGATCAGACGCTGGCCATGATGCCGAATTTCCTCGGCCCGGTCGGGATCGAGGCTCTGCCAGTCAGGATGAATGCTGAAGGCCGCCAATTGCTCGGCATCACTGGCCCAGCCGCGTGGTGGCCCATCCTCATAGAGAATGCCGAGGGCACAGTGCTTATCAAGCTCGCGGGCTCGCTCCAGTGCTGCCATGCTGAAACTCGACACCAGCAGCCGGTCTCGGGACAGTGCCGCCAGCGCCCGTGGTAGAGCGCTTTCAGCCAGCAGATGCGGGTCATGGCCGGCGCTCAGTTTGAGTTCGAGATTGAGTCCCAGTCCCAGCTCGTTGATCAGTGACAGCGTTTCCTCCAGTGTGGCGATGCGCTCACCGGCGAAACGCTCATCGAACCAGTCACCCACATCAAGGCGTCTTGCTTCGCTCAGGGTGTACTCGCGAAGCAGTCCCTGGCCATCACTGCATCGCACTACATGTGCGTCATGCCAGATCACCGGTGTGCCATCTCCAAGACACTGTACGTCGAGTTCAACCCAGGTCAGCCCGGCCTCATGCGCAGCTCGGATGGCCGAAAGCGTATTTTCGGGCGCGCGATGTGACAGGCCACGATGGGCAATCAGACGAGGCAGCTCCATGAAGATTCGATCCCTGATAATGAATGAAACGATAGTAGTATAGAAAACTGCAGCGTACGCAGGATGCATTGAAACGCATTTTCCATCCTGTGACAGGCGGGTCTGACACAAGAAGGGGATGTGTGCAGCGTCGCCCCGGCGCAAGACAGATTCAGGAGTGCATGATTTTGAAACTGGCCTATATCAATGATCAACGGCGGGACGCGTGTCTGGCCTATCTATGCGCTGCCGTTTACGGGCGACAGGCAGGCCTGACACCACTGATAGAATTTGCCGGTCTGGATCGTCTGCTCGATCAGGAGAGTGCTCGCATCGTGGCGTTGACAGATGATACCGACCGTCCGGTATCACTGGCGTTACTGGTGCTCGACATCGAAGGGCGTGGATTATCGCTGAGGTTACTGGCAACTCCCGAACCATTGCGTGGCAATGGTTATGCCCGTGAGCTGGTGACCCGGCTTACTGCGACGACCGCCATGCGCGTGACGACTCGTGAGCCGCATCTTGAAGCCTTCTTCAAGACATTTGGCTTTACCCGCTGGAGTTTTTCCGATGAAGGGGCTCGGGTTGGTTTCAATGAGCGTGCCGGTGTTCATCGGCTCATGGAGGCTCCGGAAACTGTCGATTTCAATACCGAGGCCGTCAAGCGCGCTTTCAAACGCGACAGTGAGCTTTTTGAGGACTACAAGCAGCGTTTTGTCACCGGATTGGAATCCTCCGAAACCGGATAAGTGCAGAGGCCTGGTTGAGCCGCTTGTCTCATTTCAGCGACATAAAAAACCCCGCTCGTTCAAGCGGGGTTGAATAGGGAAGCCGATAACGGCTTCCCGAGTCCTGCCGGATAATCAGAAATTGACGCCGAAGTGGGTCTGATAACTGGTGTGCCAGTCATCGTCGACCGGTGAGCCGAAGTAGTTCAGCCCGTTCTTGTTGGTCACGATGTCGAACCAGGCATAATACGGTCCTGCGGTCAGCTTGATCCCGATGTCGTTGAGCTGAGGATCATTCATGCTGCCAAAGCCACCGTTGATGGGCGAGTAGTCGCCATCTGCGCTGATATAGCTGTAATCGTTATAGAAATAGGCGTTATCGATCGGGCCCCAGTTGACATCCATGCTGTAGGCCAGGCTGAAGTTGTACATCTGGCCTTCAGCCGGAATCAGATAATTGAAGTTGAAAGCGCCAACCTGCATGACGTTGTCGGAAATGCCGGTGTCGTCTTCATCGGCATTCTTGGCGTTGTACTCATACTGGGTCGCCTGCAGCAGCACGCTCCAGTTGCCATAGTTGCCGTTCAGACCCAGTGCGGCCGCCCAGTTGTCACCGCTGTCGTTGGTCTGCTCGTTGTAGAGCTGGCCGCCCTTGGCCGAGAAATTGACCTCGGTGGTGTAGTCGGTGCCATGGCCGAAGGTATAACCGACCCGTGCTGCCACCTGGTTTTCGGACTTGTTGCCCTGATCGCCACGGGTATCGAGGTCGCCGTTGTCATCGTAGGTCGCCGCGGTCGTGCCACCGGGCGGATTGGCACCATAGCTCTCGTTGGTGCTACCGAGCTGATCGCTCTTGAAGAAGGCCAGATCGGTGGTCCAGGGGCCGTCTTCGTGATGCCATTTGATACCGGCGTTCTGGTTGTCGTTGAACCCGGCAAGATAGGGTAGCGTTCCGTACCAACCCAGGTAGCCGTAATCCATGTTGCCAAACGGCGTCTGAACCAGACCCACCTTGACGGTATCGTTGTCGTTCAGCTGATAACCCAGCCAGCCATGGTGGAGGAACCGGTAGCCGTCATAAAAGCGATACTGGAAGGAGTAGATGTAATTATCGACCTGGCCATCGATGCCGAGGATGAACTTGCCGAAATCAATATCCCCGCCGGTATCCTTGTCCTGCTCATCCCAGTCATTGTAGCTGTGTGCCAGCTCGAAGGTGCCGCTGATCTGGGTCTGCTGCATCTGCTCGAGAATCGAGCTGTTCTTTTCAGCCAGATTCTGCTGAGCGCTGCTGTACTGCTGACTCTCTGCGCTTTTGCCCGGTGCTGTTTCGCCCTGACCGGTAGTACCTGCGTTACCGCTGGACTGCGCCTGCTGGTTTTCCAGTCGTTCCAGGCGGGCCTGCATCTGCTCAAGCTGCTGGCGCAGCTGCTGAATGGTTTGTTGTTCACTGCTGCTTTCAGCAAAGGCGTAGGGTGCCGTCAGAGCGGTACTGGACACGCCAAGGGCGATGGCCAGCGTCCGAAAAGTCGCTTTGGTCACGTTGCGTTCCCCAATCGTTGTATTGAAAGAATGTATTTTATTGTGAAGTTTGATGCTTTTTATAATTTGAGGTTATGGATGTCAAGTTAACGTCACAATTTAATGAACACTGCTCGATATTGAACAACGCTTTGGGCGCTGGCTGAAGCGCCCTGGGCAGGGAGAAAGGCAGGATGACAAAAGGATCAATGAACGGTGTCAGCGGCGTCGCAAACGATCCAGGTAGAGATAGACCACGGGGGTGGTATAGAGCGTCAGCAGCTGACTGACCAGCAGCCCGCCGATGATCGAGATGCCCAGTGGCGCACGTAACGCCGCGTTTTCGTCGGTCCCCAGTGTGAGGGGAATGGCACCCAGGATGGCGGCCAGGGTGGTCATCATGATTGGACGAAAGCGGACCATGGCCGCTTCGTAAATGGCTTCCCGGGCGCTCAGAGCGCGGGAGCGTTCGGCGTCGAGGGCAAAATCCACCAGCATGATGGCATTTTTCTTGACCACGCCGATCAGCAGAATGATGCCGATCAGGGCAATCAGCGTGAAGGGCTTGTTCAGCAGCATCAGTGCCAGCAGTGCACCGATGCCGGCCGAAGGCAGGGTGGAGAGGATGGTGAGCGGATGAATATAGCTCTCATAAAGGATACCCAGTACCAGATAGACCGCCAGCAGGGCGGCAAGAATCAGCCACGGCATGGCGGCAACACCGCTCTGGAAGGAAGCGGCACTGCCACCGAAGTCAGCCTGGATGTCGATCGGCAGGTTGAGCTCATCCAGCTGTCGGCTGATGGCAGTAGTCGCCTGATCGAGAGTAACGCCGGTGACGGTATTGAAGGAGATAGTGGTGGCTGCGAACTGGCCCTCGTGCTGAACACTCACCGGGGTCGTGCTGCGCTTGAGATGAGCAATGGCAGAGAGCGGAATGCGCTCGCCATCGCCATCGATAACATGAATGCCTTGCAGTGCCTGGGGGGAGTTCTGCCAGGCCTTGCCCACCTCCATGACCACATAGTACTGGTTGGTGCCCTGGTAAACGCTGGAGACCTTGCGCTGGCTGAAGGAGTTCTGCAGTACCTCATCGACAGCCTGCATGTTCACACCCAGCCGTGACGCCTTGTCACGGTCCACGACCACCATCATCGCCTGACCACTGGTACGACTGTCGCTGTCTACCCCGGTGATGTCGTCAAGTCCCCGCAGCGCCTGGGTGACCCGGGGTTCCCACTTCCTCAGCAGCGCAAGGTCATCACTTTTCAGTGTCAGTTCATACTGGCCGCTGCTGCTGTCATGACTGCCCGCACGCAGATCCTGCAGGCCGAACATGAAAACATTGAGTCCGGCCGTGTCGCGGAACATGGCGCTCAGCCGATTGGCTGTTGCACTGGTGTTGGCGCTGCGATTGTCCTTGAGCGTGATGAACAGGGTCGCTTCACTGCTGCTGCCATCCCGGCCGCCGCCGATGAATCCCAGCACCCGGTTGACGTCCGGGTCTGCCAGCAGGCGGTCTCGCATGTGATCGAGCTTGTGGCTCATGGCCTGAAAGGAGAGGCTTTGATCGCCACGAGCAAACCCCAGTAATCGACCCGTGTCCTGATCAGGTACGAAGCCCTTGTCGATAGCGGTATAGAGATAGCCATTAAGGACGATGACAGCGATTAGCGAGAGCAGTGTCAGACGGCGATGGCGCAGCGAAAAATCAAGGCTGCGCGCGTATGCCCGAGTGATCAGGCTGCCGCTGCGTTCGATAATGCGTTTCCACAGGGGGGTATGCTGACGTTCATCCGTCACCCGAAGCCAGCGAGCGCACAGCATCGGCGTCAGGGTGAGCGAGATCAGCAGTGACACCATGATCGCGATGGCCAGCGTCATGGCGAACTCATGGAAAAGGCGACCGATCAGCCCCCCCAGCAATAACAGGGGAATGAAGACGGCAATCAATGACAGGCTCATCGATAGCACGGTAAAGCCGACTTCGCGTGCTCCCTGGAGCGCCGCCTGAAAGGGCGCCTCACCGCGCTCGAGATGGCGGGCAATGTTTTCGACCACCACGATGGCATCATCAACAATGAAGCCGATAGCGACCACCAGTGCCATCAGCGATAGCGTATCCAGTGAATACCCCAGCAGATGCATGATGCCGAAGGTGCCGATCAGCGAGACCGGAATGGCAGCGCAGGGGATCAGGGTGGCGCGTCCGCTGCGCAGGAATACGAAGACAACCAGTACCACCAGCACGACCGCCAGTATCAGGGTCAGCTGGGTTTCATTGAGTGACGCCTGAATGCCCGGGGAACGGTCCAGTACGACATCGAGATGGGCATCGCCCGGCAAGGCCTGTTCGATGGCCGGCATGCGATCGCGAATGCCTTCGATGGTACGAATGATGTTGGCACCGGCAGAGGCACTGATAACCAGCAGTACCGCAGGCTGATGATTGAGAAAGCCGATGCGTTGTTCATCCTCGACACCGTTGGTGACTCTGGCAACATCACCCAGACGCAGCACATGACCACTGTCGTCGCTGCGCAGTATCAGCTGGCGATAGTCCGAAGCTTCGAACAACTGGCTGTTACTGTCGAGCATGAAACGGTGGCGCTCGCCGTCGATGAAGCCCTTGGGACGATTGCTGTTGGCCGCTGTAATTGCCTGACGCACATCGCCAAGAGCCAGTCCGGCATGCTCCAGTGACCGAGGGTCGAGATCGACCCGTACGGCGGGTGAGGAACTGCCGCCGACATTGACATCACCCACACCTTCGACCTGGGCAATACGGGGGGCGATAACGTCATCGGCAAGGTTATAGCGTTCTCCCTGACTGATGGCATCCGAGGTCAATGCCAGAATCATGATCGGCGCGCTTGATGGGTTGAGCTTCCTGTAGGTCGGTGAACTGGTCATGGCGCTGGGTAGCAGCGGCTCGGCCCGGTTGATGGCGGCCTGCACCTCGCGAGCGGCTTCGTTGACGTCCTTGTCGAGGTCAAACTGAATCGTGATGCGCGTCGTGCCGCGTGAACTCGACGAAGACATCTGGTTGATGCCGGCAATCTGGCCCAGCGATCGCTCCAGCGGTGTAGCCACCGTCGAGGCCATGGTTTGCGGATTGGCGCCCGAGAGTTGAGCACTGACCACAATACTCGGAAAGGCAACATCGGGCAGGGGCGCGATCGGCAGACGTACGTAGGCCAGCATGCCCGAGAGCACCACCGCCAGCGTTAACAGGGCGGTGGCAATCGGTCGTCTGATGAAGGGTTCCGACAGACTCACGAGGCGCCATCCTGGCGAGTGGCATCGCTCACGATGCGCTGGGGCGCCAGCCGCTCGAAGGCGAGATAGATCACCGGTGTGGTAAACAGGGTCAGCAGCTGGCTGACCAGCAGCCCACCCACCATCGATAGCCCCAGCGGCTGACGCAGCTCGGCACCATAGCCGGAAGCCAGCATCAGTGGGACCGCCCCCAGCAACGCTGCAAAGGTCGTCATCATGATCGGCCGGAAACGCAGCAGGGCGGCCCGATAGATCGCTTCCCGCGGAGGCATGTGATCATGCCGCTGCGCCTGCAGGGCGAAGTCGATCATCATGATGGCATTCTTCTTGACGATACCGATCAACAGGATGATGCCAATGATGCCGACCATACCGAGTTCATGGCCGGTCAGTATCAGTGCCAGCAGGGCGCCGATGGCCGCCGAGGGCAGAGTAGACAGAATGGTCAGCGGATGAATGAAGCTCTCATAGAGGATCCCCAGCACGATATACATGGTGACGATGGCGGCCAGAATCAGCCATAGGGTGTTGCTGGTGGAGCCGGCAAAGCTGCGCGCTGAGCCCTGATATTCAAGCCGTGTGTCCGATGTAAGCGCTGTATCCTGACGCGCCTGATCGATGGCATTGAAGGCTTCCGACAGTGAGTGTCCCGGTGCCACATCAAAAGAGATCAGGGCCGCTGGAAACTGATTCTCGCGCTGGATGGAGAGTGCTCGGGGGCGTGTGTCGATGGAGACCAGCGTCGATAATGGCACCTGGTCATCATTATCGTTGGTGACATAGAGATGATCGATGGCGGAAGGTCCATCCTGCTGTGCCTGCGACACACTCAGCACCACTCGGTACTGATTGGATTGGGTGAAAATGGTCGATATCAGGCGCTGGCCGAACGCATCGTAGAGGGTGGCATCGATATCGGCCATGGTCACGCCCAGTCGATTGGCGCGGTCACGATCGACCTTCAGGCGCAGCGCCAGACCATTATTCTGCAAATCGGTGGTGGCACTGGCAATGGCGGGTGATTGTCGCAGTTCATGGAGCATGGCCGGTACGACACTTTCGAGCTGCTGGCGATCGCCATTGGTCAGGGTGAACTGATACTGATTGCGACTGATGGTGTCTTCCAGCGTGAGGTCCTGAATCGGCTGGAGATAGAGGGTGATCCCGGCAATCTGCCGTGCCTGTTCACTCAGCCGCCGGCTGATCTCTGTAGCACTGGCTTTTCGTTCGTCAATCGGCTTGAGATTGATCTGAAAGCGACCGGTGTTGAGGGTGTTGTTGGTGCCATCAATGCCGATGTAGGAGGAGAGGCTCTCGACAGCCGGATCCTTGAGGATGAGATCGGCCAGCTGTTGCTGTCGGTGTGCCATGGCCTTGAAGGAGGTGGATTGTTCGGCTTCCGAAATCCCGCGTATGACGCCGGTATCCTGGGTCGGAAAGAGTCCCTTGGCGATGGAGAGATACAGCCCGGCAGTGACCACGAAGGTTGCAGCGGCCACCAACAGGGTCAGGCGTTGGTGATTCAGCACCCATCGCAGGGCGCGATCGTAGCCACCGTGCAGTCGACCGAACAGACCCGAGCGCTGACGCATCAATGCTTCGACGTCATCTTCTTCCTCTCTGGCGGGCGTCTCGCCGCGTCGTCGCAGCATGAGCGAGCAGAGCATCGGGGTCAGGGTCAGCGAGACGAAAGCCGAGATCACAATGGCTATGGCCAGCGTAATCGCGAATTCGCGGAACAGACGCCCGACCACATCGCCCATGAACAGCAGTGGAATGAGTACGGCGAGCAGCGAGACCGTCAGCGACACGATGGTGAAACCGATTTCCCGGGAGCCCCGCAGCGCGGCATCGCGCGCCCGTTCGCCACGCTCCACATGACGCATGATGTTTTCCAGTACCACAATGGCATCGTCGATCACGAAACCGGTAGCAATGGTGAGTGCCATCAGCGTCAGGTTGTTGAGACTGAACCCGGCCAGATGCATGACGGCGAAGGTGCCCACCAGCGAGAGCGGTACGGCCAGGCTGGGAATGAGGGTGGCAGGAATATTGCGCAGAAACAGGAAGGTCACCATGACCACCAGCGCGACCGCCAGCACCAGTTCGAACTGGACATCATGGACCGAGGCACGAATGGTTGTGGTGCGATCGGTCAAGACCCGGATATCGATATTGCCCGGCACCGACCGCTCCAGATTCGGCAGCATCTGCTTGATGGCATTGGCCACGCTGATGACATTGGCGCCAGGCTGACGCTGAATATTGACGATGACTGCCTTGTCGCGATTGGCCCATGCGGCCAACCAGGCGTTTTCCGAGCCATTGGTGACGCGGGCAACATCCTGCAGGCGTACGACGGCACCGTCATCGTTCGACTTGAGGATCAGCTGGCGATATTCATCGGCTGATGTCAGCTGATCGTTGGCATCAATGCTCAATGCCCGATAGGGGCCATTGATGCTGCCCTTGGCCTGGTTGACATTGGCACTGGCAATCGCTTCACGTACCGCCTCCAGATCGAGCCCGCGTGACGCCAGGGCGCGAGGGTTGACCCGGACACGTACGGCTGGCTGATGCCCTCCGGCAAGCGAGACCAGACCGACGCCGGAGACCTGAGCAAGCTTTGGAATCATGCGGGTATCGACCAGGTCGTAGACCCGCGTCAGCGGGAGTGAGTCGGATCGGACTGCCAGCGTCATGACCGGTGCGTCAGCAGGATTGACCTTGCTGTAACTGGGCGGCATGGGCAGGTCATCCGGCAGCAGGTTATCCGCCTGATTGATGGCAGCCTGTACCCCCTGTTCGGCAACGCCCAGGTCGGTATCCAGACCAAAGCGCAGCGTAATGACCGAAGCCCCCCCGGTGCTGGTCGAACGCATATCTTCCAGCCCTGAAATCTCGCCGAGCTCATCCTCCAATGGGGCGGTAACATTGGAGAGCATGACATCCGGACCGGCCCCGGGATAAAGCGTTCTGACCTGAATGGTGGGGTAGTCCACCTGCGGTAGCGATGCGACCGGCAGTAAACGATAAGCGAGAATGCCGGCGATCAGAATCGCCATCATGACCAGCGAGGTGGCAACAGGGCGAAGTATGAACAGGCGCGATGGATTCATGAATTCGCGTTGTTACCGTTTCGGTGATCAGTCGTTTCTTCTGCCTGAGGGCTGGCTGTACCATCCTCATCCTGAGTGGCCGCAGCACTGCCGGGCGAGGCTTCATCACTGTTGCTTTCACCGGGGAGGCTGTGGCTGACCACTCTGACGTGGGCGCCATCGCGCAGCCGGTCGACGCCATCGACCACCACCTGCTGGCCGGCTTCGACGCCTGAGGTGATGGCGGTGTGACGATCGTCACTGGCGGCGATTTCGACAGCCTGGCGCCGCACCGTATTATCGTTATCAACGACATAGACGAAATTGCCATCGTCACTGTTCTGAATAGCCGTCAGGGGAATCACGATCGCATCGGGGATGGTTTTCAGCCGCAGGCGCACATTGACGAAGGCGCTGGGAAACAGCGTCAGGTCGTCATTGTCAAAGCGTGCCCGCATGCGCACCGTGCCCGTTGCAGTATCAATCTGACTATTGATGCTGGCCAGTTCACCACGGGCAAGCACGGTGGATTCATCACTGTCGAGCGCCTGTACGTTCAGTGTGCCATCACTGTTAAGCCGGTGCTGGATGGGGGCCCGATATTGCGAGGGCATCGAGAAGATGACCGAAATCGGAGATAGCTGCGTCAATGTGGCAATGGGCTCTTCATCGCCGAGCTGGACGATATTGCCCGGGTCGACATTGCGAATGCCGATGCGTCCGGAAATGGGCGCCTCGATGGAGGTGTAGTCCAGTTCTACCTGGGCATTCTGCACATTGGCTCGATCTGCCGATACCGTGCCCTGATATTGCTGCACCAGTTGCTTTTGCTCATCCAGATCCTGACGCGAAATGTAATTGGTCCGGATCAGCTTCTGGTAGCGTTCAAGGTTCTGACGAGCCGTTTTCAATTGAGCAAGATCCTGTTCCAGCTGGCCTTTGGCCTGATCAAGCTGCGCCTGGTAGGTGCGTGGGTCGATACGAGCCAGTACATCGCCCTTTTCAACCCGGTCACCTTCATGGAAATTGACCGACAGTAGTTCACCTTCCACGCGGGGGCGGATTTCAATGCGATGCAGGGAAGTGACCGTGCCGAGCGCAGATAGATAAACCGGAAAATCCTCCCTGGCAGCAGCGATGGCCGCTACCGAGGTAGTACCTCCGCCTTGCCCCGGGCCTGCGGATGATGAGCTGGACTCCTTTGGACTGCTGTCATGTGTCAGCCACCAGCCGATGGCCAGAGCCGCGATGACCATCAGGAATAGCAGGGCAATCAACCAGCGCTTGCGATGTTTCCGGGGTGATTCTGTCATGAGCCTTCATACTGTATTGGCAAAACCATGGCCGATCGGCCGGTGACAATGCGGTTGGTCCGGGGATCCGAAGTGATTCCAGCATAACCGGTCTTCCGGGCTGGATTATGGAAAGAGTGTGTACTCTTCGGGGTTGTATCACGGCTACCGGTGCAAGCGGCAAAGCATAGCATCGCCAGTGTTGCGATAAAGAGTTTTACCTGAAGGATGACTGATATATGGACAGTCGACCGATGATGCCGGGTTCAACGGATCAGGCGCACGCCCGGTCGGATTGTTTCAATTGACCTGACTGCGCAAGGCGCTTGAGCCCCGGCAAGTTAAAAGGCGACCCGCAGGTCGCCCTTTTACAGGATGACAGCAATGTCCCTGCCAAAGCCGTTATTCGTGTGTATCAGACGGATCTGCTGAACGGGCATTCTGCTGTTTGCCGTGAGCGGTATGGAAGGGAGCCTTCGATGGCGGCAGTGGTTCACGGCCGCGTACTCGATCTGCCAGCTTTTCTGCCATCATGATGGTCGTCGCGTTGAGATTGCCGGTGACAATGATGGGCATCAGCGATGCATCGATGACCCGCAATCCTTCCATACCATGTACCCGGCCCTGACCATCGACCACCGTCTCCGGCCCTTCCCCCATCCGGCAGCTGCCACAGGGATGATAGGCGGTTTCCGCTTCATCACGTACAAACTCATCCAGTTGTTCGTCGCTCTGTATTTCCGGCCCCGGCGAAATTTCACGCTTGCGATACGGGTCCATGGCCGGTTGCTCCATGATCCGCCGGGTTATGCGGATGGCATCGCGAAACTCCTGCCAGTCACGCGCCTCGCTCATGTAATTGAACAGGATGCTGGGCGCCTCGTTGGGATCACGCGAGCGGATGCGGATACGACCGCGACTCTTGGAGCGCATCGAGCCGACATGGGCCTGGAAACCATGTGCCTGCACGGCGCTCTTGCCGTTGTAGCTGATCGCGCAGGGCAGGAAATGATATTGCAGATTCGGCCAGGCCTCGCCCTCTTCGGTACGAATGAACCCCCCTGCTTCGAACTGATTACTGGCACCGATGCCCTTGCCCTGAAAGAGCCATTCGGCGCCGATCTGCGGCTGGTTGTACCATTTCAGTGCCGAGTAGAGCGTAATAGGCTGCTTGCACTCATACTGAATATACATTTCCAGGTGATCCTGCAGATTGCGACCGACTGCAGGCAGTTCATGAATGACCTCGACACCGGCTTCCTTCAGCCATTCGGGATCGCCTACGCCAGAGCGTTGCAGAATCGCCGGCGACGCAATGGCACCCGCGCATAGCAGCACCTCGCGGCGTGCTCGTACTTCCCGGGGTTCTCCCTTGCGCGAGTAGGCCACACCAATGGCACGCTTGCCCTCGAACAGGATGCGATCGGTCATGGCATGCGTTTCAATGGTCAGGGTGTCACGTTCGCGTGCCATGTCCAGATAGCCGCGGGCCGTGGAGGCGCGCCGGCCGTTGGGGGTGGTGGTGCGATCCATTGGCCCGAAGCCTTCCTGCTTGTAGCCATTGAGATCGTCGGTGGCACCGTAACCGGCCTGCACCCCGGCCTCGATAAAGGCTCGATAGAGAGGGTTGTTGCCCGGTTTGGGCGTTGCCACACTGACCGGACCATGATCCCCATGATACTCGTTGCCACCGATGTCGCGGCTTTCAGCCTTGCGGTAGTAGGGCAGACAGTTACCGTAGCGCCAGTCTGCCAGCCCCGGCTGCTCGGCCCACCCCTCCAGGTCCAGTGCATTGCCGCGAATGTAGGCCATGCCATTGATCAGCGATGAACCTCCCAGTCCCTTGCCGCGACCGCACTCCATGCGGCGATTGTTCATGTGTGGCTCGGGATCGGTTTCGAACGCCCAGTTGTAACGTTTGCCCTGGAGCGGATAAGCAAGTGCGGCAGGCATCTGGGTTCGAAAATCAAAGCGATAGTCGGGCCCGCCAGCTTCCAGTAGCAGTACGGTGACACCTTCATCTTCGGTGAGGCGGGCGGCCAGCACGTTACCGGCAGAACCGGCACCAATGATCACATAATCGTATTCACGGATCTGAGCCATGGGCCCTCCTGGCTATTATCGCGGTCATGTTTTTGACCGTTGTGGAATCGGGGAGGGGATGCCATCGCCGATGGCATCCATGACGTACAGTGGAAACCTCTTAAAAAGCGGACTCGAAAGGCCCCATCTCGATCTGGACCGACTTGACCTGGGTATAATGATCCAGTGTCAACATGCCGTTTTCGCGGCCGACTCCGGAGTGCTTGTAACCGCCTACCGGCATTTCGGCCGGGGAGTCCCCCCAGGTGTTGACCCAGCAGATGCCGGCTTCGAGCTGGTGAACTACCCGGTGAGCGCGGTTGAGCCCTTCGGTGAAAACTCCGGCGGCCAGGCCATATTCTGTATTATTGGCGCGGCGAATGACTTCTGCCTCATCGTCGAAGGAGAGCACCGACATGACCGGTCCGAAAATCTCTTCGCGGACGATACGCATGTCGTCACTGCAATCGGTGAAGATGGTCGGAGCCACGAACGCGCCCTTGCCGAAGTCGCCTTCGGTCATGCGCGAACCCCCGATCAGCAGGCGAGCATTTTCCTGTTTGCCGATTTCCAGGTACTCGGTGACCTTTTCAAGATGTTCGAAGCTGACCAGTGGACCGAAGTTGGTCGCCATGTCCATGGGGTCACCAGCGCGTACGCGTTCCACCCGCTCAAGCAGTTTGGCTTCGAATTCGGCCTTTACCGAGCGTTCAACGAAGACCCGGGTACCATTGGTGCAGACCTGACCGGATGAGTAGAAATTGGCCATCATCGCGCCATCGGCGGCTCGGTCGAGGTCGGCGTCGGCGAATACGATCAGCGGTGACTTGCCCCCCAGCTCCATGGTGACATCCTTGAGCGACGAAGATGCCGCGGCGCTCATGACCTTCTTGCCGGTTCCGGCTTCACCGGTAAAGGAGATCTTGTCGATACCCGGATGGCCGGTCAGCATCGCACCAACGCTGCCATCGCCATGAACGACGTTGAACACACCATCAGGCAGACCGGCTTCAGAGAAGATTTCAGCCAGCATCATGGTGGTCAGCGGAGTCACTTCACTGGGCTTGAAAACGACCGCATTGCCGGTGGCCAAAGCCGGGGCCGATTTCCAGCAGGCAATCTGAATCGGATAATTCCATGCGCCGATGGCACCACACACCCCCAGTGGTTCGCGTCGGGTATAGACAAAGGAGTCCGTGCGCAGAGGGATTTGCTCACCTTCGACCGACATTGCAAGACCGGCGTAATATTCCAGCACATCGGCGCCGGTCACGATGTCTACCGCAGTCGTTTCACTCAGCGGCTTGCCGGTATCCAGGGTTTCTACCCGGGCAATCTCGTCATTGCGCTCGCGCAGCAGAGCCACGGCACGGTTCAGAATACGGGAACGTTCCATGGCAGTCATGGCTGCCCAGACCTTCTGTCCTTCACGTGCAGCTGCCACGGCGCGATCGACATCGGCCTGACTGGCCTGCTGGATATCGGCCAGGACACTGCCATCCCAGGGGTTGATGGACTCAAAGGTTTGCCCGGATGTGGCATCCACGCGAGTGCCGCCGATGAACAGTTGCTGAGTATCGAATTCGGCCATGACAAGGCTCCTTTTATAAGGATGTAGAAACAGTATGGTCGAACGCCCGAGCGTTCACGTTGATCATTGGGCCGCAGCAGTGGTGCCGGCCAGTTGTTCGTCCACGTACTCGTGGGCCAGGGCCACGGCACGCGTGATATTGATGCCTTCGGGTGCCAGCGCGCCACGCAGCCACAATCCGTCTATCAGTGCTGCGAGCCCACTGGCAGCGCGTCGTGCGCTGTCACGATCCATGTGGCGTCGAAACTGGTAACTGAGATTGGAGTGAAGTCGTCGGTCGTTGACATATTGCAGCCGTTGCAGCGTCGGCTTGTGCATGCTGGTTGCCCAGAAGGCCAGCCAGGTTTTCATGACTGACTGGCTGACCTGACTGCGATCGAAGTTTCCTTCGACAATGGCTCGCAAATGGCCTCGTGCCGTATTCTGCTCGAGAATGACGCGACGCTGACGGACGGACTCGCCCAGATCTCCTAGGATACGACGCATGGTGGCTTCCAGCAGGCCGTCCTTGCCACCGAAGTAATGACTGATGATTCCGGTGGAAACACCCGCCCTGCGAGCAATGACCGCCACCGTGGTATCCGCCAGACCGACCTCATCAATGGCCGCCATGGTGGCCTCGATCAGCTGCTGCCTGCGTATCGGCTCCATTCCGAGCTTTGGCACGTGTCTCTCCTCGCCTATCGACACCGTGCGTGTCGATGCATTGTAGCTTTTTTTATTGAACGGTCAATCAATAAAAAATAGTGTTATAGTTCCAGCTCTGCAATAATCCTTGATGATAATTGCCGTGACCCGCTCTTGCGAGAGCGACTTTCATTGCACTGACTATCTATTTGAATAATACAAGGAAATGATCAATGAAAACGCAAGGTAAGGGAGCGCTGCCGCTTTCCGGTAAAACACTGGCAATGATGGCGCTGATCAGTGTTACGGGCATGTCGGCCAATGTAATGGCGGATGTTCCGGAATCCTGTCAGACGGTTCGCTTTGCAGAGGTGGGCTGGACTGATATCACCGCCACGACAGCACTGGCTCGCACTGTTTTCGCAGGACTTGGATACGATACACGCTCGGATACGGTTTCGGTACCGGTAGCTTACTCGGGGCTCAAGACCGGCGATCTGGACGTGTTTCTGGGCAACTGGATGCCTTCGATGGCCTCTATCAGCGATCCCTATATCGACAAGGGGCAGGTGGATCGCCTGACGGCCAATCTGAAAGGTGCCAAATATACGTTGGCTGTTCCTCAATATGTTATTGATGCAGGCATTACCTCGGTAGCGGACCTGGATAAGCATCGTGACCGCTTTGATGGGAAGATTTATGGCATCGAAGCTGGCAATGATGGCAATCAGATCATCCAGGAGATGATCGATCAGAATTTTGACGGGCTGGGGGACTGGAATCTGGTGGCTTCCAGCGAGGCCGGCATGCTCTCCCAGGTCAAAACGGCCACCCGCAACAAGGAATGGATAGTATTCCTTGGCTGGGCACCGCATCCCATGAACACACGTTTCGATATGGGGTACCTCAGTGGTGCCGATGATTATTTCGGGCCGAACTATGGTGGCGCGACGGTTTACACCAATACCCGTGGCGGTTATGTCAACGAGTGCAGCAATGCGGGAAAACTGCTTAAGCAGATGACCTTTACGTTGCCGATGGAAAACGAGTTGATGGGCGATATCATGGATGAGGGACGTAAGCCGATGGCGGCGGCGCGTGCATGGCTGAACGCTCATCCCGACACGCTCGAAGGCTGGTTGAAAGGGGTGACCACTGTTGAGGGGCAGCCCGGGCTGCAAGCGGTGCGCGCTTCATTGCAGTAAGTGTCGCGCTGATGGCGGGACGCATTCGTCCCGCCACATTTCATGGCCCGCAATGGGTTGACGTCTTTTTTTCTGTGCGTATACTACGCCGCGTGTTCAGGGCATTCCCCGATAGCTCAGTTGGTAGAGCAAATGACTGTTAATCATTGGGTCGCAGGTTCGAGTCCTGCTCGGGGAGCCAACTCCCGCCTCTGAACCGACAATCCGGATATTCCCCGATAGCTCAGTTGGTAGAGCAAATGACTGTTAATCATTGGGTCGCAGGTTCGAGTCCTGCTCGGGGAGCCATATTCCGTTGTCGGTTATCACTGCATGACGTTATATGCGTATTCCCCGTTCAGACGAAGACGTCCATGCTACTGCCTGAAACAGCCTTTCACTGTGGTGCCGTTTGATACTTGAGCGCTGTCTTGCAGGTTTAACGCATTGACAGTAGCCGGTAGCTTTGCTAAAAGAGTATGGTTTCTTCCCGCCTTTCAGGCGTTTATACCGACCCGGGACCATGAGCTCCGGGTGGTGCGGGCAATCTGGTAGCCCGCTGATCAACAGGTCCGTTTCTTTCCTGATTTATTCAATCGTGCGTCATGTCGAATGATATAGATCGTCACGGGTTCAAGCTTCAATCAGGGCAGGGCTCGACCTTTTCCACCTTCTGGCAAGCGACTGTATCGATTCGGCTACGACATGTCGTTATCCGTCTCGTGTGACCGAACGCATCAGATGGCTCAAAAGGAATAACATGGCACGTAACAGTACTTTGTCCATCAAGGAAAAGTGGGCACTGGACAATCAATTGGGGGAAATGCTGCGTGGGCTTGATAATCGGCCTGATACCGAAGAACATCTGCGTCAGGCGCTCAAGCGATTGCTCTCCGATTACGAGATGAGCGTTGCAGATACAGTCGAGCTGCTCAATCGGATGCGACAGGAAACGGACGCAGCCTGAGTCGCGTTATCAATACGTGGTTTCTCTTGCCGATTGCTCACCATTCATGCGTCGTGAAAGCGATGAGATGGTGAAAAAAACGGCCATGCCCGATCAGGGCATGGCCGTTGCCATATCATGAGTCCTGTTTCAATCGGGACTCATGAACCTGACTGTTGTTCCAGACGATGCGCATAGTCGAGCATAATATTGGCGCTCTCCCTTAGCTGCGCCTGATCAATGGGCGTTTGATCCTCATCGGCGCCTCGGGCGTCAGCCCAGCTCTCGATCGGTTTTTCGCCCAGGGCCTTGCGTCGCTGGTTTTCCAATGACAGTTGCTCGGCCTCCTGAGCTTCCATTTCCCGCTTGCGCTGGTGGATGTTGAGACTGACGCTGTTGTTCTGCTCACGCAGCTTGTGTGCCAGCTCCGCCTCACGCTTGAGGTAATGAAAGTTGGGATCTTCGCTGGCGCGCCGTTCATGCGATTGACGCAACTGCGGCAGGTAACGTTGAGGGTTGCCATATTCCCGATAACTGACCGGACGGACCGTATCCCATGGCAGCGCGTTGGGGAGCGCACTTTCACCTATTTCATCAGGATCGACCAGACTGGGATAGCTGATATCCGGCTTGACGCCGCGCAGTTGGGTACTGGCGCCGGTAATACGATAGAACTTGGCACGCGTCAGTTTGAGCTCGCCATGATCCAGGTCATCCAGTGTTTGTACTGTACCCTTGCCAAAGGTCTGATTACCCAGGATCAATCCACGACCGTAATCCTGAATGGCGCCGGCAAAGATTTCCGATGCCGAAGCTGATAACCGATCGACCAGTACTGCCAATGGCCCGTTATAGGCAACGCCCCGGTCGGTGTCTCCCAGCAGACTGATACGACCCTGAGCATCACGTACCTGCACCGTGGGACCTCGGTCGATGAACAGTCCGATCATCGAATTCGCTTCCTGAAGCGCACCACCGCCATTACCGCGCAGGTCCAGCACGATCCCCTCGACATTCTGCTGTTTGAGCTTGTCGATCAACCGGTGAACATCGCGTGTGGTACTGCGGTAGTTCTTTCTGCCTTCCTGCTCGGCCTGAAAGTCAACATAGAACATGGGAACCTTGATAACACCAATGCGGTGTTGCTGATTGCCACGTTTGATGTCAATAACCTGACTGCTGGCAGCCTGATCTTCCAGCTTGACGGTATCCCTTGTAATCCTGACCACTCGGGTCTGGGTCGTATCCACCGCCTTGGCCGGAATGATTTCCAATCGCACGGTGGAGCCCTTGGGCCCGCGGATCAGGTCCACGACTTCATCCAGGCGCATACCCACGACGCTGGTCAGGTCTCCACTCTCTCCCTGACCGACAGCGACAATGCGATCGGCCGGCTTGAGCAGACCGCTCTTCTCGGCCGGACCTCCGGGCACCAGACTGGAAATCTTGACGTATTCACCATCCTGCTGAAGCAGGGCACCGATCCCTTCCAGTGACAGCTTCATCTGGATATCAAAGGATTTGCTGCGGCTTGGGGAAAAGTATTCGGTATGCGGGTCGATGGAACTGCCCGCAGCATTGAGAATGACGCTGAGCACATCCTCGCTGTTGGTCTGGCGTACTCGTTCAAGCTGATTGGAATAACGTTTTTTGAGCTGCTTGATGATGGCGCTGTCATCCATCATGCGAAGATCGTGATTATTGTCCTGATCGCTCTGATCATGGCCCTGGGGGGCCGCAGTCTCATTTCGAGAGGGCTTGCCAGGGATGTCGGGCTGACGTTCTTCATCTGGTTCGGAAGCAGACTCATCTTCGGAGGCGCCTGACAGGGCCAGCTGTAACGCTGCGTTTTTCAGTCGCTTGTGCCAGAGCTCATCGAGCTGGGAAGGGGAAGAGGCCCACTCGCGATCCTCGTCATCAGTGGCCAGGCGACCCTGACCATCGAAATCGAAATGCTGCGTCTTTCCAAGCTGATCGAGTAGCCATTGAAGACGATTTTCGATGCGCTGCTGATAAAGATTGTAAAAGGCATAGAGCCGATCAAGATCCCCTTTTTCAAGGGAGTCACTGTAATGCCGGCCGAGATCCGAATACTGCTCGATATCATCCTCCAGCAGGTAGGCATGCTGAGGGTCGATCATATCCAGCATGCGCTGCCAGGCTTTTTCGGACCACTGCTGATCCAGGCTGACATCTTCATAGTGACCATAGCGCAGCGATTGTGCGACTTCCTGGGCGGTCTGTTCACCAATATCGGTAGGGACAATCCTGTCCTGCTCGGCGGCCAGGGTGGGCAGGGCCATCACGACACACAGCGCAAAAACCACCGCCTGTCGCACCATAGCAAACGGGCTCATCAATGAGGCTCTCCCGGTTTCATGTAAACTGACACCTGATGATTCAGGTACTTCCGATTCTTCGACCGTGTCGGCCATGCTTCATGAGGGATGGATGACGTACCAGTCTGACATACAGGCTTCCGATTGTAGCAGGCCGACGATGTCATCCACGATAAGCATTGACAGGGAAAAGCATGTTTCAGTCTTCAAGCATTGAGCGATTGTTGCATTTTCTTGAGCGATCGCCGACGGCCTGGCATGCCACGGCCGGCATGATTGAGCGGTTCGAGGCCGCTGGTTTCGAACATCTTGAGGAAACAGAGCGCTGGTCGTTGCGACCCGGTGGACGTTATTACTGCACACGCAATGGTTCAGCGCTGGTCGCTTTTCAACTTCCCGAATCCGAGCCGCTATCATTGCGTATCATGGGTGCGCATACCGATAGTCCCATGCTGCGTATCAAGCGCGAAGGGCTGTTAAAGGGGCCGGACTGGTTGCGACTGGGTGTCGAGGTGTATGGAGGCGCTCTGTTGGCGCCCTGGTTTGATCGCGATCTGGGTATTGCCGGCCGGGTCCATGTCCGCACCCGGGAGGGCAGACTGGCGCCAAGGCTTCTTGATATTGATCGTGCCATGGCGGTTATCCCCAGCCTGGCTATTCATCTTGATCGTGAGGCCAATCAGGGGCGCGCCATCAACGCCCAGACTCAGATGTCGCCGGTGCTGTATCAGAGTGATAGCGATGAGAACGTCTCTTCACTGGAGCAATTGATCGAACAATGGTTGCGTGAGCAGCACGCCGGGGATGATTTCGAAAGCGTGGTCGATTTCGAGCTGGGTTTTTACGATGTCCAACCGCCAGCCCGGGTCGGAATGAATGGTGAAATGCTCAGCGGTGCACGGCTGGATAATCTGCTCTCCTGCTTTTGTAGCATGGAAGCATTGATCGATAGCGATCATCGCCAGGGTGCGTTGCTGATCGCCAACGATCACGAAGAGATTGGTAGCGGCAGCTCCAGCGGGGCGCAGGGTACCTTCCTCGGTGATGTGCTGGGTCGTCTGGCCGAGTACGAGGCCGGGTCGGAAGGCCGGCTTGAGGAGTGTCGCGTCAGAATGATTCAGCGCTCGCGACTGATTTCCTGTGATAACGCCCATGCGCGTCACCCTGCCTGGCCGGACAAGCATGATGCTCAGCATGCACCGCAACTCAACGGTGGGCCTGTCATCAAGGTCAACAGCAGCCAGCGCTATGCCACCAACAGTGCTACTGGTGCATTATTTCGTGATATCTGTCGTGAGGCAGGTGTGCCGGTACAGACCTTTGTCAGCCGTGCCGATATGCCGTGTGGTAGTACCATTGGGCCATTGACGGCCACCACTACCGGGTTACCGACGCTGGATATCGGTCTGGCGCAGTGGGCCATGCACTCGATCCGTGAGACCAGTGGTGCAATGGATCCGGACTATCTGATTCGCGCGCTGACGGCTTTCTGCAATCGCTCGTATCTTGATTGATGCCGCTTTACGCAAAAAGCCCCGACATCATGTGATGCCGGGGCTTTTCCGTATTCTGGTGGCTACGCCCTGATTCGAACAGGGGACCCCATCATTATGAGTGATGTGCTCTAACCAGCTGAGCTACGTAGCCGTTCAACGGAGGCGAATATTAAAGATGCCTCCTTTTTCCGTCAAGCCCTTTCCCGCACGAAGTTCCTGCCAGATGCGGAAAAGGGCAGGTCATCGATAAGGATCAGACGTTAAAGCGAAAGTGCACGACGTCACCATCGCTGACCACATAGTCCTTGCCTTCCAGTCGCCACCGACCGGCTTCCTTGGCGCCACTCTCGCCCTGGTAGTGAACGAAGTCTTCGTAAGAGACAACTTCGGCACGAATGAAGCCTTTCTGGAAGTCCGTATGAATAACACCGGCCGCCTGTGGCGCGGTGGCGCCGATGGGGATCGTCCAGGCGCGCACTTCCTTTGGTCCTGCAGTAAAGTAGGTCTGCAGCCCGAGCAGACCGTAGCCGGCGCGAATCACGCGATCAAGACCCGGTTCGCTCATGCCCATCTCGTCGAGGAAAAGGGCGCGCTCCTCATCCTCCAGCTCGGCGATTTCGGCTTCGAGCTTGTTGCAGACCGGCACTACCACTGCACCTTCCTCTTCGGCGATGGTATGTACGGTATCAAGGTGAGGATTATTGTCGAAACCATCCTCGTTGACGTTGGCGATATACATGGTCGGCTTCAGAGTCAGAAACCCGTAGCCCTTGATCAGCTGACGCTCGTTGTCATCGAGTTTCAGGCTGCGTAGTGGTTGACCCTCGGCCAGATGGGGCTGCATGCGTTCGAGTACGCTTCTGGTCGCGATGGCTTCCTTGTCACCGCCCTTGGCGACCCGGGTGAGCCGCTGAATGGCGCGCTCGACAGTATCGAGATCGGCCAGTGCCAGCTCGATATTGATGGTTTCAATGTCGCCTTTGGGATCGACCCGATTGTCGACGTGGATGACGTTATCATCTTCGAAACAACGCACCACATGAGCGATGGCATCAGTCTCGCGGATATTGGCCAGAAACTGATTTCCCAGCCCCTCACCTTTCGAAGCACCAGCCACGAGCCCGGCAATATCGACGAACTCCATCGTGGTAGGAATGACTTTCTCCGGCTTGATAATGGCGGCCAGTGCATCGAGACGCGGATCCGGCATGGGGACGATACCGGTATTGGGCTCGATGGTGCAGAAGGGGAAGTTTTCGGCATCGATGCCCGATTTGGTCAGGGCATTGAACAGCGTGGACTTGCCGACGTTGGGCAGACCGACGATTCCGCAGTTGAAACCCATGGCGCGTTCCTGCGTTGATAAGGGTGAACGAATGGACCGATAATATTCGAAAGCTCAGTCGCGCGCGCTGTGGAGGTGATTCATGGCACGTGCCCAGTCACCCTTGACTGCCAGAGGAAGCTGCTCCAGTGAGGCCTCGATGGCTTCGTCAATGGCGCGGCGCTCCGCCTTGCCCGGGGCGCTCAGGACATAATTGACGACCTGTGCGGCGCTACCGGGATGGCCGATGCCAAGACGCAGACGGTGGAAATCACGACTGTTTCCCAGTGCACTGATGGTATCACGCAAACCATTGTGACCGCCGTGCCCGCCACCCTGTTTGAAGCGAGCGACGCCCGGAAGCAGATCGAGTTCATCATGCACGACCAGCAGTTGTTCGGGCGAGAGCTTGAAGAACTTGCACAGCGCACCGATCGATTGACCACTGTGATTCATCAGCGTGGTTGGTGCGAGCAGATGGATATCCCGACCCTCCAGCGTGGTTTTGGCATAATTGCCGAGAAACTTGCGCTGTTCGCGCAGCGAGACGCCGCACTCGCGTGCCAGTGCCTCAAGCAGCCAGAAGCCGGCATTATGGCGGGTCGCCTCGTAGCGTGCGCCGGGGTTGCCCAGACCGATGATCGCGTGCAGTTCGTTCATGTCGATCCATTCGATGAAAGCATGATGGGTCGGGCCGGTTTTACAGGGCCCGACATGAAACGGCCGGTCAGCCCCTGCAGAAACTGCAAGGGGTGACCGGCCGGATCTTCACGACAGGTAAGGGTCAGTCGCCCTTGTCTTCACTGTCGTTGATTGGTTCACCGGCGCTGCCTTGCTCGGCATCGGTGTGATCGACATCGGTCGGCGGCTCACCTTCGCCCTCGGCTTCATCGGTGCCGCGGTCCGGATGGGTGACGCTGACGATACCGGCATCGAAGCCATCGCCGTGGCTCAGAGCGGTCAGTGTTACGCCCTTCGGCAGCGGGATGTCGGAGAGATGCAGCGTGTCGCCAATGTCGAGATTGAGTACGTCGACTTCGAGGTACTCGGGCAGGTCGGAGGGCAGGCAGGTGATTTCGACATCGTTGTGCAGTACGTGCAACACACCACCTTCAACCTTGACGCCCTTGCACTCTTCGGTGTTGGCGAAGTGCAGCGGGATGGTCATGGTCAGTTCATGGGTAGCATCCACACGCATGAAATCGACGTGTACGACAACCGGCTTGTAAGGATGGCGCTGCAGATCGCGAACGACCACCTGCTCCTTGCTGCCCTCGACATCGATATCGAGAATCGAGGAGAAGAAGGCTTCGTCTTCCATTGCCTTGTAGAAGGCCGACTTTTCGACGGCGATCGGCTGCGGCTCGGCGCTGCCACCATAGACAATGGCAGGCACATGAGTGTTCTCACGACGCAGGCGGCGGCTCGCACCTTTCCCCAGCGCCCTGCGAACATTGGCGGTCAGGTTGTATTGGTGTTTCATGGGTTGGACCCTCGTTGGTCAATGAAAGAAAACGATACCGCCCGCGACCAGGTCGGTATCGTTTCCATGATGAAGGGCATTTGAAATGTCCTTCGGGTCAGCGCCTGCTGACCGATTGTGCTGATAAAACTAGTGGAACATGGCGCTAACGGATTCTTCGTTACTGACGCGGCGAATCGCTTCGGCAATCAGGCCGGCGACAGAGAGCTGGCGAATCTTGCCACTGCGCCGTGCATGTTCTGCCAGCGGAATGGTGTCGGTCACCACCAGTTCATCAAGATTCGAATCGGCGATATTGTCTACGGCCGGCCCTGACAGGATGGCGTGGGTAGAGTAGGCCAGTACGCGGCGTGCGCCGTGGGCCTTGAGTGCTTCGGCTGCCTTGCAGAGTGTGCCAGCGGTATCTACCAGATCATCGACCAGTACACAGGTCCGATCCTTGATGTCACCGATGATGTGCATCACCTGGGCCTGATTGGCCTGAGGGCGACGCTTGTCGATAATGGCGAGATCGGCATTGAGCTGCTTGGCAATGGCTCGAGCACGAACCACACCGCCTACATCGGGCGAGACAATAACGACATCGTCGTAGTTCTGCCGTTCGATATCGTCGAGCAGGATCGGCGAACCATAGACGTTGTCAACGGGTACGTCGAAGAAGCCCTGGATCTGATCGGCATGAAGGTCCATGGTCATCACCCGGTCAACGCCGGCCTTGACCATGATATCGGCAACAACCTTGGCGGAAATCGGTACACGAGCGGATCGCACGCGGCGGTCCTGGCGGGCATAACCGAAGTAGGGGACGACAGCCGTAATACGTGTCGCCGAGGCCCGGCGCAGAGCATCAACCATCAGGATCAGCTCCATCAGGTTGTCATTGGTGGGGGCGCAGGTTGACTGCAGGATGAAGACATCCTTGCCGCGGACGTTTTCATTGATCTCGACGGCGATCTCTCCATCGCTGAACTGGCCGACCGTGGCGTGCCCAAGCCGGTTGTCGAGGCATTCGGCGACCTTACGGGCCAGCTCGGGGTTGGCGTTCCCCGCAAAGACCATCAGTTTAGACACGCGCTTCCACCTTACGGACGCTTGTGGGATATCGAGGCGGTTGACGACCCGGTCGGGTACTCGTCGACACGAAGAATATGGCTGGGGTACCAGGATTCGAACCTGGGAATGCCGGTACCAGAAACCGGTGCCTTACCACTTGGCTATACCCCAGTGACGATTGACCAGGCTTGAATGCCATAGTCATTCTACTTCAGAGCGGCATGAAGGGGAGAGATGTTACACCCCTGCGCTACAAATGTCTGCCACTGTGGATACTTTCGATCGGTTGCCTGCATGATCCGCAGAGCCTTTTCACGATCGGACAGTGGGCAGAATACGCAGGATCCCGTTCCCGTCATCATGGCAGATCCAAAGTGCTTCAGCCAATCTATGGCTTCACCGATGCAGGGTTGCAAGCTACGAGCGACCTGCTCGCAGTCATTGTGTCCTCCCTGCAGGGCGCGCGCCATACTAATAGAGGGGGTCTGGCGTGTCAATTCAGGGTGATTGAACAGAGCGCCGGTCGAAACACTGACCCCGGGGTGAATGACGACAAACCAGGGCCTGTCCAGAGGGGCGGGTTGCAGCCGCTCCCCGATACCTTCTCCCCATGCGGCAAAGCCTCGTATGAAGACCGGCACATCCGCGCCCAGCTCGAGCCCGATTGCAGCCAACCGATCTTCTCCCAGATCAAGGTGCCAGAGGCGGTCGAGCGCCAGCAGGGTGGTCGCCGCATCCGAGCTGCCGCCGCCCAGGCCGCCCCCCTGGGGCAGGCGTTTTTCGAGAGTGATATCGACGCCGCATGAACGTTCGCTCAGAGACTGCAGCCGGCGAGCCGCGCGAACGATCAGATTGTCATCATGGCCGATACCCGCTACCTCGGTATGGAGCCTTGTCTGACCGTCACTTCGAGGCAGGAAATGCAGCGTGTCACCGTATTCAAGGAACTGAAAAAGCGTTTGCAGTTCGTGATAGCCATCTGCACGTCGCCCGGTGATGTGAAGCATGCGATTGAGTTTCGCCGGAGCTGGCAGAATCAGCGCATTGTTCATTTGGCAGATGGACTAGGTTGCCACTGATTAAGTACCAGCACCGAATGCAGCTCGCCATAATCCATGATCAGCCGGCGGGGGAGCCAGAGACCGTCGGCGCGGGTCCAGTCCCGATACTGAATGGTCCAGCCATTCTGGTGCATGACCTCGGGAAAACCGGTGTCATCACGATTGACCCGGTGAGGCGTGCCGGGTGCAGGTAGCCCCCGGATCCAGTAGTCGAGTGCCGAAACCGGGAGGGACCAGCCCATGCGGTCCTCCATCAGCGCCTCTGGTGTCGCCGCGCGGAAGGTACCGTCGCCATTGGTCAGCGTGACGCTGCGGCTATTGCCTTCCAGGGTGTTACGCCCTGCGCCAAAGGGGCCGCTGACCATGATTCGATAGTGATCAGGAGTTCGTTGCCAGTCGAGGTTGGCACTTTCGCTGTCTTCGGGGGTTCGTATGGCGACCTTGCCTGCAATATCCCAGCGACTCAGCGTTGTCAGTCGTTCATGCTGGCTTTTCCAGTCTCCGGGCTTGCGAGCCATGTCAGGTTGTGGGGGTTGACCGGCACAGCCGGCAAGCAGCACAACGAACAGAAAGGTCACCCACAGATGGGCAAGGTGGCGATTAGTGGGCCGGGAAAGGGTCACTTGCATCATGAAGATGGGTTCTCTGTCTCGGATGTCGATGGGTGGGTCGTCGATTCAAGACCGGGATAGCGTTCCAGTAATCGGTCAAGTTCGGGATGGTGATCAAGGCGTTCGAGCATTTCACTGACCAGCTGCCGGGCCTGGTCGTGCTGTTGGTTTCGCCAGAGGGCTTCGACGAAGTGGGCACCGATTTCTGCATCGGGCTGGGCCTGCCAGGCGAGATTCAGCCAATGCGAGGCCTTGTCGAACTGGCCCAGCTTGAACCAGGCCCACCCGAGGCTATCGAGAATCGCGGGGTTGTCGGGCGCCAGACGATGGGCGTGCTGAATCATGTCCAGGGCTTCCCGATAGCGATGGGTGTGCTCGAGCAGGGTGTAGCCATAGGCATTGAGGACAATCGCGTCATCGGGGTCGCGTTCGAGCAGGGTTTTCATATCCTGCTCCATGGCGCTCAGGTCTTGCGAGTTCAGTGACCGAATGGCCCGCATGAACAGTAGTGCGTCATTATCGGGCGCACTTTGAGCAATGGCGTGATCCAGTATCCGATCGGCGCGCTGTGACTGACCGCTGCTGTCCAGCAGTGAGAGTTCCAGCTCCAGCAGCTCCGCGTTCTGCTCCGGGTAACGATTGCGGTCCTGATCGAGCATATGTATCGCTTCTTCGAGACGTTGATGCTCGACCAGTAGATGTGCAGCGCGTGCCCGGGCACCAGGAAAGTGCTCGCCAGGGGGGACTTGCTCGTAGAAGTATACCGCCTGGTCTGTCTGGCCACGACGTTCAGCCGTCAGGGCAGCAAGCAACAGCGCCTCGGGTACTGGCTTTTCCTGTTCGAGCAGTGGTGCAAGGACACGCTCGGCTTGCGCTTCTGCATGATGCTGCAGATAAAGCCGCGCCAATGAGAGGCGAAGGTTACTGTTGTCGGGCATGCGATTCAGCAGATGGTCAAACTGCTGCTCGGCTTGTTCAGACCGGCCGAGAGCGAGATACGCCTGGGCCATTGCCAGCAGAAAACGGGCATCACCGGGCGCCAGCCGATGGCCGTGCTGTGCTGCTTTCAGTCCATCCTGAAAGTGCTGCCGTGCCATGGCGACCTGGCTGCGGGCGAGCCACAGGGAAGGCGTGTTGCTGAAGCGTTGCGCGACCCCATCAAGAGTAGTGTCGGCAGTGTCGAATTCTCCCTGCCGTGCGTACAGCAGTGCTGCGGCAATTGACGCGGCAGGCTGGTTGGGGTGGTTGACGGCATGCGCTTGCAGACGTTCGAGCATGGCAGAGATATCCGCCCCGGCATCGGCAGCTTCCTGAACGAAAGCTTCCAGTTCGGCATCACCGCCACGCGCATCAATTGCCAGCAGCTGTGTCAGGGCCTGCTGCCAGTCTCCGTTTGCGGCAGCTCGCTCGGCCAGCAATTGGCGAGGCTCCTGCGCATCGGGTTGCAGGTGACTCCAGAGCAGCGCTGAACGGGTTAATAACTCATCGTCCCTGGCCAGTTGGGCTGCGAGCGTTGCTCGGCTGGCCAGCGCCGATGAATGATAGCGCTCTCCCTGTGACAGATAGCCGCGGGCTGCGCGAGTAAAGTCGCCCCGGTGGCCGGCAAACTCGGCTTCGAGCAGGGCCGCCAGACCTTGAGCGTCCAGGCCCCTCTTGATGGCCGGTGCGCGGGATAGCGGATCTTCGCTGAACGGCCTGGGAGTGGGAGACGACTGACAGCCGGCGAGTGCGCCCGAACCCATCAGAATCGCCACCATTAAAAAGAATAATGAGCGTGGGCGCATGCCATCCTCTTCAATACGGGCAGACATCAGCATAACCTCTGCGCCGTGTGGGGCAACATCCCCATGACAGGAACGGTTATGTTAGGATGTCGATCAGTAATCCGCGAGGGTGAATGCCTGATCCGTACGTCATTGCACGCCGACAGGGAGTTCGATCGTCTTTCCATCCTGACCGATACAGAGAAAGACGCGTACCTCCGTTGGCTTTTACGGCTGATGCATCCTCGCGGCAGAGGACCCTGACAGGCACTGTCGGTAGAGCATCCGAACAGGATGTGCCGGTGGTGTCGGCATTCTCCGAACAGTTTCGGATACACGTTTCTGACACGGAATCACGATGCTTCTTGTACTCGGCATCAATCACACGACTGCTGAAATTGCCGTACGTGAGCAGGTTGCCTTCGGCTCGGCTCAGCTCGGTGTAGCGCTTGATGAATTGCGTTCGCTACCGAGCGTGCTCGAGGCTTCGATCCTTTCTACCTGCAATCGTACCGAACTCTACTGTGTCTTGCATGGTGGCAGCGAGCAGACCGTGCTCGACTGGCTGGCCGGCTTTCATCGCCTGCCCATCGAGGCCCTGCGAGAGTGTACCTATCATTATCGTGAGGGGGAGGCTGCGCGCCACATGATGCGCGTCGCCTGTGGGCTGGATTCGATGGTGCTGGGTGAGCCACAGATCCTTGGTCAGCTCAAAGAGGCCTATCATCGTGCACGTGAGCAGCAGAGTCTGGGAAGCGATCTGGAGCGGCTTTTCCAGCATACCTTTGCAGTGGCCAAGCAGGTGCGCAGTGAGACCGGTATCGGTGAGAATCCCGTTTCGGTCGCTTATGCGGCGGTCAATCTGGCCGGGCGTATCTTTGATGATATCCGTCGTTCACGCGCCTTGCTGATCGGCGCCGGCGAAACCATCGAGCTGGTTGCGCGCCATCTGAAAAAGGCCGGTATCCAGGGCATCATCGTCGCCAATCGAACTCGCGAGCGCGCCCAGGCACTGGCTGATGAAGTCGATGGTGTGGCTATCGGTCTCGATGAGCTGCAGTCAGCGCTGGTCTGTGCTGACGTCGTTATCTCCTCGACCGGCAGTCCCATGCCGATGCTGGGCAAGGGAATGGTCGAGACGGCGCTCAAGGCGCGCAAGCATCGTCCCGTTTTCATGGTCGATATTGCTGTACCTCGTGATATCGAGCCTCAGGTAGGCGAGCTCGATGATATCTTCCTCTATACCATCGATGATCTTAATGAAGTGATCAGCGAGAATCGGCGCTCACGCGAAAGCGCAGCGGCGCAGGCAGAGGAAATTATCGTTTCCAATGTTTCAGCCTGGCAGCACGAGCGTCGCATTCGCGGTGCCGGTGATCTGATTCGGCGTCATCGGCAGCAGGCCGAGGGCGTGCGCGAGGAAGCAGAAGCTCAGGCGCTGGCTCAGCTGGCTCAGGGACAGGATCCGGAAACGGTAATACGACGACTCTCGCAGCAGCTTACCAATCGGCTGTTGCATGGCACCACTCTTCGCTTGCGTGAAGCCTCCGGCGCACAGCGGCAGGATCTGGTTGCTGCTGCAGAAGAACTTCTGCTCGACGCGCCGACACCAGCGCTGGAATCCGAGCGGACACCATCATGAAGGCGTCGTTGCGACAAAAGCTCGATGGGTTTCGGGAACGTTTCGAGGAACTCTCGGCGTTGCTTTCCGAACCGGATGTCATCGGAGATCAGAAGCGTTTTCGAGATTATTCACGCGAATACGCTGATCTCGAGGAGTTGGTCGAAAGCTGGGATCGCTACCGTCAGGTAGAGGCGGATCGCGATACAGCAGAGCAGATGCGTCATGATGGTGATCCTGATATGCGTGCCATGGCCGAGGAGGAACTGGCCGAGGCCGAGGACACACTCGAGCGCCTGGAAGGCGAACTCAAGCGGTTACTGGTACCGAAGGACCCCGATGATTCACGCAGTATCTTTCTGGAGGTTCGTGCCGGTACCGGCGGTGATGAAGCGGCGCTGTTCGCTGGTGACCTGTTTCGCATGTATACCCGATATGCTGAATCCATGGGCTGGCGGATCGAGACCATCAGTGCCAGTCACGGCGAACATGGCGGTTTTCGCGAGGTGATTGCCCGGGTGGCCGGCAATGGCGTCTACGGTCGCCTCAAGTTCGAGTCCGGTGTGCACCGCGTGCAGCGTGTGCCGGCGACCGAATCGCAGGGGCGCATTCACACCTCGGCCTGTACCGTGGCCATTCTGCCTGAAGCCGATGAGGTAGGTGAGGTCGAACTCGACAGCAACGATCTGCGCGTCGATACCTTTCGTGCCAGCGGGGCGGGTGGTCAGCACGTCAATACGACCGATTCGGCCATACGGATTACTCACCTACCCACAGGTCTGGTGGTGGAGTGTCAGGACGAGCGCAGTCAGCACAAGAATCGTGCGCGGGCGATGGCGTTTCTGGCCGCACGGCTCAAGCAGAAGGCCGTGGACAGTCAGCGCCAGCAGCAGGCCGACGCTCGACGCTCGCTGGTCGGGTCGGGTGATCGCAGCGAGCGAATCCGTACTTATAATTTCCCGCAGGGGCGAGTGACCGATCATCGCATCAACCTGACCCTTTACAAGCTTTCCGAGGTCATGACGGGTGCACTCGATGATGTCATCGATCCACTGGTTCACGAATATCAGGCCGAACAGTTGGCGGCGCTCTCTTCGGCTGAAGCCAGTACGGTCTGAAGGACGCAATGATAACCATCGACCACTGGCTTGTACGAGCTGCCTGTCAGCTTCAGGGGGGGAGTGATACTCCTCGGCTGGACGCCGAATTGTTGCTGGCGCATGCCTGCGGACGGGATCGTACCTGGCTCTACACCTGGGGCGATCGCACACTTGATACCTTGCAGCAGGCTGCCTTCGAACAGCTGCTGGCAGCCCGAACGGCAGGGCAGCCGATTGCCTACCTGCTTGGACGGCGCGAGTTTCATGGCCTTGAGCTGAAACTCTCCCCGGCGGCTCTGATCCCTCGCCCGGATACCGAGCTGCTGGTCGACCAGGCGCTGGCACTGATGCCGGCCGAGGCAGGGGGGGATGTGCTGGACCTGGGGACTGGCAGCGGTGCCATTGTGCTGGCTTTGGCTTCAGCCCGACGTCAATGGCGATTTACCGGTGTGGACCTGAGTGCCGAGGCGCTTGAGCTGGCTGAATACAATGCCCGCTCTCTCGGGGTTTCCAATGTCACTTTCTGTCAGAGCGATTATTTTGAGGCACTGGCAGGAGAGCGCTACGGTGTCATCGTATCCAACCCCCCCTATCTGAGTGACAGCGATCCCCATCTGACGCGTGGTGACCTGCGTTTTGAGCCACGTTCGGCACTGGTGGCTGCGGAGGATGGCATGGCAGACCTGTCGCGCCTGATTCGTCAGGCACCCGCGCATCTGTTGCCCGGCGGCTATCTGTTACTGGAGCATGGCCTGAATCAGGGGGCGATGGTGCGAGCACTGTTCGAGCAGGCAGGATACGACATGATTACCACCCATGATGATCTGGGTGGGCGTCCCAGGGTGAGTCTGGGACGCTATCAGACTGCAGAAGATCATGACCCCACGATGACCGGCCGAGGGATGGAGAGATCAGCATGACCGGCAAGCAGCGCGCCAGAACCCTGGACCGCATTGATCTTGATATCCTGCGCTGTCTGCAGGAAAACGCACGCATCTCCTATGTCGATCTCGCCGCTCGAGTAGGGCTTTCGACCACGCCCTGCCTTGAACGGGTACGACGACTTGAACGCACTGGAGTTATCCGGGGCTATCGGGCACTGCTTGATCCGAAAGCCCTGCGTTCGAATCTTATGGTCTTCATCGAGATCAGTCTGGAAAATCAGTCGCCGACCGCCTTTGACGAGTTTCGTCAGGCGGTATTACAGCTACCGCAGATACGTGAGTGCCATCTGGTTTCGGGGCAGTTCGACTATATTCTCAAGTGCCGGATCCCCGAGATGTCGGCCTACCGTCAGTTGCTGGGCGATGTGGTATTACGGCTGCCTGGCGTCAAGGAATCGAAAAGTTACGTCGTCATGGAAGAGGTCAAGGAAGACTTCTCGTTACACGTACCTGATCCTGATGAGCTGAATGAACCCGACCCCTGAACGCTTCTGGCTGTTCTCTGGCCAGGGCGGGAGCTTCCGCAAATGATCGAAACCTTCAGTGATGAGCAGCTGCTCCGCTACAGCCGTCAGATCATGCTGCCGGAGCTGGATTACGCGGGGCAGTTGCGCCTGCAGCAGGGCCATGCCCTGATCATCGGACTGGGCGGACTGGGATCACCCGCGTCACTGTATCTGGCAGCCGCCGGTATTGGACAATTGACCCTTGCCGATCACGATCGGGTTGATCTTTCCAATCTTCAGCGACAGATCGCTCATGGCGAGACTGATATCGATACACCCAAGGCGGCGTCGGCCGCTCGGCGAATTGCGACCATCAACCACGACTGTCAAACCCGGGTGATCGAGCAACAGTTGGCCGATGCGGCATTGCTGGAAGCGGTCGCAGAGGCAGACGTGGTCCTTGACTGTACCGACCGTTTCTCCAGCCGCTTTGCCATCAATCGAGCCTGTGTCGCGACGCAGACGCCGCTGGTATCGGGTGCGGCCATACGTTTCTCGGGACAGTTGGCTGTGTTTGATCTACGCCGTGAGGAGGCGCCCTGTTACGCCTGTCTCTATGGGGAAAACGGGAGCGATGACGATGAGTTGCGTTGCGCTGAAAATGGTGTCGTTTCGCCTTTGGTGGGTATTATCGGCGCCTTCCAGGCACTGGAGGCGCTCAAGCTGATTGGCAGGGTCGGCAAAGCGCATGAGGGGCTGGCAACGTTCGATGGCTTGCAGGGTGAATGGCGTCGCCTTGGCGTCCGTCGAGACCCGAACTGTCCGGTGTGCGCTGATCGATGGGTAGCTGCACTCAGCGACTGATGCGCTCAGGGATGCCGAGCCGACATTACGGTTGCTTGCCGTAATCTTCATGATATTGGCTGAATGGAGAGTCGGATGACGTCAGCGGAAAGCAGCTACTATCGTGACACCATTGCCGTGACGCTACGGGCATCATCGCCACTGGCAGGTGAACGGCGCGTGGATGTTTGCGTGATCGGCGGTGGGGTCACGGGCTGCTCCGCGGCATTGCATCTTGCTGAACGCGGCTACCGGGTCGCTCTGCTGGAAGCCGGACCGATCGGGTTTGGCGCCTCCGGACGCAGTGGGGGACAGATCCTGCCCGGACTGGGCACCGACATGCACACCATCGAGAAACAGCTGGGCCTCGAGGATGCGCGTGCCATCTGGGAACTCAGCCGTGAAGCCGTCGCTCTGACCGCCGAACTGATTGAACGACACCACATTCCCTGCGATTTCACCCGGGGTTATCTCCACGCTGCCATTAAACCGCGTCATGTGCGCGAGATGCGCCGTTGGCAGGACACCATGGCACAGCGTTATGACTATCATGGTCTGGAGTGGCTGGAACCTGAGCGTTTTCGTGAGCGCGTGGTGTCACAAGCCTATCTGGGTGGGCTGGATGATACCGAAGGGGCGCATCTGCATCCTCTCAATTATACCCTGGGGCTGGCACGGGCCGCCGAGCAGGCGGGGGCCGAGCTCTATCCCTGGAGTCGGGTGACGAAGCTTGAAGCGGGCTCACCTGCACGTGTGACGACTCCGGAAGGTGAAATACAGGCTGATCATGTCGTGGTGGCGGCCAATGCCTATCTTGGTCGGTTGCTGCCCGAGCTCGAAACCCGAATCATGCCGGTAGCCAACTATATTATTGCTACCGAGCCATTGAGCGAGACGCAGACCCGGGAACTGTTGCCTCGCAACGATGCGGTGTCCGACGCCAACTTTGTGCTCGATTATTATCGTCTCTCCGCTGATCGACGTTTGCTGTATGGTGGCCAGGTCAGTTACACCGGCCGTGAGCCGAGAGGGCTGCGTAGACACATGGAGCTGAAAATGGCGCAGCTGTTCCCTGTGTTGCGCGACGTGAGCATCGACTATCGCTGGGGCGGTTCGGTGGCCATTACCCGTAATCGAGCCCCGCATTTCGGGCGACTGCAGGGCAATATCCTGTTCGTACAGGGATATTCGGGTCATGGCATGGCGTTGGCAGGTCTGTCGGGTAAACTGTTGGCCGAGGCGATCGCCGGTCAGGCCGAGCGTTTTGATCTGTTTGCGCGCCTCAGACATGCCCGCTTTCCCGGTGGCGCCTATTTACGTACGCCGCTGCTGGTAATGGCGACCTCGTTGCTGAAATTGCGTGATCAACTGTGACGGCTGGCCCAGCCTGTCCGCGTGATGATGTATGACTCTGGGAGACGCTGACATGACGCAGTCCACCGCACAGTCGGACATGCCTGACCGTGTGGCGAGCGCCGACACGGCCCATGAGGGGGCGCCGCGTGAGGCCTCGTCGATTTCCCTGCGTCGCCTCAAGAAGAGCTTTGGCGTTGACGCTGTCGCACTTGCCGGCGTGGATCTCGATATTCGTCCGGGAGAATTTTTCACTCTGCTGGGGCCGTCAGGGTGTGGCAAAACCACCTTGCTGCGCCTGCTGGCAGGTCTGGAACTGGCCGATGATGGTCACGTCGAGATCGGTGGTCGGGATGTCACCGAAGTGCCTCCCCACAAACGCAGCGTCAATACTGTCTTTCAGTCCTATGCCCTGTTCACGCACCTGTCGGTGCGTGACAACATCGCCTTTGGTTTGAAAATGCGTGGCGTTGGTAACAGCGAACGCCAGCGGCGAGTAGGGGAGATTGCCGATTTCATCAAGCTTGGTGGCCTGATCGATCGCCGCGTCGATCAGCTCAGTGGTGGCCAGCGGCAGCGTATTGCCCTTGCGCGGGCACTGGTATGTGAGCCTGATGTGCTGCTGCTCGATGAGCCGCTGTCAGCACTCGATGCCGGTTTGCGCAGTCAGCTTCAGGTCGAGTTGCAGCGTATTCAGAAGCGCCTCGGCATGACCTTCGTGTTCGTCACTCATGATCAGCAGGAAGCCATGGTCATGTCCGATCGCATCGCTGTGCTCAATGATGGCTGCATCCAGCAGATCGGTTCACCACGGGAAATCTATGAAAAGCCTGTCAATCGCTTTGTGGCTTCCTTCATGGGACATGAGAACCTGTTCGATATCGAATCCCGTGAGGGGGAGTACATTCGTACCGCCGCGCTGGGGTGGCTGAAGGTCGAGGCGCATAACGAGGGGGAACTGGTCATGATCCGTCCCGAAGCGCTGGAACTGGGTAGTGAAGTGTCTTCCGAATTCAATCGTTTCGAAGGCGAGGTACGCGAATTCTTTTACCGGGGCAGTCATATTGAATATCGCCTGGACGTCAATGGCATGCGCATGACAGCACTGAGCAGTAATCAGGGGCAGCGTCTGTTTCAGGTCGGCGATCGCGTACCCATGTGCGTCTGGCCCGAAGACCTGGTTACTCTGGCACGTTAAAGGAAAGGCCGATGTCACAGGTTTCCTCTTCCGATACCGTGCGTCTGTGGCGTGAGACCCGTCATCTGTTGTGGACGACGCTGCCGGCCTCGCTCTGGATCATCATCTTTCTGATCCTGCCGAGTCTTTACCTGGTGTCCATGGCCTTCATGACCAATGGCGCCTACGGTCAGCCGCAGCTGCCCTTGTCACTGGATGCGTTTCGGCAGCTGGCCGGCTTCGGTTTTCTCGGCTGGAGTCCGGGTAATCTCTACACGCTACTGCGATCTCTGTGGCAGACCGTACTCTCTACGGCCATGGTCGTGGTACTGGCCTATCCACTGGCGTATTACATCACCACCTGTCGTGAGAAACTGCGGCCCATCATGCTGTTGGCGGTGGTCGTACCCTCATGGACCAACCAGGTCATCCGCGCCTTTGGCTGGATGAACCTACTGGCGCCGGATACTTGGTTGTCCGATGTTGCCGCCGAGCTGGGCTTCATTCCCGAACATCTGGGACTGTTTCCTTCTGCCTTCGCCGTCACCCTGGGGCTTATCTACAACTTTCTGCCTTTCATGGTATTGCCGCTCTATGCGGCTTTCGAGAAGCTCGATGTTTCACTGGTAGAGGCCGCTCGGGATCTCTATGCCTCACCGGTTCGAGCCTTTTTCGCGGCAGTCTTCCCGCAGACGCTTCCGGGCCTGCTGGCAGGTATTGTACTGGTGGCCATCCCTGCCTTTGGCATGTATGTCATCCCCGAGCTGCTGGGGGGCGGGCGTTCGATGATGATTGGCAACCTGGTCGCGGCGCAATTTGCCGAAGGCTCCAACTGGCCCCTGGGAGCGGCGGGTTCGATCCTGATGCTCATCGCGACCCTGGTGGGGATCGTTCTGTTGCGTCGGCTGGGACGCCGTTTCGGCGGCGGCGAGGAGGTGGTGATATGAGCGCCCGGGGGATTCGCAGACCACTGGCCGTACTGTGGTGGGTCGTCATGGTCTTCCTCTACCTCCCGCTCGGGGTGGTCGTGCTGTACTCCTTCAACTCGGTCAACAGCGCGGCGAACTTCGCCCACTTTTCCCTGCGCTGGTATCACCGGCTGTTCAACAATCCGCAGATCATCGATGCCTTCTGGCACAGTATTCTGCTGGCATTGATCTCTTCGGTGATTGCCGTGCTCCTGGGAACGCTGATCGGTTATGGCATGTATCGCCATCGCGGGCGCCGTCGGCTGGGCTGGATCATCGCCCTGATTTATCTGCCGATCGTGATGCCGGATATCGTCTTCGGTATCTCGGAGATGACCTTCTTCGTGCGTTTCAATCAACTGACCGGTCTACTCAGCCCGGGGCTGGGGACCATGATTATCGCCCATGTCACCTTCGAGATCCCCTTTGTAGCGCTGATTCTCTACTCCCGGTTCGTGGGCATGGATCCAACGCTGTTCGATGCCAGTCGTGACCTCTATGCCGGGCCGGTTAAACGCACCTGTCATTTCATCATCCCGGCCATCAAGCCCGCGTTGATCTCGGCGTTCTTTCTCTCCTTCACGCTGTCGATCGACGATTTCGTGATCAGCTTTTTTACCTCTGGTCCGGAGAGCACCACACTGCCGATCTACATCTGGGGCGCCATTCGCAAGGGGGTATCGCCCGAGATCAATGCCATTGCCACACTGATGATTGGTGCGGTAGCGGTTGCCGCACTACTGAGTCTGGCGCTCTCCTGGCGGCGTTCGTCGCAGCGGCAGTAGAAGGGGCCATTCATCCCATGACATCCAACACCAATACCAACGCAGGGAGATCACTGACATGAGCATGGCCAACAAGCGAAGGGCAGCAGCGCTGCTGGCGCTGGGGATTGGGAGCGCGCTGTTGACGTTCACGGCTCAGGCGGCAGAAAAGAAGCTGTATCTGTTCAACTGGACCCAGTACATGGACCCCGACATCATCAGCGAATTCGAGCAGCGTTATGATGTTGATGTGGTCCAGAGCTACTTCGGCTCGCTGGCCGAGATGTACGCCAAGCTGCAGGCTGGTGGCGATAGCCAGTATGATGTGATCGTGCCTTCGAATTACTTCATCCCCCGCCTGATCCAGTCCGGCCTGGTACAGAAGCTCGACAAGTCGCAGATTCCCAATCTCGATAATGTTCTTGCGCGTTTTCAGAATCCGGCATATGACCCCCAGGCGCAGTACAGCGTGCCTTATCAGTGGGGAACGACCGGGCTCGTCTACAATACCGAGACCTTTCCCGATGCCCCGCAGAGCTGGTCACTATTGTTTGATGCTGATGTGAATCCCTCCCAGCCCTTTTCAATGATGACGGATGGGCAGGTCATGATGGGCGCGGCCTGTGCCTGGCAGGGTCAGGGTTACGATTGCACCGACCGGCAGGCCTGGGTGGATGCCGCGAAGCTGTTGTTGAAAACCAAGGGGCGGCGCAATTTTACCGGCTTTGCCGATGGGACGCCGGTATTGCAGCAGCTCGAACGTGGCGTTTCTCAGGTCGGGCTGACCTATAATGGCGATTATCTGCTGAACAAGTCGGAAAATCCCGAGGCGTATGAGCATCTGAAGTTCATGCTGCCAAAAGAGGGGTCGGAGCTTTGGGTCGATGCCATGATGATTCCGGCCAGAGCGCCACATCCGGAGCTGGCCCACAAGTTCATCAATTTCATTCTGGATGCAAAAATCGGCGCTCAGCTATCGAATTACAATCGATATTCGACCCCCAACAAGGCTGCCATTCCCTATCTGGATGAAGATCTGCAGGGACCGCCGGCACAGCCGACGAAAGAGCAGATGGCCGAGCTCAAATTCACCCCCAGTCTTGATGGGCAGAAACTGCAGACTTTCCAGCAGATCTGGAATGAGGTGAAGTCGCGCTGAATGGGGCGCCGTGACGCAGGTCCCGGCACCGTCGGTCAGCTTCCCCATACGATGGGCTCGGGTGTGGACCAGCGATTTGTCCGCGCCCGGGGCTTACCCGGGGATTCGGGGACGTCGCATCAGGAGCCGTTATGACGGTGACACGTAAAGGCGTTGACATGAACGCCTGGTTCAACGAGCACGGTATTACCGAGGTCGAGTGTCTGGTCAGTGATCTGACCGGCATTCTCAAGGGCAAGATCATGCCGGCTGCCAAGTATCTGCATGGCGGGCGGCCACGGCTCCCGGACTCCATCTTCATTCAGACCGTCACCGGCGGTTATCCGGAAGATGATGAGCTGCGCTTCTGGAATCCGGCTGAGCTCGACATGCAACTGGTGGCCGATCAGGCGGCGGTCTATACCGTCCCCTGGGCGGAGGATTCAACGGCCCAGATCATTCATGACTGCTACTACATGAATGGTGAACCGGTCGAAGTGGCCCCCCGTTACGTTCTCAAGCGGGTGCTGGAACTCTATGCGGCGCGTGGCTGGCGGGCCGTGGTGGCACCCGAGGTAGAGTTCTATCTGGTCAAGACCAATGTCGATTCGGACTATCCGCTGGAACCTCCGGTCGGACGCTCGGGACGACAGGAAAGCGGTCGCCAGTCCTACAGCATCGACGCCGTCAATGAATTCGATCCCGTTTTCGAGGAGATGTACGACTTCTGCGAGGCCGAGCAGCTCGATATCGATACCCTGATTCATGAAGAGGGCGCCGGGCAGATGGAGGTCAACTTCCAGCACGGGGACCCGCTGGCGCTGGCCGATCAGGTCGTGATCTTCAAGCGTACCCTGCGTGAAACCGCGCTGCGACACGGCATGTATGCCACCTTCATGGCCAAGCCGATGGCCAATGAGCCCGGCAGTGCCATGCATATTCATCAGAGCCTCTGGGACAGTGAAGGCAAGCGCAATCTGTTTGCTGACGAGGGAGGCGAGCCCAGCAAGCTGTTTCTGAACTATGTAGGGGGGCTGCAGCAGTACATGCCGGCGGCCATGCCCTTCTTTGCCCCCAACATCAATTCCTATCGGCGTCTGATGCCGAGTCAGAGCAGTGGTTCGGCACCCGTCAATGTCGAATGGGGGTTCGATAATCGAACCGCCGGACTGAGAGTACCCGTTGGTTCGGCACAAAGCATGCGGGTGGAAAACCGTTTACCCGGGGCCGATGCCAATCCCTATCTGGTCATGGCGGCGTCGCTGGCCTGTGGTTATCTCGGCATGATGACCCGGGCCGATGCACGTCCGCCGCTGTCCGGATCAGCATGGGCGTCGGGATTCACTCTGCCCAATGACGTAGGCCCGGCGTTATCGTTGCTGGGTGAGTGCGAGGCCCTGGCCGATGTATTGGGTGAGCGATTTGTCAAAAGCTACCTGGCGGTCAAGCGTGCCGAACATCAGGCCTATTTCAGGGTTATCAGTTCGTGGGAACGGGAGCATCTGTTGCTGCGAGTCTAGCATTGGTCACACGGCGGGAACTCACAACAATACCTGTCACAGGATGCCCCTCGTCGGGGCCTGGGGAGAAAAGCATGCAGCATCCGATAGGCCGGGTTTTCATGGCAGTAACGCTGCTGGCGGTCAGTGCCATGGTGCAGGCAGCTGACAAGCTCTACCTGTTCAACTGGGCCGACTACATGCCGCCCGATGTCATTCGGGATTTTGAGCAGCAATACGATGTTGATGTTGTGCAGAGTTACTACAGCTCCAATGCCGAGATGCTGGCCAAGCTGCGCTCGGGTGGCGATCGTCAGTACGATGTCGTGTTTCCCACCGACTATTTCGTGACCCGTCTGATCCGTGCCGATCTGCTTCAGCCGCTGGGCGAGGGGATTACCGGACGCGGCCATCTCTTTGATGAGTTTCGCGATCCTTCCTATGACCCCGGTGCCCGCTATAGTGTGCCCTATCAGTGGGGTGATACCGGTATCGTCTATAACACCAGGACGATGCCGAATCTGCCGCACAGCTGGGATGCGCTCTATGACCCCGAGGTCAATCCCGATCAGCCCTTTGCCCTGCTCAAGGGGGATGGTCAGTTCAGTCTGGCGACTCTCTGTGCCTGGCAGGGGCATGGTTTCGACTGTACCGAGCGCGATCAGTGGGTGGCCGCTGCGAAGGCGGCGCGCTCGACCATGGATCGGCCCAATTTCAGTGGTTTCGTCAACGGTCTGGCCGCCATCGACCAGGTGGCCCGCGGGATCATCCAGGTAGGTATTGCCTACAATGGCGATTATGTACATAAGGTTGCCACGGGGGGAGAAGCCTATCAGAAGGTAGGGTTCTTCGTGCCCGAAGAGGGCTCCCAGCGCTGGGTGGACAGTATGGTTATTCCGAAGCATGCGCCACATCCCGAGCTGGCACGGCAGTTCATCAGCTATCTGTTACAGCCGGGCATCGCTGCCCGCATTTCAAACTATACCGGTTACACCACACCCAATCGGGATGCGTTATCGAAGCTGAACGCCACATTGCGTGAACCACCTGCCTTGCCGAATGAGGCGACACGTCAGCGGCTGAGCGTAACGCCAGCGCTTTCCGGTGAGGATCTGCAGTTTGTTCAGCAGCTCTGGACCGAAGTACGCAGCCGCTAGCATTGGTATCAGTGTTCATCATGGTTTGTGAACGGAAGCATCATGGCTCAGGCAGCAGATAACGGCCATACCGGTTCCTGGTATGCCGCCTCGATGAATGATCGCAATGAGCGCCCGGCGCTCAGCGGCACGACCAGCGCGGATGTTTGCGTGATCGGCGCCGGCTTTACCGGGATCTCTGCGGCCCTGCATCTGGCCGAGCAGGGCTACCGGGTGGTGGTGCTTGAAGCGGTACGGATCGGCTACGGTGCCTCGGGGCGCAACGGCGGGCAGATCGTCAACAGTTACAGCCGCGACATGGATGTGATCGAGGCGCGTTACGGCGTGGAGACCGCGCAAGCGCTGGGCGATATGGCGTTTGAAGGTAATCGCATCATTCGCGAACGTATCGAGCAGTACGCCATCGAGTGCGATCTGAAGGACGGCAATCTGTTTGCCGCTTGCAATGAGCGCCAGTTCGAGGCGCTACGCGAGCATCAGCAGCTTTGGGAGCGTTACGGTCATGGTCGGCTCGAACTGCTGGGTCCGGACGAATACCGTCGCGAAATTGGCTCGAACCGCTACTGCGGTGCACTGCTCGATTACAGCGGTGGACACCTGCATCCGCTCAATCTGGTGCAGGGCCAGGCGAGGGCGCTGGAGTCGCTGGGCGGGAGGATTTTTGAGCATTCGCCAATGACCGAGCTGGGCCACGGTCAACCCGCGGTGGTGCGCACCCCTGCAGGTGATGTGCATGCCGAGCGGGTAGTGATTGCCGGTAACGCTTACCTCGGTCAGCATCCGGGACAGCGCAGTGTGTCCGAATTGCTGCAGCGCAGCATGCCCTGCAGTACTCAGGTCATCGCGACCGAGCCGCTTGATGAGTCCCGTGCACGAGCATTATTGCCGACCGACCGTTGCGTCGAGGATTGCAATTATCTGCTGGATTATTATCGACTCTCGCGTGAACGTCGATTGATCTATGGCGGTGGGGTCAGCTACGGCGGGCGTGACCCGGCGAGCATCGAAGCCGCCATTCGACCCAAGCTGCTCAAAACCTTTCCGGATTTACACGATGTTCGCATCGATCATGCCTGGAGTGGCACCTTTCTGATGACGCTTAACCGGCTGCCCCAGTTCGGCCGACTTAACGATAATGTCTACTATGCGCAGGGCTATTCCGGTCACGGAGTGACCTGTTCTCATCTTGCGGGGCGGCTGATTGGAGAGGTCATTCGTGGCGAAGGTGCGCGCTTCGATGCCTTTGCCGGGATTCCTCACCTGCCTTTCCCCGGTGGGCGACGCTTTGCGGTACCGCTGTCGGCGCTGGGGGCCTGGTATTACGCACTGCGTGACCGGCTGGGCATGTAGCAGCCTGGTTGCACACGGCCGGAGTTGTGTCATGACATCATCATGCTATTGTCATGAATTCCTGCTGAAACCGGAAGCTCATGACCACTTCGGTATTTCTCGCCGTTCTGATCGCAGCCGCTCTGCATGCCGGCTGGAATGTACTGGTACGCGTCAATCTCGATCGCCTGTTGGCTGTAACCCTGATCCAGATCGGCTCAGGGGTACTGGCGCTTGCCGGACTGGCGTTCGTGCCTGTGCCAGCCTTCGCTGCCTGGCCCTGGATCACGCTCTCGGCGCTCATGCATATCGGCTACAACGTCTATCTGGCGCGCGCCTATCGCATTGGCGATCTGGGGCAGGTCTATCCCATTGCACGTGGTGCAGCGCCATTGCTGGTGACGCTGGTCAGTGCACTGTGGCCTGGTGAACCGCTGACGCTGGGGGAGGTGACCGGCGTGCTGGTGCTGGTAGGTGGGATTGTCACCATGGCGTTCGTCGGTGGGCGACATGGTGCGGCACGTATTGATCGCCGCTCGGTTGGATGTGCTCTGATGACCTCCTGTTTCATTGCCGCCTATACCCTGAGTGATGGCGTCGGCGCCCGCGCCAATGGTGATGCGCTGAGCTATACATTGTGGCTTTTTGCGGTTAATGGGCTGGTGATGGGCGGCGTGCTCTGGAAGTTGCGCGGTCGACATGCGCTGGCCACTCTGGGTGGCTACTGGCGTGTTGGGCTGGGTGGCGGGGCGATGTCGCTGCTGGCTTATGGTATTGCCATCTGGGCGATGAGCAGGGCACCGATAGCGCTGGTGGCGGCGCTACGTGAATCCAGCGTGCTGTTTGCGCTACTGATGGCCACGCTGTGGTTGAAAGAGCCGCTTGGTCGCGGGCGGCTGATGGCCGCCGCCATGATTTTTGTCGGCATTGCAGTAATGCGACTGAACTGAAGCGCTCGTTGTTCAGACCGTACGCAGATACCACTCGTACTCCAGCGCACTGACTGCCTGGCGTGCCTGAGCGCGCTCAGCTTCACGATTGGTCAGATAAACATGGTGGAACTGTTCACCCATCGCTTCACGTAGAACAGTGCTGCTTGCCCAGGTATCGAGTGCCTTGCCCCAGCTGTCCGGCAAACCGGGAGGGACACTGGTATAGGCATTGCCTTCGATGGGGGCAGGGGGCGTCAGCTCATGATGAATACCGTATTCAATGGAGGCCAGCAGGACGGCCATCAGCAGATACACATTGACGTCGGCACCGGCGACGCGATGTTCGAGTCGTTTGGCAGCGGGTGGTCCGGCCGGTATTCGCACCGCTACCGAGCGATTGTCAAAACCCCAGGTTGGCGCCATGGGGACGTAAAGCTCAGGTTGAAAGCGTCGGTAGGAGTTCAGGTTGGGTGCCAGAATCGCCATGGATTCCGGCATCAGTTCGAGCATACCGGCCGCAGCCTGATGCAGTAGTTGACTGCCCAGCGGAGCATCGCCATCCGCCATCAGGTTGTTGCCGACACTGTCGATCAGGCTGATATGCACATGGGTCCCGCTGCCGGCTTCTTCTCCCCAGGGCTTGGCCATGAAGGTGGACTCGAAGCCATGATTGATCGCAACCCCCTTGATCAGTCGCTTGAGCATGACGGCATCATCACAGGCACGCAGGGCATTGTCGCCGTGCAGCAGATTGATCTCGAATTGTCCGGGGGCGCACTCCTTGAGTGCGGTATCCAGTGGTAGCGCCTGCGCCCGGGCCGCGCTGGCGATATCCTCGAGAAAAGCCTGATATTCATCGAGTTCGGAGATCGAGTAGAGCTGACTCTGGCGTGCCCGTTCACCAGTGAGTGGTGAACAGGGGGGGAGTGGCATACCGTGCTCGTCGCGCTGCAGATCGATCAGGTAAAACTCCAGCTCCAGCGCGACGACCGGCCGTATACCGCGTGCAAGAAAACGTGTCAGTACCCGGTTCAGTACTTGACGGGGATCGGCCTCGAAAGGGGAGCCGTCGGTATCGAGCATGGTCATCAGCAATTGGCCGGTGGGCGTGCGCTGCCAGGGCGCCAGGGTCAGCGTGCCGGGCACGGGGACGCAGCGCCGATCGCCATCGCCGGTTTCCAGACCCAGTCCGGTCTCCTCGATGGTATTACCGGAGATATCCAGTGCAAACAGCGAGGCTGGTAGATGAATACCTTCCTGCCAGGCCTTTTGCAGATTGTCTCTGGGGATGCGCTTGCCCCGAATCACGCCATTGAGATCGCTGATCAGGAGATCGATATGAGTGGCATCAGGATGAGCCGCGAGAAAGCGGGTCGCTTCATCGTCGGGCATGTCGTCAACCATGGGAATTGATCCTGTTGCCTATCCATGGCTACCGGAATGATACGCCATGCTGATGGGGGTGAAGATGAAGCACAAAGCGTCCTGTGCCCAGGCGAGCGACGCTCTGTCAGTCGTTTCCATTCAAGAGGAATCGCCCTGGGTTGGCAAGGGGAAGGTGCTGTGCCATGCCGCGCGCAAAAATGGTCCCGAGGGCAGGCTGCGCATGATGGCAAGGGTATCGCGCCAGTGTGGGACGCCGGCCAGAAAGCGAACCACGGAGGTTGCCGGTACCCGGGCAAACAGCTGACGATAAAACTCGGGGGCTTCATCGGGATGTTGCCCGATGGCCGTCATGTAGACCCGGTCAAGGCGTTCCAGCCATGGTCGACGCCGAGGTGGGCAGGGCGGCTTGCCGGCCAGCAGGGCAGCGTTGCAATCATCGGCCCAGCGCTGAATGGCATGAAAGGCATAGCCGGTGGCTGCGCGCATTGAGCCGGCATAGGCTCCTGCTACCACGCGGTTGCCGTGAGATGTTGCTGCCGGGGGGGCCATTGGCAGGGAACCCATCTCTTCGCGCAGAATGCGATAGCCTTCGGGCAATCGGGTATCAAGATGCTCGATCAGTGCCTGGCGCAGGGTATGGGGATTGGAGGCTGGACGACCGAAGCGGGTCCATTCGAACAGGGCACGACCGGGGGCATGGGGAAGGCGATAAATGAAATCCAGCTGATCCCGGGTAGCGACGCGAAAATCCATCAGATCCGGGGGAGACGTGTCATCGATGGCCTCGGCCTCGATCTCCAGTCCGGCGAAGTCCTGCCATGCCCAGGGCGCGACCAGACGCTCGGGCCGTGGCAGGGTATCCACCACATGGCGAGCATGGATTCGCTGTCCGCTCTCCAGGGTAACTTGTACCCCATCGGTATGATCCTCGAGGGCACTTACTCGCTGCCCACGCCAGAGAGCAATCTCGTGACTGGCGTCAATGGCTGCCAGGGTGCGTTCGTAGAACGCTGCCGAATGGAGCATTTCATAAGGCCAGGGGCTTCCAGTTACATGCTGGCTGCCTCGGTCGGTGTGAATCCACCAGCTCTTCCAGCGTGCGGCTACCAGATCGCTGAATGGATGGGGGGTCAGCGCCCAGCCGCACCAGGTCCGGTCATCGCTATAGGTCTGACGTGGTTCGATAATGATGGTTCGAGGTGACCTGCGACTGCGTGCCAGACGGTAAGCGAGGCTCAACCCGGCACATCCTCCCCCGAGGATCAGCAGTGGAACGGAAGACTCCTGTTCGTTTTGGCGTGGCTTCATGATGATTCGGATAAACCGGCATCGGCTCCCGGACGATGCGCAATGTGACGGTGCAGTGCGGCATCGTGGCGAGCGCGCCCTGGCGCATGAATCTCGCCCTGGCCTGCCAGGGTCCGGGTCGCCAGCCACAGCTTGCCCCGCATAGGCACGAACACCCGGCCTTCATGCCAGGCATGATTCGAGCGGGCCAGACGCCGGCCAATGCCACGATAAACCTCCGCGGCGACCCGGATGGCACGTCGATTACGGCGCGGGATATAGCGAAAGCCATCGGCGGCACTGACATAGTACGTTTCCGACAGCTTGAGCAGCCGCTCGACTGCAGCTGCCACCGGTGCGTGATCCTCCTGATGGGAGGTGGCCAGTTGCGTGGCACTGCGATGATCGATCCATTCACCGGGTAGATAGCGCCGGCCCTGAGCAGCATCTTCGAGCACGTCGCGTGCAATGTTCGTCATCTGCATCGCGATACCCAGGTCGACGGCATACGCACTGGCTTCGGGGCGCGCGCCAATAACGGCACACATCATGACGCCGACCGTGCCGGCTACGCCATAGCAGTAGTCGATCAATTCGGCTTCCGTTTCGATCATGGCGGGCTGATCGACATCACGGATCAGCGCATCGATCATTGCCGTGGCGGCATCAAGATCGACCCCGCGCCGCGCCGAAAGATCGAGCAGGTTGAGGCTTGATGGGTCGTGCCCCCGACGGGCCTGAATTTCACGGCGGATATTGATCAGGCGGTCACGAGCGCGTTCATTCTGGTACTGATCGGGCAGCTCCTGATCGGCAAGATCATCGAGTTCGCGACAGGCCATATAAAGTCGCGCTGCATCATCGGCGTCGCGGCGCTCCATGAAGCGGCTGGCGAACCAGAAGGACTTGCCGTGTAATGCCAGGGTCTGTCGAGCCGGATCCATGAATTGTCCTGTCAGAATGGGTGTCAGACAGAAGGTAACAGATGTTCAAGCACCCGGGCGCTGGATAGCACTCCCGGCACACCGGCACCCGGGTGAGTACCCGCGCCGACCAGTAACAGGTTATCCAGCGCCTCGCTGCGATTGTGAAAACGAAACCAGGCAGATTGCTGGAAGATCGGGGCGATTGAAAAGCCTGCACCGAAACGTGACAGATAACGGTGGCTGAAATCCTCGGGCGTCATGTGAAAACGGGTGACCAGCGACTCACGCAAACCGGGGAGCGTCGTACGATCCAGCGCATCGATAATGCTATCGGCCAGCTGATCCCCTTCCTCCTGCCAGTCGATCCTGCCCTGAAGATTGGGCACTGGTGCCAGAATGTAGAAAGAGTCACCGCCAGGCGGTGCAAAGGAAGGATCAGTCGCTGTGGGTCGATGAACGTAAAGTGAGAAATCAGCCGCTAGGTGATGACGTTCGAAAATATCCTCCAACAGTTCCTGAAAGCGTGGTCCCATCCAGATGGTGTGGTGCTCGGCGTCCGGGAACTGACGATCGGTGCCCAGATAGAGCACGAATAATCCCATCGAGTAGCGTGCGCGCCCGAGCTTGAAACGCAGTGAAGCGGGTACGGTATCAACCATGTTGGCATAAAGGTGGGCTGCATCAGCATTGCTGATGACCAGATCTGCCGGCAATCGTTCTCCTGTGGTCAGCGACACGCCAGTGGCACGACGCCCCTGAGAGAGCACGCGTTCGACCGTAGTGCCGGTGGCAATGGTAATGCCCTGCTCGCGCATCAGCTTTTCCAGTGCAGCAACCAGCGCGCCGGTACCACCCATCGGAAAATGCACGCCCCAGCGGCGTTCCAGCCACGGAATCAGGGCATAGATACTGGTCGTGCGGAACGGGTTGCCACCGACCAGCAAGGGTGGGATGGAGAAGGCCTGGCGCAGTGCAGGGTCCTCGATGTGCGCACTGACCATTCCCCAGACCGAGCGGTAGCTTTTCAGTCGCAACAGTGCCGGGATTTGCGCGGCCATGGTGGAGAAACGATGAAAGGGGCGATCGGCCAGTTGTTCGAAACCGATCTCGAAGATCTCACGCGACGTGTCCAGCAGCCGTTGATAACCTTCGACATCACGCGGATTGAAAGCGCGAATGTTGTCCAGGGTCGCTGCCATGTCAGCCCCGTAGCTGAAGCGCCGGCCATCCTGAAAATAGAATTGATACCAGGTGTCAAGGGCCACCAGAGAGACATAATCCGAGAGTCGGCAACCGAATAACTCAAAGAGCTCTTCGAACAGGAAAGGAGCAGTGATGACGGTGGGGCCGGCATCGAAGCGAAAGCCACGGTCCTCGAACACCTGGGCACGGCCACCCAATTGATCGCAGCGTTCGATAAGTGTCACTTCGTGGCCGCGTCGGCGTGCTCTCAGCGCCGCTGCCATGCCACCGAAGCCGCCACCAATCACGATGGTACGCATTACCCCGGGACTCCGGTCAGTTGACGGATTCGTTCTCTCAGATGTTCGCATTCGCTGATCAGAAGATCGCCGCAGGCATTGGGTAGCCGCATGGCAAGCCGCTGGCTGCGTGCCAGCAATAGATCAGCATAGCGCCAGGCGCGCACCAGGGGATCATCGGCAATACGTTCCATTGCTCGCAGCATATTGCCCGCGCCATGCTCGGGATCAAGCGCCATATCGCTGTTGTAATCCTCGATATCGTCAGCCAGCTGAAAGACCGTGGCGAAGGCACCGGTCGCGCTTCTGGCCAGTGGGCACGCTTTTGGGTGACCGGACAATACCAGCGGGGCCTCTAGCGCCAGGCCAAAAAGGGGGCCCGACTTGCCACGTGCCGCTTCGGCATATTGTCGGAATTGTTCGCTGGCATGGAGGGCTGGTGAGAGGCTGCGTGTTTGACCGTGAATGGTGGCACGCACCTGCTCATGCACCAGCCGGATCAGGGAGGGTAGCTGTGCATTGAAGTGCTCCAGTTCGGCAATCAACCCGAAGGCAGCCGAAATGAACAGATCTCCCAGACAGATCGCCACGCCCTCGTTCCACTGATGCCAGATACTGGCCTGGCCCCGCCGTCGGGTATCCCGGTCCAGAACGTCATCGTGAATCAGTGAGGCATTGTGCAAAAGCTCACTAATGGATGCGACGATAATGGCACTGTCGTTCTCGAGACCCAACGCAGTGGCGGCCTGATAGCCGAGGCGGGCCCGCAGATAGCCCCCGGGATTACGGAAATGATGCTCGATGGCCTGCTGCAGGGCCTCGCTACCGGCTTCGACCATGACGGCACACTGCATGGTATGGCGAATGGCTTCGGGCAGGTTATTGACCGAGAGGGTGGGCGAGTGTTCGACAGTCGGATCGGCCAGCATGGATGGACCGGTCATGAAGCTCTCCAGAATGAACCACTGCGCTTCGTTGGCCCGGGCAAGAACCCGGCTCGGGCAACGGGGTGCGGTTGGCAATGCCGCCGGCGCAGGCCTGCCAGCGAGTGGCAGTCTCGATGGATAGCATTATTCCACTGTGCCGCGATGTGACATTGCTTTATTGTCAGAGAGTGTAACGGTTATGCCACGGGATGCGAGTCTGGCGTCGCTCAATCCGACTTCAGCTCACTATCGGGAGCCCCCTCTTCCTCTGCTTCCGAGCGGTAGATATTGGGTTGGGCGGGGGTGCAGCAACTGATCAGACGACACGGACTGTTCCCTGTATTGCGAAAGCGATGGGGAATGTTGGTATCGAAATACCAGGTATCCATGGGGCCCAGGTGTCGGGTTCGACCGCCTACAGTGACTTCGATCTCGCCTTCGAGTACCAGTCCCGTTTCTTCACCGCGGTGGGCAGCGACCTCACGACCGGTATCGGCACCGGGCGGGTAGGTTTCAATCAGAAAGGAGAGGGCACGGGCTGGACGATCGGCCCCTACCAGACGGTAAAGAATATCGCCGCTGTAACGCTTTGGCAGTTCGTCGTACTGATAGAACACCTGATCGGCCCGCTCGATGTCCATGGTAAAAAAATCGCCGATACTGATGGGAATAACATCCAGAATCTTCTTCAGTGAACTGACCGAAGGACTGACCCGTCCCTGTTCGATCTGGGAAAGGCTCGAATGGGTTACCCCACTGAGTCTGGCCAGTTCCCGCTGGGAAATATTGCGCAGCTCGCGCAAGGCACGCAGGCGTGCGCCAACGTCATCGGACATGTCAGGCTTTCCATTTGAAGAGCCCGGAGGACGCCCCGTCACTCGGAGAGCAAGGGGCACGACAAAATGGTGTGAATCGCACCGCCGGAGGTCACATCCGGCGGCTACGGTACAGGCTTACAGCAGGGCGTCGAGCTTCTCCTTGAGCAGAGCGTTGACCTGCTGTGGGTTGGCCGTTCCCTTCGAAAGCTTCATGACCTGGCCGACGAAGTAGCCGATCATCTTGCCCCGTTTGTCTTCAGGGGCTTCACGATACTGGGTCACCTGAATCGGGCTATTGGCGATGACTTCATCGACCATGGACTCGATGGCGCCGCTATCGGTCACCTGCCTGAGCCCGCGGGCCTCGATCAGTTCATCGGCACTTTCGCCCCTGCGTTCCCACAGATCGGCAAAAATCTGCTTGGCGCCCTTGCCATTGATGGTGTTGTCTTCCAGACGCAACAACAGCTCACCGAGCTGGGTGGCGCTGACCGGTGATTCCCTGACACTCAGGTTGTCGTGGTTAAGGCGTCCCATCAGATCACCCTGCACCCAGTTGGCAGCGAGCTTGGCATTGCCGCAGACGGCATGAACCTGTTCGAAGTACTCTGCCAGGGGGCGAGTAGCAACCAGTACACCCGCGTCATAAGCGGAGAGTCCCAGTTCGGTAATGAAGCGATGACGCTTTTCAGTGGGTAATTCCGGCAGCAGAGTGCGCTGATGATCGACATAAGCACTGTCCAGCATCAGTGGCAGAAGATCGGGGCAGGGGAAGTAACGATAATCGTTGGCTTCTTCCTTGAGCCGCATACTGCGAGTCTCGCCCTGATCCGGGTCGAACAGACGTGTTTCCTGAATGATCTGGCCACCATCTTCAAGGATATCGGTCTGGCGTTCGATTTCGAAGGCGATGGCCTGTTCGACAAAGCGGAAAGAGTTGACGTTCTTGATCTCGGCACGTGTACCGAGCGTCTTGCTACCGGCAGGACGCAGGGAGACGTTGACATCGCAGCGCATCGACCCTTCAGCCATATTGCCATCCGATATACCCAGATAGGTGACAATGGCGTGCAGAGCCTTGAGATAGGCTGAAGCTTCAGCGGCGCTGCTCATGTCGGGTTCGGAGACGATCTCCAATAGTGGCGTACCGGCACGGTTGAGATCGATCCCGGTCATGCCGTGATAGTCCTCATGCAGCGATTTGCCGGCATCTTCTTCGAGGTGGGCGTGATGGATACGCACCAGTTTCGAATGGCCCTCGCCATGAGTGATCTCGACTTCCCCTCGACCAATGATGGGATGCGCCATCTGGCTGGTCTGGTACCCCTTTGGAAGATCGGGATAGAAATAGTTCTTGCGCTCGAACACCGAGTATTCGGGAATCTCGGCATTGATCGCGAGTCCGAAGCGCACGGCCATGGCTACTGCATTCTCGTTGAGAACCGGCAGCACGCCGGGCATGCCCAGGTCGACGGCACACGCCTGGGAGTTCGGGTCGGCGCCAAAGGCGGTCGAGGCGCCGGAAAATATCTTCGACTGGGTCGCGAGCTGAACGTGAACCTCCAGCCCGATCACGGCTTCCCACTGCATATCATGACTCCTGATGACGACGATCCGGCTGATATCTACCGGTGTTCATCGATACTTATCTCGGATCGGGGCTGTCGACGTCGGGACGACGCTGATGCCAGTCGGTGGCCTGCTGGAAGGCATGAGCCACATTGAGCAGATGTGCTTCGGCAAAGTGCGGCGCGAGAATCTGTAGTCCGACCGGACGATGTCCGACGAATCCGGCTGGCACGCTGATACCGGGGATGCCGGCCAGATTGATGGCGATGGTGTAGATGTCCTGCAGGTACATCTGTACCGGGTCAGCCGTTTCTCCCAGCGGGAATGCCGGTGTCGGAGCGGCGGGTCCCATGAGCACATCCACCTGCTGGAAGGCATCGAGAAAATCCTGGCGGATCAGCCGACGTACCTGCTGAGCCTTGCGATAATAGGCATCGAAGAAGCCTTCCGAGAGCGTATGCGTGCCGATCAGTATGCGACGCTTGACCTCTTCGCCGAAGCCTTCGGCGCGCGAGCGCTTGTAGAGATCCTCAAGCGTTTCGGGGTTCTCGCAGCGATGACCGAAGCGAACGCCATCATAGCGCGACAGATTGGACGAGGCTTCGGCTGGCGCGATGACGTAGTAGGTCGGAATCGCCAGTTCGGTGTGCGGCAGACTGACGTCGATCACACTGGCGCCGAGCGATTCGTAGACCCGAATGGCGTCGCGGATGGCGCTGGCGACCCCTTCATCCAGTCCTTCGCCGAAGTACTCTCGTGGCAGTCCGATGCGCAGACCATCGAGGGGCTTGTCGAGCTCGCTGGTGTAATCGGGAACACTGCGTGAAACGCTGGTAGAGTCCCGAGCATCGTGACCTGCCATCACGTTGAGCAGCCAGGCACAATCCTCGGCAGTACGGGCCAGCGGGCCGCCCTGGTCGAGACTGGAAGCGTAGGCCACCATGCCGTAGCGCGAGACCCGGCCATAGGTTGGTTTAAGCCCGGTAATGCCGCAGAAGGCAGCAGGTTGACGAATCGAACCACCCGTATCGGTGCCCAGCGCGGCGGGCACCAGTCCGGCAGCAACGGCTGCGGCCGAGCCCCCCGACGAGCCCCCCGGCACCAGTGAATGATCCCATGGATTCTTCACTGGCCCGTAGTGGCTGTTTTCATTGGACGAGCCCATGGCAAATTCGTCCATGTTGGTCTTGCCAAGGCTGACTGTCCCCGCCTGGCGCAATTTGTCGATCACCGTGGCGTTATAAGGCGCGATGAAATTGTCGAGCATGCGTGAACCGCAGCTGGTACGTACGCCTTCGGTGCAGAAGATATCCTTGTAGGCCAATGGAACGCCCGCAAGGATACCGGCCTGACCTCGTGCCCGGGCTTCATCGGCGGCTTCAGCGTCCTGAAGGGCCTGATCACCGGTAACGGTGATGAAACTGTTCAGCGCCGGGTCCAGTCGTTCGATCCGATCAAGCAGGGCCGTAGTGATGTCGCGGCTGCTCCACTGGCCTGCGGCCAGACCGCGTGCCAACTCGGCAAGTGTCTTGTCATGCATGGAGAGTGAATGCTCCCTGTAAATTGCTTTCAGGCCTGCGAGAGGCTTATTCCACGACCCGGGGGACCAGGTAGAGCCCGTCGGTGACCGCCGGAGCACATGCCTGCAGGGCATCGCGACGGTTTGGCTCAATTACCTCATCGGCCCGCAGCGGCTGGGTGGTGTCGAGCGGGTGAGCCAGCGGGGCAACGCCTTCGGTATCAACTTCCTGAAGGCGATCCACCATTTCAAGAATGCGCGACAGGTCAGTGACATAGCGTTCGGCCTCGCGCTCATCCAGCCCCAGCATGGCCAGATGCGCCGCGCGGCGGACATCTTCATGTTCAATTGCCATGAGCGTGTTCCTCTGATTCGGCAAGCAGTGCGACGGGGGTAACACCCGCGCTACAGGCCGCGAATGAACGGATTTGGATTGGCAGGGCGCTGCCGGAAAGAGCAAACGGTACCATATGGCGAAGGCGCATGGCAGCGGGCTTGCTTGCCGCGCCAGGGGCACGATGATACCGTTTGCATCCGCACAGGGTTCCGGTCTGCTCCAGGTAACGACTTTCATGTTCAAACGTTTAAGAGGCCTGTTTTCGAGTGATCTATCGATCGACCTCGGAACGGCCAACACGCTGATTTATGTGCGCGGTCGCGGTATCGTGCTTGATGAGCCCTCGGTAGTGGCCATCCGTCAGTCCGGCAGCATGCGAAGCGTGGCTGCAGTAGGACATGACGCCAAACGCATGCTCGGTCGCACGCCGGGCAACATTACTGCAATCCGCCCGATGAAGGACGGTGTCATCGCCGATTTCACCGTCACCGAGCAGATGCTGCAGTACTTCATTCGCAAGGTTCATCAGAGTACCTTCCTGACCCCGAGTCCCCGGGTGCTGGTCTGTGTGCCGTGTATGTCCACTCAGGTGGAGCGGCGTGCGATCAAGGAATCAGCCGAGGGTGCCGGTGCTCGCGAAGTATTCCTGATCGAAGAGCCGATGGCGGCAGCCATCGGTGCGGGCCTGCCGGTCGAGGAAGCGCAGGGCTCGATGGTGGTGGATATCGGTGGTGGTACCACCGAGATTGCCATCATTTCCCTCTCCGGTGTCGTGTATTCGGAATCGATCCGTGTCGGTGGCGATCGTTTCGATGAGGCCATTACCGCCTATGTTCGCCGGCACTACGGCAGTCTGATCGGTGAAGCGACCGCCGAACGTATCAAGCACGAGATTGGCTGTGCCTGGCCGGGTGGCGAGTTGCGCGAGATCGATGTTCGCGGGCGCAATCTGGCCGAAGGTGTGCCGCGTGGTTTCACCATGAACTCCAACGAGATTCTTGATGCGCTCCAGGAGCCCCTGGCGTCGATCGTGGCCATGGTCAAGAGTGCGCTGGAACAGTCGCCTCCCGAACTGGCGTCGGATATTGCCGACCGGGGGCTGGTGGTGACCGGTGGTGGCGCGCTGCTGCGTGATATCGACAAGCTGCTGGCCGAGGAAACCGGTCTGCCGGTAGTCGTGGCCGAGGACCCGCTTACCTGCGTGGCCCGTGGCGGCGGCAAGGCGCTGGAAATGATTGATCAGCATACCTTCGAACTATTGTCGACCGACTGAGTTCGGCGGTGACCGACTGGCGTTGCCGGCGGTCGGCCCGCGGGAGTATGGCCTATCAAACCCCTGTTTTCGCACGGCCCTGCGCCGGGCTATCGGATGCTGCTGTGTGCCTTTCTGGCGCTGATGCTTTTGTATGCCGATCATCGCTTCGACTGGATGGATGGTGTGCGGGGTCACGCGGCAACGGTGACCACCCCGATTCAGTGGGTGGTCAGCCTGCCATCGCGTGGGCTTAACTGGGCATCCCGAATCGTTTCGAGCCAGAGTGAGCTGATCGAGGAAAATCGTCAGCTGCATCGCCAGCTGTTGACCCTTTCCCAACGCGTGCAGCGAATGGCCAGTCTATCGGCTGAGAATGTTCGTTTGCGCCAGCTGCTGCATGCCACACCACGCCAGAACATCCCCTGGATGACGGCCGAGCTGATGACGCTCGACAATGACCCCTTTCTTCATCAGATGGTGGTCGATCGCGGCAGGGTGGATGGTGCTTATATCGGTCAGCCGGTAGTGGATGCCTCCGGTCTGGTGGGGCAGGTTACCTCGGTGTCGCGTTATACCAGCCGGGTATTGCTGATTACCGATGCCAGTCATGCCGTGCCGGTACAGATCAATCGCAATGGTCTGCGCTTCATTGCACAGGGGGCTGGCCAGTCCAATACCCTGAATGTGATGAATGTGCCCAATAACACCGACATTCGTGAAGGTGATCTGCTGGTGACCTCAGGCATGGCCGATCGTTTTCCGGAGGGCTATCCGGTAGCCCGGGTCAGCGAGGTCAGGCGTAACCCCGGTGGCCCCTTTGCGCATGTCGAAGCCGCGCCCATTGCCCGGCTTGATCGTTCACGCCAGTTTCTGATGCTGTTTGCTCGGTCGGTGCCCAAACGTCAGCATGAACAGCTTGACCCGGCTGCCGTGAGTATTGCCCTGCAAATCATCCAGCCCAGTACTGATCACTCGGGAGGCAGTGATGGCCGTTCGCCCTGAGTCGCTGCCTGTCATCTGGGCCTCGCTGGTACTGGCATTACTGTTGCAGGTGATGCCGCTGCCCGAAGAGTGGCTGTTGTGGCGCCCCGACTGGCTGGGCATGATGCTGGCCTTCTGGTGTATTGTGGCGCCCCAGCGGGTAGGTGTCTTTTACGGCTTCATCTTCGGCTTGCTACTGGATCTGCTTGAAGGGTCGCCACTGGGACAGAATGCCTTGCTGATGTCATTGCTCACCTGGTTGTGTCTGCTGCTTTACAGTCGGTTAAGGGTCTATTCGTTGTGGCAGCAGGCGGCGCTGATTACCATTGTGCTGGGCCTGATTCAGTTGATCGATCAATGGCTGCGAGTGGTTTTCGACGTGGCGAGTCTGCATCTGGAATTTGTTTATGCCGCTGTCATCGGGGGCGTACTGTGGCCCTGGTTCTTCACGTTGATGCAGCATGTCCGACGGCGTTTCCGCTAATGGATATCCTGTATCCGATTCGGGAGCAAACGCCATGTCAGAACAGCTGATTCTGGCCTCCGCCTCGCCACGGCGTCGCATGCTGCTGGAAACGATCGGTGTCTCCTGCCAGGTCATGCCCATGGATATTGATGAAACGCCCGAACTGGATGAGGCGCCGATGGCGTATGTCCGTCGCATGGCCTGCGAGAAGGCCCGAGCCGGGTTGCGGAAAGCACCGAATGGTGTGGTACTGGGCGCTGATACGGCACTTTCACTCGAGGGCGTCATTCTCGGCAAGCCGGGCGGTGATGATAGAGCCCGTCAGATGCTCGAGGCACTATCAGGACGGACACATCAGGTATTATCGGCGGTCGCTGTAGCGGGGCCGGCAGGCCTGCTGAGCGAATGCGTCATCAGCGAGGTGACCGTGGCCGAGCTTGATGCAGCATGCATCGATGCCTACCTGGCGACCGGTGAGGGACAGGACAAGGCCGGCGGTTATGCCATTCAGGGATTGGCCGCTGCCTTTATTCAAAGACTCAGCGGTAGCTATTCGGCCGTGGTAGGTCTGCCGCTTTGTGAAACGGCTGAACTGCTGATTCGTCAGGGCATCGCGATCTGGCAACCCCCTCGATCGGCCTGACCCGCGTCGGCGTCGCATGCGCCGGTGAAACGCTCCGACCAAGGATGCCTGCATGAGCGGTGAAATCCTCATCAACATGACACCCATGGAGACCCGGGTTGCGGTAATCGAAAGTGGTGTAGTGCAGGAAGCATGGATCGAGCGTCAGCGGCGTCGGGGAATCGTCAGCAACATCTATCTTGGTATCGTGGCCCGTGTGCTGCCCGGCATGCAGGCAGCCTTCGTTGATATCGGCCTGGAGCGTGCGGCTTTCATTCACGCCCAGGAGATCATGCCACCGGGCACTCAGCACAGTGAGACCGTGCCCATTGGGGAATTGATTCGTGAAGGTCAGGCACTGGTAGTTCAGGTCGTCAAGGACCCGATCGGCACCAAAGGGGCACGTCTGACCACCCAGCTATCGATCCCTTCACGCTATCTGGTCTATATGCCTGGCACCTCTCATAACGGGGTGTCACAGCGTATCGAGGATGTGGCCGAGCGGGATCGACTGCGTAGCCTGGTGGAAGCCTGTCGCGAAGAGTACGCCAGCGACATGGCCGGTGGCTTTATTATTCGTACCGCCGCCGAAGGCGCCGAGCGTGAGTCGGTGGTCAGCGACATGCAGTTTCTCCTGCGTCTGTGGCAGCGCATCGAGCAGCGTCGACGCGATAGTTCAGCTCCGGCACTGCTTTATGAAGACCTCTGTCTGGCCTCGCGTACTCTGCGCGATACGGTGCGAGATGACATTGAGCGCATCCGCATCGATTCCCGGGAGAACTTCGAGCGCCTGTTGCAGTTTGCCCATGATTTCATGCCCCGTGTCGCACCTCGCATCGAGTTGTATACCGGCGAGCGGCCGATCTTTGACCTTTTTTCCGTCGAAGATGAACTCGCAAGGTCGCTATGCCGCCGCACGTCGCTTAAATCGGGTGGCTATCTGGTGATCGATCAGACCGAGGCAATGACCACCATCGACATCAATACCGGTGCGTTTGTGGGACATCGCAATTTCGAGGAGACCATCTTCAAGACCAACCTCGAGGCGGCGACAGCGATTGCCCGGCAACTGCGACTGCGTAACCTGGGTGGCATCATCATCATCGATTTCATCGATATGCTCGATCCCGAGCATCAGCGGCAGGTATTGCGCGTACTGGAAAAGGCGCTTGAACGTGATCACGCACGCAACAAGCTCAGTGGTGTCACCGAGCTTGGCCTGGTTCAACTGACCCGCAAGCGCACGCGTGAGAGTCTGGAGCATGTGCTCTGTGAGCCCTGTCCGGTATGCGAAGGAAGAGGATCACTGAGGACCCCGGAAACGGTATGCTATGAAATCTTCCGCGAAATCATGCGCGAAGAGCGGGCATACGCGCCTGAATCCTATCTGGTCACGGCCTCTCGTCGAGTGGTGGATCGATTGCTGGATGAGGAGTCGACGGCAGTGGCCGATCTGGAGGCCTTCATTGGCAAGCCCATCCGCTTCCGGGTGGATCATCATTATTCCCAGGAGCAGTACGATATCGTACTGATGTAACCATGGTGTTGCTGCGAACGATTGCGCGATGGAGCCTGTTGCTGCTCGCCGCCATCCTGACGTTGCTCGCAGCAACGGTGGTGGCGCTACGTATGGGTGTGCTCAATCAGCCTGCGCTTCAGCGCCATCTGCTGGAGGCACTTGGTCTGCCCGATCGGTTGATGGTGCATTACCAGGACCTTGAGATCACGCTTGAGGGCCTGGATGTGATCATCAGCCTGGAGGATGCCCGGGTTGCCGATCGTCGGAATAATGGTCGGCCGATGCTGGGCGTGACGCATCTGCAGGCCAGACTGGATACGCTCGCCTCTTTGCAGCGCTGGCAACCGGTCACCACTGATGTCGTGATTCGAGGTGCCGATGTAGATCTCTATCGGCTGCCGAGCGGTGGCTGGGGCTGGTGGCCCGGTCGTCAGGATAGTCATTCAGGTGGTGGCCTGGCCCCGGAGCAGCTCAGTAGCTGGGTCGATCAGTTGCTGGGTCAGCGGGGCGTGCTCCGTGAGGGCCGTCTCACCTTCCATGATGGCGATCGTCGTCAGACGCTGATGGTGCCGCAACTGACGATTACTCATCCCGGCCAGGGAGCTCACCTTCAGGGTAGCGCCAATCTGGCAGGTCAGGATCAGGCAGCTCTGAGTGTCGTAGGTGAATTCGCCAATCGCCAGGCGCTGACGGGGCAGTTGCAGCTGACAGTCGATGCCGCGCAGGCCGGGAGGCTGGGGCAGTGGCTGTTGGCAGGTTTTGAAGAGACGCCATGGCACCTCGATGAAGTATCCGGAAAGTTGCGCCTCTGGGCGAATTGGCAGCAGGGGGCTCTTGATGAGAGCCGTTTCGATCTCGATCTACAATCACTTGCGTTGGGGCGTGGTGATCATGATCTGACCCTGACAACGCTGGCCGGTCGGGGCCTGCTGGTACGCGATGAGAGCGACCGCTGGCACGGCTGGATCAACCAGCTCAAGGCCAGACCGACCAACAGTAATGCTTCCCTGTTGCCGAACCGGCTCTCTCTGGAGGCGGGTTCAAAGTGGGATACGTGGCATTTCAGGATCGCCGGCTTTGATCTGGCACCACTGGATAGATTTCTGCCACTGTTGCCGCTTGAAGGTGATACCCATCAGGCGGTGGCGCATCTCAAACCTTCCGGTAGTCTCAATGGCATTGCACTGGATTATGACGGTCAGTGGCACGTCCGCGCAGGGCTGGTCAATGTCACGACTCATGGGTATGACAATGTTCCCGGTATCGGACCGATTTCCGGTTGGCTTGAAGGCACACCGCGTCAGGGTGTGTTCACACTGTCAGGGCAAAGGGCTACTTTCGACCTGCCCGGTGTCTTTCCTGTGCGCTGGCAGTTATCAAAGCTCGAGACCCGCCTGACCTGGCAGAGGAATGATACGGGCTATACGTTGCGTGGCGAAGATCTGCAGGTGACACGCGATCAGGCCACGGCTCGGGGCAGTTTTGCCTTTTTATTGCCCTCCGAAGGCCCCAGGCGTTTCAATCTCGATCTTGAGCTGCGTAATGTCCACGGTGACCAGCCACGCAACTGGTTACCGCTCAATGCGCTCGATCCCGAGGCACGGCAGTGGCTATCGCAACATCTGCATCGGGCGGACGTCCCGCGCGCGACCATTGACCTGGGATTGATACTGAACAAGCGACAGGCTTCCGGTCAGGATCGGATCCGGGTATCGCTGGACGCGCGCAACGCCAGTGTCGATTACCTTGATGGCTGGCCGGCACTGACAGGCATCAATGGCCATCTGGAAATTAATGGCGAAACCATTGATGCCAAACTGGATCATGCGATTCTGAACGGACTGGTTTCCCGAGGCGCCCGGGTACACCTGAACGATAATCGGCTGACGGCTTCGGCTGCAGTAGGTGGGGATGCCGGAGCAATGCTGGATGTGCTCAAGTCAGCGCCGCTGGAGGCTTCCCTGGCGGATACCATTGCCAGCTGGCGGGCACACGGGCCATTGATCGGTATGCTCAATGTCACGGTACCACTTGATCGACCGGAAGAAGCCCGCGTGGATGGCAATATCCGCCTCGATCAGGTGGGCATGTATTTTCGTCAGTCGGATCTGACCGTCACCGATATCAGTGGTCGACTGGCTTATCGCTATCGCAACGAGCAGAGCAATGTCACAGGTAAGCTGACTGCCCATGTGTTCGATAGTGTCTCTCACGTGAATGTCGATCTGGGTAACAATCGTATTACGGCACATGGTCATGCCATGGCCGCTGGGGTAGCCGGCTGGCTGGGTATTGAAACCATTATCCCGCTAATCAGTGGTGGTGTGGACTATACCGCCAGTCTGGACCTGGAAGCAGGGGGGCCGATCGTCAATGTGCATACCTCCCTGAAGGGACTCTCCCTGCAATTGCCACCGCCTTTTCAGAAGGCGCCTGATCTTGAAACGCCCTTGTCGCTGAAGGTCAATCTGGGCAAGGGCAGCGGCACCCTGCAGGTGGCTGATCGTGTCAAGGCTCGCTGGCGCAATGATAGCCACCAGGGTCAGGTGTGGCTGCAGCATTGGCCTTCTAACATCGGCGACTGGCCTGCTGCCCAGCACTGGGAGGTCTACTGGCGCGCCGAGCGTATCGATTTACAGGCATGGCAGACTGCCATTTCAAGGCTGGGTGACCAGAGCAGCCGTCAGGGACCGAGTATGCGTACTCGCGCGCCCGCTCAAAAAGTGGCGCCCATCGAGCATATTGTTGTTCGAACCGACTGTCTGTCGATGGGCGTACAATGTATTGGTTCGATGGGCGCGACAGCGACTGCACGGGGCAATGACTGGCACGCCGAAATGGAAGGGTCCTTTCTCAAGGGCAGTGTCGACTGGCGAGATCGGCCGAATCTGCCGATTCATGTTCATCTCTCCCGGCTGGATATTTCTCCCTTCCTGCGCATGGGAGAACGCAGCAAGGATGATAGGGACGATGATGCCAGCGCAGCTGAAAAGGCCACCAACTACGCCCCAGGGCTGAAGAATCTGCCGCCTGGCAGAATCAGTATCGATCGTCTGCTGATGGACAAGACCCTGCTGGGTAAACTATCGGCCCAGTGGCATGCCAGCGAACAACGGCTCGGTTTTTCTTCGATTGCTCTGCAAATGCCGGATGCCACGGTAAGCGGCCAGGTCAACTGGGAGGCTTCGGGTAGCGATCGTAGTCTGACTACAGCTCGTCTGAAGCTGAACGCCGAGGATCTGGGAAAGACCCTGAAGTCATTCTCGCTACCGGATGCCATTCACACCGAGCAGGGGCAGGCCAACGCCAAACTCGCCTGGCCCGGTGCCCCCTGGCAGTTCGCCATTCCGGCGATCACCGGACAGTTCGATGTCAACCTGGGCAACGGACGGATCACTGCCATCAATTCCGATCTGGCTCGGGTAGTCAGCCTGCTCAATCTTGATAACCTTTTTGAACGTCTGCGTCTGAATTTCAGCGATGTAACGCACTCGGGAATTTCATTTCGATCGCTCAAGGGGGACGCGACTCTCTACCAGGGGCGCCTGGAGACGCGAGGGCCGATTCAGGTAGCCGGATCGGCGACCCATTTTACCCTGAATGGTCAGGTGAATCTCATGGCGCGGACTCTGGATGGACAGCTTGGTGTTACCGTGCCGGTCACCCAGAATCTGCCGCTGGCGGCGGTTGCCATTGGCGCCCCGCAGGTAGGCGGCGTACTCTGGCTGTTTCATGAGCTTTTCGAGCCATGGCTCAGTCGTGTTTCACGTATCTATTATCATGTGTGGGGCCCCTGGGCCTCACCGCAGATCAAACTGGAAGACGCGCAATGACGGATACTCTCCAAACTGCCCCTGCGGATCGGCTCCAGCAGGCTGCGTCGATCCTGCTGACGCCGGGCGGACTGGATCTCGATACCCTCGATCAGGGATTGGGGCACGCAATGGGGCCCGGTATCGATTTCGCCGATCTGTTCTTTCAGCGAACCTGGCGTGAGCTCTGGTCGCTGGAAGACGGGGAAGTGCGTGATGCCGGCTATTATATCGATGGCGGTGTGGGCGTACGTTCCCAGAGTGGCGATCAGAGCGGCTTTGCCTATTCCAACCAGATCACTGCCGAGGCATTGGCCGAGACCGGGCGTATTGCGCGCGGTATCGTGCGCAGTGGTGAACGTCAGCGAATTGTACCGGCACATGCCCACGATCATGCTCTGCGTTATGGTCAGGCAGATCCACTTGCCTCGCTGAGTGCCGAAGAAAAGGTGGCCATGCTCAAGCGTGCCGATCAGATTGCTCGAGCTGCGGATCCGGCCATCACTCAGGTAAGTGTTTCACTTGCCGGTACCCATGATGTCGTCATGGTACGCGCCAGCGATGGCACGCTGGCAGCGGATATTCGACCACTGGTGCGTTTCAATGTATCGGTAATTGCAGTACGCAGCGGTCGACGCGAGCGCGGTAGTGCCGGTGGCGGAGGGCGCTTTTCGATGCGTGAGTTGCGCGATCGTAATGTGGCCGAGGAATATGCACGTGAAGCGGTGCGTCAGGCACTGGTCAATCTTGAAGCAGTTGAGGCACCGGCTGGTCAGCTGCCCGTAGTGTTGGGTAACGGATGGCCCGGCGTACTGCTGCATGAGGCAGTAGGGCATGGCCTGGAAGGCGACTTCAACCGTCGGGGCAGTTCAGCCTTTGCCGGACGACTCGGTGAGCAGGTGGCGGCAAGTGGTGTGACAGTGGTGGACGATGCCACGCTGGATGAGCGGCGTGGTTCACTGTCAATCGATGATGAAGGCACGCCGGGTGCCTGTACGCCACTGATCGAGGATGGCCGGTTGACCGGTTACATGCAGGACAAGCTCAATGCGCGGCTGATGGGCATGCAACCGACAGGCAACGCTCGGCGCGAGTCCTACGCTCATATGCCCATGCCTCGCATGACCAACACTTACATGCTGCCCGGAGAGCACTCTCCCGAGGAAATCATTGCCAGCGTGGAGCGTGGACTTTATGCGGTCAGCTTCGGTGGCGGCCAGGTAGATATTACCTCGGGGCGCTTTGTCTTTTCGGCCAGTGAAGCCTACCTGATCGAAAATGGTCGAATCACCGCTCCAGTCCGGGGCGCTACGCTGATCGGCAATGGCCCCGAGGCGATGAGTCAGGTGTCGATGATTGGCAATAACCTGGCACTTGATACCGGTATCGGTGTGTGTGGCAAGGAGGGGCAGGCGGTCCCGGTGGGCGTGGGACAGCCGACCCTGCGTCTGGATGAAATCACGGTAGGTGGCACTGCCGAGCAGTAATCGAATCAGATACCGGCGGCCTCACGCAGCAGTTTCATCAGCTTGCGAGCGCTATTGCCCTGCTGGCCGCGGTCGCGCTCTCGGCGGGCATTGCGCATGATCTGACGCAGTGATGGCAGATCGACCGCAGGGTAGTGCTCGACAAACTCGGTGACGGCCGGGTCGCCTTCCTCGATCAGGCGTTCACGCCACTGTTCGAGTCGTTGCAGGTGTACCTCGCGTCCCAGCTGCTCACGCTCCATGGCGCTCAGGGTATCGCGGATGCCGGTAACATCCTCGCTGCGCATCACCTTGCCAACATATTGCAGATGTCGGCGGCGCGCCTCGCGCGATGGGATGCGATGGTACTCGTCAATGGCGGCAAGCAGTTCGGGAGACAGGGGCAGCCGGGCACGCTGTCGCTCCGACATGGCAATGATCTGTTCGCCCAGAGCTTTCAGCTCGGCCATTTCGCGCTTGAGTTGCGACTTGTTGGGGCGTACGGCGTATTCGGATTCTTCGTCCGGCAAATGATCAGTCATGAGGCGTCGGTTCAGTCGGTTGGGATCATATCCGGGAGTATACCAGTCTCGCCGGATTCGGAATCAGTATGAAGGAGTGAACATGAGTCAGGCATTCGACGCACAGGCACAGCGGGCCGAGCTGGAAGCACGCGTTCGCATGGCGATCGATCATGCCAGCCGGCGCGGGGCCGACGCTTGCGAGATCGGTGCCGGCGTGCAGCAGGGCGTGGAAGTTGCGATTCGGCATGATCGGGTCGAGACGCTCGAAATGGCCCGTGATCAGGGGATCGGTGTGACGGTCTATATCGGCCAGCGCAAGGGGAGTGCCTCGACCAGCGATGCCAGCGAGAGCGCACTGTACGATGCCATCGATCGTGCGTGCGAAATCGCTCGCTATACCGGTGAAGATCCGGCGGCGGGTCTGGCCGATGCTAAACTCATGGCACGTGATCTGCCCGATCTCGAGCTGTATCACCCCTGGGCGCTGTCCACCGATGAAGCCATTGAACTGGCCCGACGCTGCGAGCAGGCCGGTTGTGCCGTCAATGGTATCGACAGCAGCGATGGCGCCACCCTGTCGAGCAGTGAAGGGGTCACGGTATATGGCAATAGTCACGGGTTTATCGGCAGTCAACTGGGGACCCAGCACTCCCTCTCGTGCATCATGATTGCGCGAGACAGTCAGGGGATGCAGCGCGATCACGATTATACAGCCGAGCGGGACCCGAGCAGGCTGCGTGATCCCGAAGCAGTCGGACGCAAGGCCGCTGAAAGAGCGATGGCCCGTCTCGATGCCGGCCGTCCCGAAACCGGTCGAATGCCCGTATTGTTTGTCCCTGAACTGGCCAGTGGTCTGATCGGCAGTTTTCTCAATGCCATTGCCGGTGGTGCCATTTATCGCAATGCTTCCTTCCTGTGTGATGCACTGGGCGAACGTCTTTTTCCGGAATGGCTTTCCATTGGCGAGCGCCCTCGCGAACCACGGGCCATGGCCAGTGCCGCCTTCGATAGTGATGGCGTTTATACCCGGGACAATGACTATATTCGCGATGGTCGACTGGAAAGCTATATGCTCTCGGTTTACAGCGCCCGACGGTTGGGCATGGCGACCACCGGTAATGCTGGCGGCGCGCGCAACGTACGTCTGCAAGCCGAACTGACTCCATGGCAGACATTGCTCAACATGATGGGGAATGGCGTGATCGTGACTGAATTGATGGGGCAGGGCGTTAATGCGGTCACGGGGGATTATTCACGTGGGGCGGCGGGTTTCCGAGTGATTGATGGTCAAATGGCCGGGCCGATCGAGGAGTTCACTATCGCAGGTAATCTGCGGGATATGTTCGCCGGGTTGCGTGCGATCGGTAATGATATCGATACCCGTGGCAGCGTTCATACCGGCAGCTGGCTGATTGATGACATGATGGTGGCCGGATGATCCGGCCACTGTTGATGAGTCAGGTATAGAAGGCGGTTGCCAGACCAAGGAATGCGACAAAACCGACAATATCGGTCGTGGTCGTCAGCAGGACACCGCCGGAAAGAGCGGGATCGATCGACAGTCGCTTGAGCATCACCGGGATGAGGGTGCCTACCAGGGCGGCAGTCATCAGATTGATCACCATCGCCAGCGCGATAATGGCGCCCAGTTGGAGATCTTCGAAACGAACGATGGCGATGATCGCGACGACACAGGCCCAGATCACGCCATTGAGACTGCCGGCCAGCAGTTCGCGCACGACCAGCCAGCGCAGGTTGGCGCGTGATACGTGCCCGAGAGCAATGCCTCGAATCATGACGGTGAGTGTCTGTGAGCCGCCTATGCCGCCCATGCTGGAGACGATCGGCATCAGCACAGCCAGTGCGGCAATGCGTTGAATGGTGTCTTCGAAAAAACCAATCGCTAACGAGACCACGGTGGCGGCGATCAGGTTGATCCCCAGCCAGACAGCTCGACGACGCCCGGTACGTAGTACCGGTGCGAAGGTATCTTCGTCATCTTCCAGCCCGGCCATACTCATCATCGTATGACCGGCGCCCTCACGAATGACATCCACTACATCATCGATGGTGATACGCCCCAGCAGTTTGCCATCGATACTCAAAACGGGCGCCGAGATCAGGTCGAAGCGCTCGAAAACGCTGGCCACTTCTTCCTCCGGCGTCAGCGCTGTCAGTGTGACAAGATCGGTCTCCATGATCTCGCGAACCGTGATATCCGGGTCACTGACCAAAAGCCGCGTTAATGGAAGATGACCGATCAGCTCGCGACGACGTGTAACGACCAGTAGCGTGTCGGTAGATTCAGGCAACCGCTCGTGTCGTCGCAGATAGCGCTGTACCACAGCCAGAGAGACTTCCGGACGAATAGTGACGGTCTCGGTGTCCATCAGCCCGCCGGCAGTATCCTCCGGATAGGCGAGCACCATCTCCACCTGCTCGCGTTCGGCCGTACCCATGCCCGCAAGCACGTGCTGGATCATGGTATTGGGCAGGCGTTGCAGCAGGTCAGCCTTGTCGTCGGTATCCAGCTGCCGTGAGATGGAGAGCAGTTGTTCCACGCTCATGCGGCCCAGGAATTCGGTCTGGATATCATCGACCAGATACTGCAGTACCTCACCCTGCAGTTCAGGCTCGATCATTGCCCAGAGCTGTTCGCGCTCCCGTGGTGGCGTCGATTCCAGCAACTGGGCGACATCTACCGCTGCCAGACCGCGATTGAGCATGCGTCTGACCTGACCGGTCGCCCCTTCTTCCAGGGCCGCATTGAGGCGTTCCAGACGTTGCTGGAGTGTTTCCGGTTGCATGCTCATGCGTGAGGATTCCCGAGCCGGCGTGAACGGACGCCAGTTTAGCACCACTGTTCGCTAACTGCGTGAGCTCATGGAACCGAATCAGCCGAGGCGAACGTTATCCGTCTTCATCGAAGCGAGCCTCGATCAGCAGGGTAATGGCTTCCAGCGCCGCTTCGGCTTCCGGGCCATCGGTGTCGACAATCAAAAGGGTATGACAGGGCGCTGCCAGCATCATCAGAGCCATGATATTGGCGGCGTCGGCCCGGCGCTCACCATGCCAGACGGTGACACTGGCATCGAACTGCTGACAACACTGTACCAATCTGGTGGCGGCCCGGGCATGGAGCCCGCGGCGATTGATCAGGGTGAGTTCACGCCGAGCCATCACTTGCCCTGCCAAGGGTACGCTGCACTGTCAGCTCGCGGTGACGGATACGTACCGAAGGAAACCGTTCGGCCAGATAAGCACCCAGCCGCTCGATCAGATAGACCGAGCGATGCTGCCCGCCAGTACAGCCGATGGCAACAGTCAGATAACTGCGTCGACTGGCGGTATAGGCGGGCAACCAGCGATCCAGCCATTGTCGAATATCGATGAACATATCCTCGACATCGGGGTATTGCTCGAGAAAATCGATAACGGCCTGTTCCTGTCCCGTGGACCCGCGCAGGCGTGGGTCCCAGTAGGGATTGGGCAGACAGCGGGCATCAAAGACCAGATCGGCATCCAGCGGAACGCCACGCTTGAAACCGAAGGACTCGAGTGTCAGCGTCATCTGGCTGGAATTGTCGCGAGCGACCTGCTCACTGATCCGGCTACGCAGATCGTGCAGGGTCAGGTTCGAGGTGTCGATAACCAGATCGGCGGTATGACGGATCGGAGAGAGGAACTGCTCCTCGGATTCAATGGCTTCTGCCAGCGTCATGTCGCTTTCGCGTGTCAGCGGATGACGCCGGCGTGTTGCCGCGTAGCGTTCCAGTAGAACCCGGGGTTCTGCAGTGAGATAGACCACCTGGCAATCAAGTCCGCGTCCGGTCAGTGATTCCAGCAGGCCCGGGAACTGTTCCAGCGCGGTCGGCAGGTTGCGGGCGTCAATGCTGACCGCAACCCGACGTCGGTGTGGGCTGCCAGCTTCGAGTTCATCGATCAGCGGTGCCAGCAACATGGCTGGAAGATTATCGATGGCATAGAAGCCAAGATCCTCGAGCGCCTGCAGCGCGATCGATTTGCCGGAGCCGGATCGGCCACTGATGATTACCAGTTGCATGATCAGTTGCGCTCGTTTTGCTGGCGGATGGCCCCGATCAGGGTCTCATAAAGCGCTGGCTGGCTTTCGGCAGCGCGTAGTGCCTTGCGAGTTTCGTCCGAGTTGAGTAGCTCGGCAATCTGGGCCAGCAATGCCAGGTGGGTATCATCGGCAGTTTCAGGCACCAGCAGCACGAAGATCAGATCGACCGGTTCCCCGTCGATGGCATCGAAATCGATCGGATCGGCCAGACTCAGGAAACTGGCCAGTGGCTGGCGGCAATGAGGGTTGCGAGCATGGGGAATGGCGACGCCATTACCTACGCCGGTGCTGCCAAGTCGCTCGCGGCTGATCAGCCGGCCGAACACCTCCTGGGCGTCAATGCTGGGGGTATTCTGGGCGATCAGGGTGCTGAAGAATTCCAGCACCCGTTTCTTGCTGCCACCGGTCACATCGAACATGGTGCGTTCCGGCGGGAGGATCTGATCGAGCGTCATGATGTGCGGGAGCCTGTCAACGCTTGCGAAATCCTGGCGCCGCAGGCAACGGGGCTGCAAACGCCGGCGCGGTATGTGCGGTGTAACAGGCCGCATGAGCGTAATGCAACGTTCTTTTGCACATTGGCCTGTATTTTTTCCGGGGACTTGCGAAAACCACTGCTGCGGTATTGTTCATGGGTCATGGTGGCTCACCGAATGGCTCTTCTCGCGCCTGCTCGAACGGTCAGGAGGCAGCAGTGCGGCGAGTCTTGTCAGTGTTAACAGGCCTTGTGTTCCCTCGAATGCCCGGGCGGACCCGAAGTTCCGCCCGGGACATGACTTCCTTGTGCCTTGCCGGTTCTGCAAGGGTGTTCAGTTCTTGCCGTTGCCCTGGGCGCGTGCCTGAACCTTTTCCTTGTGCTTGACCAACTGACGGTCCAGCTTGTCGGTCAGGGCATCGATGGCAGCATACATATCATCCTGTTCACTGTTGGCATGAAGCTCCGCGCCGGAAGCATGCAGGGTACAGGCAGCCTGCTGACGTGATTTTTCCACCGAGAGAGTGACCTGCACATTGGTAATGTTGTCGTGATGTCGCTCTATCCTGGCCAGCTTCTGATGAACATAGTCTCGCAGTGCATCGGTCAGTTCGATGTGATGGCCGGTAATATTGACCTGCATGACACGCTCCTTTCCGACAGGTGACAAGTTGATTGTAAACCTTTTGGCTCGGGTGCCTACCCTGCTTATGCCAGTCGCTTGCGTTCACTCGACGAAGGAATACCCATGGATTCACGGTATTTGGCGATGGTTCGTCTAGCGACGGTAATTCCGCTGTCCGACAGCAGCGATACCAGGCGTGCATCGGAAAGCGGCTTGCGGGGGGATTCGTCGCTGATGAGCTTCTTGATCCGCGCTCGAATCGCCGTACTGGCATGGCCTTCTCCTTCCTGTCCGACATGACTGGAGAAGAAGTGTTTGAGTTCGAAGACACCACGAGGGGTGTGAATATACTTGCGCGTGGTAACACGTGAAATGGTGGATTCATGCATTTCGACGGCGCTGGCGATATCGGCCAGAACCAGGGGCTTCATGGCCTCTTCGCCGTGCTCGAGAAATGCCTGCTGATGCAGCATGATTTCCCGTCCTACCCGGAGCAGTGTGTCGTTACGGCTTGACAGGCTTTTCATCAACCAGCGGGCTTCCTGTAGATGTTGCTTGAGAAAGCTGTTGTCATCGCTCTTGTCGGCACGACGTATCAGCGCCGCATAGTCGGGCTGAATACGCAGGCGGGGCAGGGCATCGGGGTTGAGTTCGAGCTGCCAGCCGTCACGAGGGCTGCGACGAAGAATCAGGTCAGGAACAATATAGCCCTGCTCGGCACCTTCGAAACGTTGCCCCGGCCGAGGGTCCAGGGTGCGGATGGTGGCAATGATGGTGGTGAGCGTCTCATCGTCTACCCCCAGCCGGCGTCGTAGCAGCTTGCGGTTATCCAGTCCCAGTGCTTCGAGGAAATGGCGAATCAGGCGTCTTGTCTGAGGTAGATGAGGCGTGTCGGAAGGCAACTGTGCCAACTGCAATAACAGGCATTCGCGCAAATCGCGGGCAAAAACCCCACTGGGCTCGAACTGCTGGAGTCGTACCAGCAGCTGCTCAAGTTCGCTGACACGCAGTCCAGCCATACCCTGGGCCCGCAGCCCCTGACAGAGCTCGTCCAGCGTTACGCTCAGATAGCCGCTGTCATCGAGTGCATCGATCAGGGTTTCGGCCATCTGGTGATCGCGTTCGTCGAGCGTCAGCAGCGCCAACTGCGCGCCAAGATGCTGTTGCAGGGTTTCGGCAGCTGTGTTGCGTTCGAAATCGGGCGCCTGGTCACTGCCGTTACCGACGGCGTCGGGATAGATATCTTCCCACTGACTATCCAGCGCCAGTTCATCGGGAATGTCTTCCGCCCATTCCTCGTCCCGGGGATCACTGAGCTCCAGCTCGTCGAAGTCTTCCTCGAGCTCAAGCAGGGGATTGCTTTCCAGCGCCTGCTGAATCTCCTGACGCAGATCGAGCGTCGACAGCTGCAACAGGGCAATGGCCTGCTGCAACTGCGGCGTCATGTTCAGCTGGGCGCCGATTCGAAGCTGCATGGAGGGTTTCATCATGGACATGATGGCGGGCTCGTCACTGGTACATTGACGACACGCTATCGAGCCCCTTCATGCCATGCAAGAGCCACAAGGGGTTTTTGAAGCAAATTCCATGCCACGCCTGGCAGTGATCAGAGTCGGAATTCGTGCCCCAGATAGACATCACGCACATGTTGATTGGCGAGAATGGCGCTGGCATCGCCTTCGGCGATGATCTTGCCATCACCGACGATATAGGCGTTGTCACAGATATCCAGTGTTTCACGCACGTTGTGGTCGGTGATCAATACACCGATATTGCGCGTGCGCAACTGCCGGATGATGCCCTTGATTTCTCCCACCGAGATGGGATCAACCCCTGCGAAGGGTTCATCCAGAAGGATAAAAGCCGGTTCCGTGGCCAGTGCCCGAGCGATTTCAACACGTCGGCGCTCTCCGCCGGAAAGGCTCATGCCGACGTTATCGCGAATGTGGGTGATGCTGAATTCCTCCAGCAACTGATCAAGGCGTCGCTGGCGGCCGGCGCGATCAAGATCCTTGCGAGTTTCCAGTATCGCCCGGATATTGTTGGCGACCGTCATCTTGCGAAAGATCGAGGCCTCCTGCGGAAGATAACCAATACCCGAGCGGGCACGTCGATGCATCGGTTCGCGACTGAGATCAAGCTCATCAATCGAGACATGGCCGGCATCGGCGCGAATCAGTCCCACGATCATGTAGAAGGAAGTAGTCTTGCCGGCGCCATTGGGCCCTAGCAGCCCGACGACTTCACCCTGTCGGATTGACAGGCTGATGTCCTGCACCACACGCCGACCCTTGAAGCTCTTGGCGAGATGCGTAACGTTCAGCGTCTTCATTGACCGCTGCTTCCCCCGTCGTTGCTGCTGGCGGTGTTTGGCGTCAGGGTCATGTGTACTCGACCGTTCTTGCCACTGCTACCCTCGGATTGATCGGCATTCTGTCGTCCGCGAGCGTCTACCTGGCGGGTGTCGAGATGATACTGGACGTAGCCGCCGTTGAAGGTGTCATCACCCTGATGCAACTCGGCATCGCCGATCATTTCCACCCGCCGGCTATCAGCGTGGTAGATCAGGGTGTCGCCCCAGCCACGCACCAGAGGGTCGGTGGGGTTGGGTTTCTGTTCGATATAGGCGCGCTTGCCCCCGCCACCTTTGGCGGTGACCTGTGAAACGCCGCCATTGTTGCCTCGTCGGATGGTGACCGTAGCTGCGTCGAGTTCCATCGACCCCTGTTCCATCTGAACATTGCCGGTATAGACGGCGGTACCGGCCTTGTCGTCGAGCTGTAGCCGATCTGCCGAGACCTGGATGGGTTTCTCGGCATCGCCCTCCAGTGCCGCTACCGGTGCGGCAGCGATCAGACCGGCCGTCAGGGCAGCAGAGCAGAGCAGCAGGCGTCGCTTCATGTCGGATTCCTTGTCGGTTTTGTCAGGAAAGACAGGCGCCCTTACGGCGTGTCTGATTGAGTGGTCATCGGAAAGTAACCATGGACATCGCCATCGATGACCAGCTCCTTCCGATCAAGCCAGGCATCGAAACGATTGCCACGAGTACGCTGGTTGCCCCGGTGGAAATACGACTCGCTGTTACTCCAGGCATGGCGGTCATTGCGATCATAATGCAGCGTATCGGTTTCCAGACGCCACTGGCGATCGGGTTCGAACAAACGCGCATCACCCGTCAGAACCAGCGTGTCATCAGTGCCACTCAGTCTGGCCTGCTTACCGGTGGCATGCCAGTGACGTCCGCTGCTATCAAGCAGCATGACATTCGGACTGCGGGCGCGGGTAACATCATCATCAGGGGTGTGCGCAATCCGTGGTGATGAGAGCGTTTGGTCGGCCTCTCCCTGGGCGTTGAAGCGGGTGTATTCCACGTTCTCCAGATAATAGTCCGGTTGTTCGCCATCGCTGGTAGCGTTGAATGTCGGTGACATCAGGCGCCCTCGCTGTTCAATCAGGGTCAGCCCGATACCGAGCGCCACCAGCAGCAGCAGCAGCCAGAATCGTGGAGCTAGGCGTTTGAGAGTCGCTATCATGTGCTCGTGCCACTGTCGTGAACGTGCGCGGCCGCATCATGAGGCCGCGCTGAAATGATGCGATGAATTCTAACGCACTCGAAAGGCGCAATGGAGGGACTCATCAGCAGGAGGCGAACTCGGCCACGATGGCATCCCATTCACCTCGAGCCTTCAGAATCAGTTCACAGATCTCTCGCACTGCACCGTGGCCGCCGGGGGTAAGAGTGACATAATCGGCATGCTGGCGAATTTCACCGGGGGCATCGTTGACTGTAACGCCCAGCCCGGCCTGCCGGATGGCCGCCAGATCGACCAGATCATCACCACAGTAAGCCGCCTGATCGGCCTCCAGCCGAAGCCTGGTAAGGAGTTCGCTCAGCGCTTGCCATTTATCTTCACACCCCTGGTAGACATGCTCGATACCCAGTTCTTCGGCACGGGTGGTTACCGCTGATGAGTTCCGGCCGGTAATAATGGCGATTTCAATATTGCTGCGTTGCAACAGCTTGAGCCCCAGCCCATCGCGTACATGAAAGCGCTTGTGCTCATGCGGATCACCCGTGTAGTTGAGTCCGCCATCGGTCATGACACCGTCGACATCAAGCGCCAGCAGACGTACCCGAGCGGCGCGTTCAAGCACTTCAGGGCTGGGATTATATTCGGTTCGGGACATCGACAGGGCTCCGGGAAAGTGGGAAACAGGCGCTCAGACTACGCCACTGGTCAGCAGGTCGTGCATATGCAGTGCGCCAACAGGGCGCTGCTGATCATCGACCACCGCCAGTGCAGTAATACGGTGATCTTCCATGATCCGGACTGCTTCGGCAGCAAGCAGTTCGCGAGCAATGGTCTGGCCGCCGCGGGTCATGACATCATCAATGAGCAGGTGGCCGAGATCGCTGTGGTTGTCCAGCGTACGACGTAGATCGCCATCGGTATAGATACCGGCAAGCCGGCCGTCCTGGTCCAGTACGCAGGTAAAGCCAAGCCCCTTGCGGGTGATCTCCAGCAGTGCGTCACGCAGTGGGCTTCCCAACGCTACCCGGGGCAGTCGATCGCCAGTATGCATCAGATCCTCGACCCGAAGCAGAAGACGGCGTCCCAATGCGCCTCCGGGATGTGAAAGGGCAAAATCCTCGGCGCTGAACCCGCGTGCTTCCAGCAGCGCAATGGCCAGCGCATCCCCCAGCGCCATTGCTGCCGTGGTCGAAGACGTAGGCGCCAGGTTGAGGGGGCACGCTTCCTGGGTAACACCGTTGTCGAGGTGTGCGTCGGCATGACTTGCCAGCGTGGACTCCGGGCGGCCGGTCATGGCGATCAGGGGGATACCCTTGCGCTTGAGCAGCGGTAGCAGCGAGGTGATCTCGGTACTCTCACCAGAGTTTGACAGTGCCAGCAAAATATCACTGGCGGTCAGCATCCCGAGATCCCCATGATTGGCCTCGGCTGCGTGCATGAAAAAGGCCGGGGTCCCGGTGCTTGCAAGCGTAGCGGCCAGTTTGTGAGCCACGTGCCCGGACTTGCCCATACCGGTAACCACGACCCGGCCCTGACTCGACAGGATCAGGCGGCAGGCGGTGTCGAAGGCCTCATCAAGGCGAGGGATCAACTCGCCGATGGCCTGCTGTTCGAGCGTCAGGGTGCGCCGGGCACTGGCGCGAAAATCGTGGTCAGGGTCAGGAGTCATGGCTTCGGTCATGGCAGCGCAATAGTGCGGACAGGAAAGAGGTATCTGGTGCAGACCGACACGCCCCAAAGGGGCATGCGACATGCGGCCGGCTCTTGTTCTACTCTGCATTAGACTTGTCATATCAGGCCTTTGCAAGGCAGTACTGGCTACGGTCACGGTAATTCGGATACGATGTTCGCTAATTCGGTAAATAATTCGGGAGTCGCATGACCGACTCAACGCTGGTCAGGGTCGAAGACCTCCATTTCACGCGAGCCGACCGGGCCATCTTCTCGGGGGTCGATCTCGAGATTCCGCGTGGCCGAATCACGGCCATCATGGGTCCCAGTGGTACTGGCAAAACGACGCTGCTGAAGTTGATCGGTGGGCAGCTGACGCCTGATCGCGGGCGGGTACAGATCGCGGATGAAGATGTGCACCGGCTTTCTCGCCGTGCCTTGTTCGATATGCGTCGGCGTATGGGAATGCTGTTTCAGAGCGGTGCTCTGTTCTCGGACCTGAGTGTGTTCGAAAACGTCGCTTTTCCGCTTCGCGTGCATACCGATCTGCCTGAGCGGATGATCCGTGATCTCGTGCTGATCAAGCTTCAGGCAGTCGGGTTGAGGGGGGCGCGCAATCTCTCGCCTGCAGAATTGTCAGGAGGCATGACGCGTCGTGTGGCGCTGGCCCGCGCCATTGCGCTGGACCCCGAACTGATCATGTATGACGAGCCGTTTGTGGGGCAGGATCCGATTTCCATGGGCGTGCTGGTCAAGCTGATTCGTGAACTCAATCACGCTTTCAGGATGACGGCGATCGTGGTGTCACACGATATCAAGGAGACGCTATCGATCGCCGACTATGTCTACGTCATTTCCGATGGCCGAGTCATGGCGCGTGGTACGCCTGACTCACTCAACACCGAGGCTGATCCCAGAGTAAGCCAGTTCATCCATGGCCAGCCCGATGGGCCGGTGCCATTTCACTATCCGGCCACCGATTTTGCGACGGATATCCTGGGTTCGCGGGAGGCCCCATGATCGACAGACTGGCATGGCTGGGTCATGTGGCGCTGAATATTCTGGCCTCGCTGGGGCGCAGTGCCGTTTTCCTTGCTCAGGCCTTCTTCCATCTGCCCAGGCGCGAAGGTTTTCGGCTGTGGGCTCGCCAGATGCACTTTGTGGGCGTGTTGTCACTGCCGATCATTCTGGTATCAAGCCTCTTCATCGGCATGGTGATCGCTCTGCAGGGGTATATCGTGCTGGTCAGTTTCGGTGCGGATGAGGCGCTGGGCCAGATGGTGGCGCTATCGCTCCTGCGTGAGCTCGCGCCGGTTGTGTCGGCGCTGCTGTTTGCCGGACGCGCCGGATCGGCATTGACAGCAGAAATCGGCCTCATGAAAGCGACCGAACAGTTGACCAGCATGGAAATGATCGGTGTCGATCCGTTGCGTCGTGTTGTAGCGCCCAGACTCTGGGCCGGCTTTATCTCGCTGCCACTATTGACCGCCATATTTGGTGTGATCGGTATCTATGGTGGCTATCTGGTCGGTGTCGATTGGCTGGGCGTCTATAGTGGCTCGTTCTGGAGCAACATGCAGTCCAGTGTCAACTTCGTGGATGATGTGCTCAACGGTATGGCCAAGAGCGTGGTATTCGGTCTGGTCGTGACATGGATCGCCGTGTTTCAGGGCTATGATCTGGTGCCGACCTCAGAGGGCATTTCCCGGGCGACCACGCGTACAGTGGTCTATGGGTCGCTGGCAGTTCTGGGTCTGGATTTCATACTTACCGCGCTGATGTTTGGAGAGTTCTGATGACGCGCACCAAATGGATTGAATGCGGCGTCGGTGTATTCGTGCTGGCCGGCTTTCTGGGACTGGTATTCCTGGGGTTACAGGTCAGTGGGCTGAATCTGTCCCGAGCCAACGATACTTTCACGCTGCATGCCAATTTCAGCAACGTCGGTGGCCTGAAGGAGCGTTCCCGGGTCACCGTGGCCGGCGTGACGGTAGGTCATGTCACCAATATCGATCTGGACTCGAAATGGCTGGATGGCCGGGTCACCATGCAGATCGATGACTCCCTGCAGGGCAAGCTGTCATCCGACTCCACGGCTGCCATCCTGACCTCGGGGCTGCTGGGAGAGCAGTACATCGGTTTGTCCACAGGTGGGGCGCCGGATAATCTCAAGGATGGCGACACGATTCGGGACACCCAATCGGCACTGGTGCTGGAAAATCTGATCCAGCAGTTCGTGTCCAACATGTCGAAATAGCAGCCGCATGGGCGGTACAAGGAGAGACCCTGATGAGAATGTTAGTCAAAAGCTGCATGACCACGCTGCTGCTCTCGTTCGGTTTGATGGCGGGGGCGGCTCAGGCTGCCGATCAGCAGGAGTCGCCGGAGCAGGTGGTGCGCGGAAGCGTGCAGCAGCTGATGTCGAAAATCGATGATCGTCAGCAGTACTACAGCCAGCATGGAGATGAGCTCGGGCAGGTGGTTGAGCAGACCATCGGACCGATTGTCGACTGGCGTTATACTGCGGCCAGCGTCATGGGCAAATATTTCCGGCCTGCGTCGCCCGAACAGCGCTCGCGCTTTGCCGATGTTTTCAAGCAGACCCTGATCGATACCTATGCCCAGGGGCTGGTCACCTTCAACTACAAATCGATCAATGTGCTCGATAATGATCAGCAGCGCTATCAGGATCAGGCCACCGTGCAGATGGATGTGGTCTCCGACAGCGGCGAACATTATCCGGTTTCCTATACACTGAAACAGCGTGACGGTCAGTGGAAGGTCGTGAACGTGGTCGTCAACGGTATCAATCTCGGCCTGACCTATCGCAATCAGTTTGACCAGGCCATGCGCGACAATAATCGCGATTATGACAAGGTCATCAGTAACTGGTCGCCGGAAGATGTCGATCTCGAGAAGGGAGGCGACGATAGCTGATGGAAACCCTGCTGGAGCGCAAGGAGGTTCGTCTGCAGGCTGAAGACGGGGTTCTGAGTGTCATCGGTTTCCCGGACTTCGATGATGCTGCCGAACTGGCTCGAACAGGCGTGAGCTGGCTCGAGCAGCAGAGCTGTGCCGTTACCTTCAATGCCTGCGGGGTTCATCGCATCAGCAGTGCCATGCTTTCGGTCATGCTCGAGTGGATGCGGGCTGCGCAACGACTGTCACTCACGGTCGAGAGGATTGTGCTTTCGGAACGCTTGCATGAGCTGGTCGAGCTGGCTGATCTGAGCGAAGTCTTTCCGGTTGAAAGCGAGACCTGCTGACGACCGTCTTTTCGATTGCATCGCCGTGTGGCGGTGCGATCGCTTCATATTCATCCTTCCTGTAGCAGCAAGCGGCGCGTGAGTCGCATGCCATGCGGTTTTTCATTTACCATAGGCGCCAATTTTGTCGATATGCCCGGTAATAGAGGGCAGGAGGAGAGCACATGCAACCCGAGGAAGTGCAGCAACGCCTGAGTGATCAGCTCGATAACTGCGAGTTTCACATTCAGGGTGAAGGGTGCAATTTTCAGGTGACCGCCGTAAGTGAACGCTTTGCAGAACTATCACGAGTGAAAGCACAGCAGTTGATTTATGGGGCGCTCTCCGACGAGATCGCCAGCGGCGCCCTGCATGCAGTCAGCATCAAGACCTATACACCTGAGCAGTGGGCTGCGCTCGATAACGGTCGCAACTGAGCGTGGCGGATAACAGGAATGGATAAACTGATCATCAGCGGCGGTCGGCCGCTGGACGGTGAAGTCTGGACGTCAGGCGCCAAGAATTCTGCATTGCCGATACTGGCTGCCACGCTGCTCACTGTTGAGCCGATGACCATCGGTAATCTTCCTCATCTGCAGGACATTACCACCACGGTCGAGTTGCTGGGCCGCATGGGGATTGAGCCCGTGCTGGGTGAAAAGATGAGCATCCAGCTGGGTGGGCAGGTACGTGACTGTCATGCCCCCTATGACCTGGTCAAGAAGATGCGTGCTTCAATCCTGGTACTGGGGCCGCTGCTGGCGCACTATGGGACAGCTGATGTCTCACTGCCTGGCGGTTGTGCCATCGGTACCCGCCCGGTTGATCTGCATATTCGTGGCATGGAAGCGATGGGGGCCGATATTCGGGTCGAAGGCGGTTACATCCGGGCACGTACCGATGGCCGTCTGAAAGGGGCGCATATCGTCTTCGATACCGTGACGGTTACCGGTACCGAAAATCTGCTGATGGCAGCTGCTCTGGCCGAGGGCCGCACCATTCTTGAAAATGCTGCTCGTGAACCCGAAGTGGTTGATCTTGCCGAGTGCCTGATCGCCATGGGCGCTCATATCGAGGGGCAGGGCAGCGGGACGATCGTCATTGATGGCGTTGAACGACTGCACGGTGGTCACTTTGATGTCATGCCGGATCGTATCGAGACCGGCACTTTCCTGGTCGCAGCGGCGGCGACACGAGGACGGGTCCGGGTACGTAATGCCCGAGCCGATATCATGGAAACCGTGTTGCTCAAGCTGGAAGAGGCCGGCGCGGAGATCGAGGTTGGCGATGGCTGGATAGAACTCGATATGCAGGGTCGACGACCGCGTGCCGTAAGTGTACGCACGGCACCCTATCCAGCATTTCCTACCGATATGCAGGCCCAGTTCGTGGCGCTTAATGCGATTGCGGAAGGCACCGGGCGAGTCGTCGAGACCATTTTTGAAAATCGCTTCATGCATGTCCAGGAAATCAATCGCATGGGCGCGGGTATCACGCTCGAGGGGAATACCGCGATCGTGACCGGAGTAGAGCAACTCTCTGGTGCCCCGGTGATGGCCACTGATCTGCGCGCTTCCGCAAGTCTGGTTATTGCAGCGCTGGTGGCTGAAGGAGAGACCGTAGTCGATCGTATTTATCACATCGATCGTGGCTACGAGTGTATCGAGGAAAAACTGCAACTGCTTGGGGCGCGCATTCGCCGCGTGCCGCGCTGATGCCACAAGAGGTTCGCAAGCGATCATGAGCAAGCCGCTGATCTTCGCCCTGTCGAAGGGACGCATTCTCGAAGAGACCCTGCCATTGCTGGCCGATGCGGGTATCGAGCCCGCGGAGCCGCTGGATAAAAGCCGCAAGCTGCTGTTCGATACCAATCTGGATAACGTCAAGCTGGTCGTGATCCGCGCAGTGGATGTGCCGACCTATGTGCAGCTGGGGGCTGCTGACCTGGGCGTTGCCGGGCGCGACGTCCTGCTTGAACACGGTGTTGATGGCCTTTATGAGCCGCTGGATCTGCGTATTTCCCGCTGCCGGTTGATGACTGCCGGTATCGAGGGGCAGGCACCGGGGCGGGCTCGGCGCCGGGTGGCTACCAAGTTTGTCAACGTGGCGCGACGCTATTATGCCGAGCAGGGTATCCAGGCCGAGGTCATCAAGCTTTACGGCGCGATGGAACTGGCACCATTGATGAATCTGGCCGATGAGATTGTCGATATCGTCGATACCGGCAATACCCTCCGTGCCAATGGTATGGCGCCACGGGAGTTGATTGCCGATATTACGACTCGGTTGGTGGTCAACAAGGCTTCGATGACCATGCAGCACGAGCGACTGATGCCACTGATCGAGCAGTTGCGCCATGCTGTCGAAGTACGCAATCCGGATGCATCAGCCGTGGGCTGAATTGTCCTGTCCATTTCATGTTCCGGCTACGACCGGAGCTGTGAGAGAAATCGATCATGTCCGATAACCAGGCTTCCCGAAGCGTGTCAGTGGGGCCAGCACGACTCTCTACTCGTGATGAAGATTTCAACGAGCGTCTGGCAGCGCTACTGGACTGGGAGAGTGTCTCCAGTGCCGAAATTCAGCAGCGAGTAGATGAGATTCTGCATGGGGTTCGTCATCGTGGCGATGAAGCACTGCTGGAATATACGCGCCGTTTCGATCGACTGGATGCCCGGGACATGGGGCAGCTGACGCTTGAGGCCACAAGACTCAGCTCGGCTTTCGAGCAGCTTGGTCAGGCTGAACGTGAAGCACTGGTGACCGCCGAGCAACGCATTCGTGATTACCATCAGCGCCAATGTGCAGGCTCGTGGTCCTGGACCGATGAGGATGGGACCTTGCTGGGGCAGCAGGTCACACCGCTGGATCGCGTGGGGGTTTATGTGCCCGGTGGCAAGGCGGCTTATCCTTCCTCGGTGCTGATGAATGTGGTGCCGGCCAGGGTGGCCGGTGTCAGTGAAGTCGTCATGGTGGTTCCCACGCCTGATGGCGTGATCAATGAGCTGGTGCTGGCAGCCGCTCATGTGGCCGGTGTGGATCGAGTGCTGACCATAGGTGGCGCTCAGGCTATAGCGGCTCTGGCTTACGGTACCGAGAGCGTGCCTCGGGTCGACAAGATCGTGGGACCCGGTAACATCTACGTGGCGACTGCCAAGCGTGCGGTGTTCGGCCTGGTAGGTATTGACATGATTGCCGGGCCTTCGGAGATTCTTGTCATCTCTGATGGTGGTACCGATCCGGACTGGCTGGCGATGGATCTGTTTTCCCAGGCGGAGCATGACGAGGATGCCCAATCGATTCTTGTCAGCTGGGACAGGCATCATCTTGATGCGGTCGAGGCCAGTATCGAGCGTTTGCTGCCTGACATGGAGCGCCGTGACATCATTGCGGCTTCGCTGAAACGTCGCGGTGCGCTGATTGAAGTGACCGATGAGAAAGAGGCGATTGAACTGGCCAATCGAGTAGCGCCGGAACACCTGGAGCTTTCCGTGGAGGAGCCGGAGGCGATAGTCGGGGATATCCGCCATGCGGGCGCCATTTTCATGGGACGCTATACGGCTGAGGTACTGGGTGATTACTGTGCCGGTCCCAATCACGTATTGCCTACTTCGGGGTCAGCTCGTTTCTCCTCACCGCTGGGTGTCTACGACTTTCAGAAACGTTCATCGTTGATTCAGTGCTCTCGTGAGGGCGCGTCGCGGCTGGGGCGTGTGGCTTCCGTGCTGGCCCGGGGTGAGTCGCTGACAGCGCACGCACGCTCTGCTGAAAACCGGATCGACGAGGATCACTGAAGACCCCGAAATCATTGGGTAGCGGACTGCCCTCCGGGAGAGGGGGTGGTGCTTCCATCCGCATGACTCTCACTGGCAGCGCCCGATGGGGCGTTGGGTGGCCGTATCCCGACGGTCACCGTGACCTGAATCGTCTTGCCATCGCGATAGAGTTTCAAGGGCAGCTTTTCGCCGGGATCCAGCTCGGCGACATCCACCATGGCGCTCTGGGCATCAAGCATTGTTTTGCCATCGACCGATAGCAGGACATCTCCAGGCTTTACTCCGGCCTTGTCGGCCGGGCTGCCATTGACGACATCCGAGACTATGACGCCTCGAGGTGCGTTGATGTTGAGTGAGTTGGCCAGCGCCGATGGCACCTCATGTGCTTCGATCCCCAGCCAACCACGGACAACCCGCCCTTTGGTGACAATATCATTGAGGATATCGCGGGCAAGATCGGTGGGGATGGCAAAGCCGATACCCTGAGAGCCACCGGTGCGCGAAAAGATGGCCGTATTGATGCCTACCAGGGCGCCATCGGCATTGACCAGCGCCCCCCCGGAGTTACCGGGATTGATGGCGGCATCGGTCTGAATGAAATCTTCATAGGCGTTCAATCCCAGATGATTACGACCTACGGCGCTGATAATGCCCATGGTGACAGTCTGCCCTACACCAAAGGGATTGCCGATTGCCAAAGCAACATCGCCGATCCGCAATTTTGCGGAATCGGCCAGAGAGATGACCGGTAGATTGTCAAGATCGATCTTGAGGACGGCCAGATCCGTCTCCGGATCGGTACCAATGACCCTTGCCAGCGTCTCCCGACCATCACGCAGGGCAACCTGGATCTCGTCGGCACCACTGATGACGTGGTTATTGGTCAGGATATAGCCATCGGAACTGACGATTACGCCCGAGCCGAGGCTGGATAGCATGCGCTGCCGATTGGAGTCGCCTTTTTTGAAGAACTGCTTGAAAAAGGGATCCGACATCAGGGGGTGCTTGTTCTGTTCAACCAGCCGCGATGAGTAGACGTTGACGACTGCCGGGGCAGCTCTGGCGACGGCATCCGCATAGCTACCTGCGGGGGCATCACCGCGTTTGAGCGGGGCTGCAGTCTGAATGCGCGGCGGCTGCCGTGAGACAGGATCGGAATGAGCCCTTGTCGTTGAAGCGTTCCGGCGGGGTTGTTGTCCGGCGTCGTACTCGGACGAACGGTTGTGAGATGTCGGTGTGTCGACCAGATTGGGAAGATGGTCCAGTAGCACAATGGCCAGAAGTACACCACACAGCACCGGCCATATCAGGGGCACCAACAGTCGGCGCATGCAGACATCTCCCACGGCTTGACGAAAATCATGTGCCCATCCTGCCCGATGGGCGCTGTAGTCATGTTCGGGGCGCCAGGGTGTCCTGCTGTGCAGGTCCGCAGGCCGCTCGGCAGCTACAGTCTATCATTGCACTTACATTTCTGTCCGGGAGGCATGGTAACAATGACAGTTGAAGTAGCCTTGAGCGATCTGCTCGACGATATGACAACCCTCATGGCACCTCAGCGTTTTCGCGATTTTACGGTCAATGGACTGCAAGTGGCGGGGCGTGAGCGAGTGACCCGGATAATGACAGGCGTCACGGCCTGTCAGGCACTGCTGGATCAGGCGGTCGAATGGCAGGCCGATATGGTCATGGTGCATCATGGCTATTTCTGGAAAAACGAGCCGGTCGAGGTGGTCGGCATGAAAAAGCGTCGATTGGCCACGCTACTGGCACATGATATCAATCTGGTGGCCTGGCACCTGCCGCTTGATGCTCATGTCGAACTGGGTAACAACGCCCTTCTGGGCAAGCGGTTGAACTGGTCGGTCGAGGGTACGCTGGATGGCCCGATGGGAGAGGGGTTGCTGTTCCATGGGCATACCGACCGCGGGCTGAACACTGATGGTCTGAGTGATGCGCTGGAGCAGGCGCTGGCGCGCAAGCCGCTGGTCATTGAAGGTCATCGGCGCCCGATCCGTCGGATCGCCTGGTGCACCGGAGGGGCCCAGGACATGATCCAGACAGCTGCGGACGCCGGCATGGATGCGTTCGTGTCAGGTGAGATTTCCGAACGGACTACTCATCTGGCGCGTGAAATGGGCATTACCTATGCCGCTGCCGGCCACCATGCCACTGAGCGTGATGGTATCCATGCACTGGGGGAGTGGCTGGCCGGCCGTTACGGGCTCGAGCATCGTTTTGTGGAGATCGACAACCCTGTCTGAACAGACGCCTCAATAGCGGGGTGGCTGAGAGGGTTGATCGGGCTGCTGGTCATGGCGAGCCCGCGTTCGAGAGATGTAATTCTCGTCCAGCGTGCCATGGGCATTGGCTGCATAATCCCGGGGAGCGTCGAGCGGAGCACTATCCTCATCTCCCTTGTTCTCCGGAGTCGGCCCGGTTTGAGGTTGGGTCTGTCGATGATTGCGCAATGTTTCGGCGCTCTGATCGATCTGCTGCCTCAGGGTATTGCTCTGGCGCTCCAGGTTTCTGGCCATTTCACCGATACTGCTGAAATGTCGGTCCAGCTGCTCTCGCACGCGATCAAGCTCAAGTTCGGTTTCTGCCAGACGCCGGCGGGTACGCTGTTGTCCCGAGCCTGAACGTTTCAGTAACACCGTGGCGACGACACCAATAATAATGCCGGCCACCAGGCACAGCAGGGCAATGCTCCACAGGGTAGTACCATCGGACACGAGCAACTCCTTGTTGACCTCATCGATAAATCCGGCGGCCACTGTAAAACGGTCACCACCTTCTTGCACGCGCTGGTTGCCATGTGCTTGTGAACGACAGGGCGCCAGCACCCCCTTATACTAACGGCTCATCACCGTAGCCTTAAGCGAACAGTGAAGCGATATGACAGCACCATCCGGCAAGCGCCCACCTCTGGAGCAGTACCGTCTCGATCTTGAGCGTGACGATTTTCAGTACGACCCCACTCAGGAAGAGGCGGTCAGGCACCTTCAAAGGCTTTACGATGAGCTGGTCGCTGCGCCACCACCGTCTCCGGACCCCGATCCCGAAAGCGGTGGTCTGAAGGCGAAGATGTCGGGGTTGTTCGGTCGGCGTCAGGAGAAACCGTCGCAGCCAACATTACCGGAGATTCGTGGGCTTTATTTCTGGGGTGGGGTCGGCCGTGGCAAGACCTGGCTGATGGATACCTTTCATGACAACCTTCCCTTCGAGGACAAGCTGCGTACTCATTTTCATCGCTTCATGCAACGGGTTCATCGTGAGCTTGAAGTACACAAGGGCAAGAAGAACCCGCTGACCCTGATTGCCGCTAATCTGGCGCGTGAAGCGCGAGTGATCTGTTTTGATGAATTCTTCGTCAAGGACATTACCGATGCCATGATCCTGGCGAATCTGCTCGAGGCTTTGTTTGCTCAGGGCGTTGTTCTGGTAGCAACCTCCAATATTGTGCCCGATGAACTCTACAGGGACGGTTTGCAGCGTTCGCGCTTTCTGCCGGCCATTGACCTGCTCAATCGTCACTGTGAAGTCGTCAATGTCGATTCGGGGGTGGATTACCGGTTGCGTACTCTGGAACAGGTTGAGGTCTTTCATACTCCGGCCGATGAGCAGGCCGAGCAGCAATTGATGGAGAGTTTTCGACGACTGGCCGGGGGCGAAGGCCTGAGCGATCAGGTCATGACCATCAACAATAGGCAACTGACTGCACGGCGACTGCGTGAAGGCGTGGCATGGTTTGATTTCGGCATGCTTTGCGATGGACCACGCAGTCAGAATGACTACATCGAGCTTGCGCGGGAGTACCATACGGTACTGCTCTCCGGCGTTCCCCGGCTGGGCAGCCAGAAGGAGAATCAGTCACGGCGCTTTATCAATCTGGTGGACGAGTTCTACGATCGGGGCGTCAAGCTTCTGATGAGTGCCGAATGTGATCCCGAATCACTCTATGACGGCGGGGATCTGGCCTTCGAATTCGAGCGAACCGTTTCCAGGTTGCAGGAGATGCGGTCGAAGGAGTATCTGGCGCTACCGCACAAACCGTAATGCGTTTGCGCGCAGGACCGGTGACTCTGTATAATGCGCGCTCCTCGCTGTTGGCGGTCGATCGGCTGCCAACCAAGAAAAATAGGGATTGGCCACAGGCTGCGGCGTTGACCGCCTTGTGAGCCACGTATTTACCAGAGTGATTTTTTCATGAAAACGTTCAGCGCCAAACCGCAGACCGTGGAACGCGACTGGTATGTCGTCGATGCCACGGACAAGACGCTGGGTCGCCTCGCGACCGAGATCGCCCGCCGTCTGCGCGGCAAGCACAAGCCGGAATATACGCCACACGTCGATACCGGTGATTACATCATCGTGATCAATGCCGAAAAGGTCCGTGTGACCGGCAAGAAGGCAGCTCAGAAGCAGTATTACCGCCACACCGGATATCCCGGTGGTCTGCGTTCGATGAACTTCGAGCAGATGATCGATCACGCGCCGGAGCGCGTTATCGAGTTTGCCGTCAAGGGGATGCTGCCCAAAGGGCCGCTGGGTCGTGCCATGCACTCCAAGCTCAAGGTCTACGCCGGCGCCGAGCATCCGCACGCCGCTCAGCAACCTCAGGCTCTCTCTCTTTAAGGAAGATCGATCATGGCACAGCAGCAATATTACGGTACCGGCCGCCGCAAGACTTCTACCGCACGGGTTTTCCTGCGCCCGGGTAGCGGTAAAATCACTATCAATCAGCGTGAGCTGAATGAATATTTCGGTCGCGTCACCGCTCAGATGGTAGTACGTCAGCCGCTGGAGCTCACCGAGTTGAGCGAACAGTTCGATATCTACGTGACCGTTGAAGGCGGTGGTGGTTCGGCTCAGGCTGGCGCTATTCGCCACGGCATCACTCGCGCACTGATTGACTATAACGAAGAGCTGCGTCGTCCGTTGCGCAGCGCCGGTTATGTCACTCGTGATGCGCGTATGGTCGAGCGCAAGAAAGTGGGCCTGCGCAAGGCGCGTCGTCGCCCGCAGTTCTCCAAGCGCTGATCCGCTTCGCCGTTACCAGCGCCCGGGGTTTTCTGCTCCGGGCGTTTTTGTTTCCGGCTCTCCGACCATTATCCACTCTTCCGGGCCGAACACGCCTTCCCTTGTACGTGCTATTATCGCTGCCTGGATCCATGTGAGGACAGTTTTATGGGTGTTGTGGCCAAACGTTCGTCGATGACCTTCTACACAGGTAGCGACGACCATTACAGTCATCGCGTCAGAATCGTTTTGGCCGAGAAGGGGATCGCTGTTGATATCCTCGAAGTGAATGAGGAGCATCATCCGGCAGAGCTGGCCGATCTCAACCCCTACAACAGTGTGCCAACACTGATCGATCGTGATCTGGTGCTCTATGAGTCCCGGGTCATGATGGAATATCTGGATGAGCGTTTCCCTCATCCGCCGTTATTGCCTGTTTACCCGGTGGCGCGTGCACAGAGCCGCCTGTGGATGCATCGCATCGAACGGGAATGGTGCCCGATGGTCACCACCATTACCTCTTCCGAGAGCAATCGCCGGGAAGTGGAGCAGGCTCGCAAGGAACTGCGTGAAAGCATGGTCGGCATCAGTCCCATTTTCGAGGATCTGCCTTTTTTCATGAGCGAAGAGTTTTCGCTGGTAGATTGTTGTATTGCGCCCATTCTCTGGCGTTTGCCATCGCTGGGTGTTGAGCTTCCCGAAAATCAGGTAGCGCCGCTGATGGAGTATATGGAACGTCTTTTCTCCCGCGATGCATTTCGGACTTCTCTGCTGGAGTCGGAGCGGGAATTGCGCGCCTGATGATCGTTTGCGGCCGAATGCAGCGACTGTAACCCGTTTGATTGAGCGAGCGTGGTCGGCAGGCATGGCAATGCCGACCGACGCGCATTGGAAAAGACCACAGGAGGTGGCGCATGCTTTCCAGTCGTCCCTATCTGACCCGAGCCCTGTATCAGTGGCTGCTGGATAACGACCAGACACCTTATATTGTGGTTGACGCACGTCAGCCGGGGGTCATTGTACCGGAGCAGTTCGTACAGAATGGTCAGATTGTGCTCAATATCAATCCTGACGCCATTCGCGATCTGTTCATGGAAAACGACATGATCGCCTTCAATGCCCGTTTTGGTGGTCAGCCGATGGATGTGCAGGTGCCGATCGAGGCGCTGATCGCCATCTATGCTCGCGAGAATGGCATCGGCATGGTGTTTGGGCAGGAGCCTGTCATGCCGGCTCCTGAAGAAAATGATTCTTCGGGAGAGAATGAAGAAAGCGGTGGCGCTCATCTTGAAAGTATCGAGGGTGGTGCTTCAGAAGAGAGCGCTGGTGACGAAGAGAAGGATGATGATCATCCACCTCGCAAGGGGCGTCCGTCGCTTCGCGTCATCAAGTGAGCGTTATTACACCTGCCGGGGCCGCTTTTGCGGCCCTTTGTTCTCTACTCTGTCCTGTCAGATGTACTCGAATACCTTGACGATGCGCTGTACGCCATCGACATCGCGCACGATGCTGACGACGGTATTGGCTTCCTCCGGGCGCACCAGCCCCATCAGATAGACCACCCCGTTCTCGGTCGTCACCCTGATGCGATCGGCATCGATGTTTTCGCTGGCGGCCATTCGGGCTTTGATCTTCGAGGTCAGCCAGGTATCGTGCAGGCGTTGTCCCATCGACGTATTGGGACCCACCATGAGTTCGTCACGAACGTCGCGCACGTGTGAAATCTGACGCGCAAGTTTTTCCACCTGCTCCCTGGCGGCTGCATCCGGCACTTGCCCGGTCAGCAATACGCGCGTGTTGTAAACATCCACATTGATATGACCGGAAGCCAATGCCGGGTTGTCATCAATGTTTTGCCAGAGTGTCTGGGCAATAGTCTGGTCCTGTTCGACGGCATAGGCAGGACGAAAGCCGTAGCCATGGTCTCCGGTAATGGTCGAGCAGCCGGTCAATGGTGCCAATGCAAGCAGTGAGATGAGCAGCAGATGCCTGGGCAGTGAAATGGTCATGGCTGTTTATTCATCGTTGCCGAACAATTGATGGTCAATGAGGTCGCACAGGCAGTGCAGTACCAGCAAATGGACTTCCTGAATGCGTGCCGTCGAAGTTGCAGGAACACGGATCTCGCAATCTTCCTGGCCCAGCAGCGAAGCCATGTTGCCGCCATCGCGACCGGTCAAGGCCACCACACTCATTTCACGGTCGTGAGCCGCCTGAATGGCCTGTACCACATTGGCGGAATTACCGCTGGTAGAGATGGCCAGCAGGATATCACCGGGTTGTCCCAGGGCTCTGATCTGTTTCGAAAAGACATCGTTATAGCTGTAGTCGTTGGCGATCGACGTCAACGTTGATGTGTCGGTGGTCAGTGCCAGGGCCGGTAGGCTGGGGCGTTCACGCTCGAAGCGATTGAGCAGCTCGGCGGAAAAATGCTGGCTGTCACCCGCACTGCCGCCATTGCCGCAGGCCAGAATCTTGCCGTCGTTGATCAGGGCCTGAACCATCATTTGGCTGGCGGCCTCGATGAAGGGTGGCAGCACCTCGCTGGCGTAGGTCTTGGCGTCGATGCTGTCGTTGAAGTGATGCAGGATGCGTTCCTGGAAATCCATGACGACTCACGATGAGAGGTTGGGGGCATGGCGGTGACGTGCCGTATCAGAAGGCGTCAAAAGCCGCGCTGATCCAGTCGAATTCGAGTGCCTCCGGCGTTCCGGTAACGCCGACTACATCGAACCGACAGGCGCATGATAACCGCTCGCGAGCCAGATAAAAACGCGCGGCTCTGATGATTCGACGCTGCTTGGCAGGTGTGATGGTTTCCAGCGCCGTGCCGTATTGTGTGCAGCGTCGATAGCGAACCTCGACAAAGACGAGCGTATCGCCGTCACGCATGATCAGATCGATCTCGCCACCGCGGGCGTGCTGATTGCGAGCTACTTCGCGAAGTCCGCGCTGACTGAGCCAGCGTGCCGTCAGGGCTTCGATGTCATGACCCTGACGGCGACGCTGTGAAGGGGGGTGTCCGTTCACCGGGCAGTGTCGGGCGAAAGTCCCGATAGACCCGGCAGCCCGGGCTCACCATTGCGGAAAACAGCCCAGGGGAGCGTGCGGATAATGCGGCCATCATCCCGGGGTGAGAGCTTGCCTGTGGCACCCTGCATGACATTGTTTGATGTTGCGCTGAAGATGGGTAGCCGACGCGCCAGCTCGAAGGCATCGACTCCCATGGCATGCAGCTTGAGTAGCCCGGGATTGTTCTCATTGCCCTGCAGCAGTTGTTGCCGGGTCGTGGCAAATGGCACAGCGTCTGCGCCACCTGCAGCAACATCAGGGATTTGCCAGGGAATATCGACAAACTTCACACCATCAAGATCGCTGTCCAGCCGGGGCTGCGGTGTGCCCGCGTAGGCATGTGACGTCGCGTAGACCGGTAGATCTCCGGCATAGAGATATTTCAGGGTAGGCGGTATCTGGCGTGCATAGTCGGGCAGGGCCAGCAGAAAGAGCATATCGGGTTTGCTCTGGCCGGATTTAAGCAGCGTGCGAGTACTGCTGGCGACGGAGCCCTTTGGATCATAATTCACGATGGACGCGATCTGTCCGCCTTCCTGCTGCCACTGTTGGCGAAAGGCATCCAGTACCCGCGAGCCCCAGTCATTATCCGGCACCATGATGCCGGCCTGTGAGTGACCGTCGAGACGTGCCTGATGAGCTGCCTGACGCGCCTCGTCTTCGGCCGATAGACCATATTCGTAGAGCCCGGAAGCCGTGTTGTGATCATGGGTGCCATAGTTCAGTGCCAGGGTCTGAATCGGCACGTCGCTACGGGTCTCCAGCTGTGACACCTTGCTCTTGTCGAGTGGGCCGATCACGACCTGAGCGCCATCCATCATAGCCTTGCCGTAGAGTGATTGAAGATTGGCGCTGGCACTGTCGTAAAAGGAGAGTTCTGGCACCTGTTCGCCTTCGGTGCGCGCCGTTGCGGCACGTGCTTCCATGCCTTCGCGCAGTGCGTTGGCAACGGTGGAAAGCGGACCGCTGCGTGGAAGGAAAACGGCAACCTGATGAATCTCCCTGCCTTTCAGTGACTGTAGCTGGGTCAGGTCGGTCGGCAGACGACGAGCGGCAGGATGGCTGGCATTGGCCTGTTGCCATTGCTGGATCGCATTGAACAGTCCCGCGATATCGCCACTGCGACTGCGTCGTAGCTGAGCCAATTCGACCCAGCCTCGGGCCAGCGGGCCGCCCTGTTCGGCCAGTTCGCCAAGCTGGCGTGCATCCAGACGAGAGAGCTGCTGCCAGATGGTATCGTTGAGCGCTGTATTGTCGGTGTCCTGCTGAAGTCTGATCAGTGTCATGGCCGCCGAGCGGGCATCGCCCTGCATGGCCTGCGCCAGACCGCGTCGCTGACGTAGCGTATTGCGATCATCAACATTGATGGCAGAACCGATCTCATCCAGCAGTGATGTCGCCTTCAGAGCGCTGCCCGGATCTTCCTGATCAAGAGCGATACGGGAAGTGAGTAGTGCCCACTCAATGCGCTTGCTGTTATCGAGCTGTTGCCGATCAAGCTCGTTGGCCACGCGCAACGCCTGCGCGTTATCGCCCTGGCGTGCTAGAATCTGCGCCGCCTGTAGCCGAGTGGCAGCAGCCTGAGCACCCTGTTGCTGGCGTGCCTGCTGAAGAAGCGTGTCAGCCGATGGTCCATTGAAACGATCCACGATCGAGGAGGTGCTGGCGCAACCGGCCAGCAGCAGGGTTGCCAGCATGACGCCGGCCAGGCGTCGCAGCGAGGTGCGCATGGGTCGTTTCCCCTTGTCTGCCTTGTCCTTGGCGGCGGGGCCGCCGTCCTGTCCTGACCACACAAGCGCGGACAGGGTCGGTTCGTCTCGGGCGCATCCTGATACGTCCGTTGCCATCAGGCTCTTTTTCAGTCACTTCAACTCGGGAAGCCAACCATGTCTGAACCTGGTGAGGGCGCATTGTACGTGGTTGCCACACCGATTGGTAACCTCGATGATCTTTCTGCGCGTGCGGTCGAGGTACTCGGACAGGTGGATCTTGTCGCTGCCGAGGATACGCGGCATAGCTCGCGGCTGCTCTCCCATCTGGGACTGCAGGTGAGTCTGATGTCGTTGCATGACCACAATGAAGCAGCGCGCGTCGAAAAGCTCAGGGAGATTGTGGCTGCTGGTCAGCAAGTGGCTCTGATCAGTGATGCCGGTACGCCCCTGATCTCCGATCCGGGATATCGGGTGGTACGTGCCCTGCGTGATGCCGGTTTGCGAGTGGTGCCAATACCCGGGCCATGTGCGTTGGTAACAGCACTATCTGCCGCGGGCCTGCCGACGGATCGCTTTCTTTTCGAGGGCTTTCTGCCGGCACGTTCCGGCACGCGGCGCAACCGCTTGAATGCGCTGTCCGGCATGACCGCCACACTGGTCTTTTATGAGGCACCCCATCGGATTGTGGCGCTGCTGGAAGATATTGCGGCAATCTTCGGCGAGCGAGAGGTGGTTGTGGCGCGTGAGCTGACCAAGACCTTTGAAACCTTTCTTGTCGGAAGCGCTTTTCAGCTCCAGCAGCATATGGCGTCCGATGACAATCAGACTCGGGGTGAGTTCGTGGTCATGGTGGCGCCGGCCCCGGAAAGGAAACATGAGGAGCACGCTTCACTGGAAGCGGAGCAACTGCTGATGACCCTGCTGGATGAAGGCGTGGGCAGCAAACAGGCGGCGGCCATCGCCTCCCGATTGATGGGAGGGCGCAAGGGGGAGTGGTATCAGCGAGTGCTGACGCTACGCGAAGGTAGTGTGTGACATTCTGTAATTATTGCAGCCCGCTTGTGAGGCGGCGTAATAAAATGGGTTATCCTCTTGGACAGGCGTGCAGGCACTGATATTCTTGCGCGCCTGGGAGTTGGCCGGACAGTCGCTGCCGAATTCTTCTGAATTCGGGGGAGGAAAGTCCGGGCTCCACAGGGCAGGATGCCAGGTAACCCCTGGGCGGCGCGAGCCGACGGAAAGTGCAGCAGAGAGTAGACCGCCCAAGCAGCGCACAGCGCTGACGGCAAGGGTGAAAGGGTGCGGTAAGAGCGCACCGCGCGCCTGGTAACAGGTCGTGGCAAGGTAAACCCCATCCGGAGCAAGACCGAATAGGAACCCCATGGTGTGGCCCGCACCGGGTTCGGGTAGGTTGCTTGAGGCATTCGGTGACGAATGTCCCAGAGGAATGACTGTTCTTGACAGAACCCGGCTTACAGGCCGACTCCCACCTATTTACAGGCATTACGTTTTTACAGCTCGCGAGTCGTTCATGTCCCGACAGCCACGCGCCGACCAGGCACGCGCGCATGCCAGTGTCCTGCTTGAAGGTGCGGTGGATGCGCTGATTCATGACCCTCGCGGCGCCTATCTTGATGGCACCTTTGGTCGTGGTGGCCACAGTCGTGCCATCCTCTCCCGCCTGGCTTCCGAAGGGCGTCTGCTGGCGCTCGATCGCGACCCCGAGGCCTGTGCAGCCGCAGCCGATATTGATGACGCCCGCTTTGTCATTGAACGTACTTCCTTTGCTCAGTTGACAGAGGCAGCTCGCCGTCATGACGTTCACGGGAAGCTGGCCGGTGTCCTGCTGGATATCGGTGTCTCGTCACCACAGCTTGATGACGGCAGTCGTGGTTTCAGCTTCATGCGCGATGGACCGCTGGATATGCGCATGGATCCGGATAGCGGCGAAAGCGCCGCGCAGTGGCTGGGGCGTGCCGGTGAGCGAGAGATTGCCGATGTTTTCAAACGCCTCGGGGAAGAGCGTTTTGCCCGGCGACTGGCAAGGGCGGTGGTTGAGCGACGTCAGCAATCTCCCATTACCCGAACCGTTGAATTGGCGGAGCTGCTCAAGGCAGCGCATCCTGCCTGGGAGAAGGGGCGTCATCCGGCTACCCGGGCCTTTCAGGCCATTCGTATTCACATCAATGATGAGTTGGGACAGCTTGAGCAAGCGCTGACAGCAGCGCTCGAAGCGCTGGCGCCTGGTGGTCATCTGGTGGTCATCAGTTTTCATTCGCTGGAAGATCGGCTGGTCAAGCGCTTCATCCGTGACCAGTCCAGGGGCGATGCCCATCTGCCACGGGGGCTGCCCTTGCGTGAGGATCAGCTTGACCGTCGTCTCGAGCCGGTTGGGCGAGCCCGTTATCCGAATGAGGAAGAAGTCGCGGAAAATCCACGCGCGCGCAGTGCTGTCATGCGAGTCGCACGCAAACTGGAGACGGAGCGATCATGACCGAACGCTCGGCTCGATCTGCTGTCTCTTCTCGTAATCGACGCTCCGGCTCTCGCTGGGGGCGCTGGCCATTCCATTTTCGGTTCAGAACCGGTCATGTCGTAATTGGCGTGTTGTTATTGGCGGTCGTGCTCAGTGCGCTGGCAGCCATCGCCAGTGCTCACCTGACCCGAGTACAGTACTCGCGGTTACAGCACATGGAGCGTCGTCACGATCAGTTGCAGGCCACCTGGAGTCGACTGTTGCTGGAAGAGAGTACCTGGTCCACGCCATCGCGTATCGAGAATCTGGCGCGTGATCGGTTGTCCATGCATGTGCCGGACGTTGATAACACTCGGGTCATGCGTCCATGAGCGAAGGCAATACACCCAGGCGTCGTGGCGTTAATGAGCGTCGTGGTCAGAGTGGTGAGCCCCGCCAGTCCCGGTCGGCTGCCAGCCATGTCAGTGCGGCACCCGTGTGGCGCTTTCGCGTCATGGTGGCTCTGGTGTTGCTGGGAATGCTGGTGCTGGCCGGGCGTATTGTCTATTTGCAGGTGCTGGACCACCAGTTCCTGCAGGGACAGGGTGATGCGCGAACACTGCGCACCGAAGAGATCGATGCTCACCGTGGGATGATCGTCGATAGCGAGGGCAGTCCTCTGGCAGTATCGACGCCGGTTATCACTCTGTGGGCCAATCCTCAGCAATTACCCAGGGATCCGGTGCAGCTCACCCGCCTGGCTCAGGCCCTGGGGGAACCTGCCTCGAAGTTCATTGATCGCGTCAATCGCTATCGCGACAAGGAGTTCATGTATCTTCGGCGCGAAGTGACGCCTCAGCCGGCCAACAAGGTGCTGGACATGGACATTCCCGGCGTTTACGGGCGCCATGAATACAAGCGCTATTACCCGGCAGGTGAGGTGGTTGCCCAACTGATCGGTATCACGAATATCGATGATCATGGCCAGGAAGGGCTGGAGCTGGCCTATGATCGCTACCTGACTGGTTCCCCAGGCCAGCGTCGGGTGCTCAAGGATCGGCGTGGCCATCTGGTGCGGGATCTGCATCTGATCAAGGAGCCACACCCCGGCGGGGAGCTCAAACTCGCGCTGAATCTGCGCATTCAGTACATGGCCTATCGTGAGCTCAAGGCCGCGGTGCAGGAGCACCATGCCGAGGCCGGTACGCTGGTCATGATGGATGCCCACACCGGTGAGGTGCTCGCCATGGCCAGTTCTCCCTCCTACAACCCCAATAATCGCGCCAACATGAATGTTGCGGGGTTGAGGGCCCGGGGTATCACCGATGCTTTTGAACCCGGCTCAGTGATGAAGCCGCTGGCTATGACGGCGATACTTCACAATGGCAAGTACACGCCCCAAAGTCTGATCGATACCAATCCCGGCTGGATGATGGTGGATGGCTATACCATCCGTGACGTCCGCAACTTCGGCATGCTGACGCTGACCGGCGTTATCACCAAGTCCTCCAATATCGGTATGACTCACCTGGCCTTGGCGCTGCCCGAGGACACCATCTGGAACATGTACAACAAAATGCATCTGGGTCAGTCACCCCAGCTTGGCTTCCCGGGTGAAGCGTCGGGCAGCCTGCCTGCGCCCTACAACTGGTCCAAGGCCAAGCGGGCGACCATGGCCTATGGCTATGGTGTTTCGGTATCGGCCCTGCAGCTGGCCAGTGCGTACACCACGATTACCAATGATGGTCGCCGCGTGCCACCCTCCCTGCTCAAGATCGACAAGTCGCCAAAGGGGCAGCAACTGGTCTCCCCGAAGACGGCCCATCAGGTATTGAAAATGATGGAAACCGTCGTGGGCCCCTATGGTGGTGGCTCGCGTGCCCGGGTCGATGGTTATCGGATTGCCGGCAAGACCGGCACGGTTCGCAAGGTGGGAGATTCCGGTTATCAGACTGAAGCCTACCGTTCCAATTTTGTCGGCATCGCTCCGGTCAGCAACCCGCGCATCATTACCGTAATCTCCATCGACGATCCCAAGGGAGAGGAGTATTACGGGGGGTTGGTGGCGGCTCCGATCTTTTCGCGGGTCGCCGGCAAGGCGCTGCGCATGCTGGATGTGCCCCCGGATGAACAGACCCGCACCGATTGGCGGTCGCCGAAGGAACGGGTCAAGGCAGCAAAGGCAGCCGGTGCAAAGGAGGTACCCTGAAATGACTGCAGTCCAAACCGGTAGCGCGCTCGAGCGAGCGCTGGTGAGCCTGTGGCCGGAGCGGACCTGGCCTTCGCTTGGCCCCACCGCCCGACTTCGGCTGGACTCGCGGCGGGTTGAGCCGGGAGATGTATTCGTGGCCATCCCCGGGACCCGGGTCGATGGGCGTGATTATATTCTTCAGGCGCTGGAGAACGGTGCTGAACTGATATTGGCCCATGCGCCCTGGCCGCTCAGTGACGAGACCATTGCAGTTATCGAAGGATTGGACGCCCAGCTTGGTCGGTTGGCGGCACTGGCCTGTGAAGTTCCCTGTGAACTCGAACAGATCGGGGTGACCGGTACCAATGGCAAGAGCTCGGTAACGCACTATATCGCCGTACTGTCGGAGCTGCTCGATCGGCCTGCTGGTGTGATCGGTACGCTGGGGGCGGGGCGCCCGGGCAAGCTGGGAGAAGCCGGTTTGACCACGCCGGATGCGATTGCATTGCAGGCAACACTGCGCCGGCTGGCCGATCAGGGCGCGACCCGGGTTGCATTGGAGGCTTCCTCGCATGCGCTTGATCAGCAACGACTTTCAGGCTGTCGGTTGCGTGCCGCGGTGTTTACCAATCTCAGCCGTGATCATCTTGATTATCACCGCAGCATGGCGGCCTATGCGGCTGCCAAGGCCCGGTTGTTTCAGCGCGAGGAGTTGGAACTGGCGGTGGTCAATGGCGATGATCCGCTATCAGGGCTGATGCTGGCTGGTGTTGGTGATGGCGTGCGTATTCTCCGGGTGGGCAGTAATGATAACGCCGATTTCCGGATTCGCAGCTGGCACCCGCACGAGACAGGACTGCATGCCGAAGTCGTGACACCAGAAGGCGAGTGGCAGCTTTCATTGCCTCTGATGGGACGCTTCAATCTGGATAATGCATTGCTTGCAGCGGCTACGCTTCATGGTCTTGGAGTGCCGCTGGCCGCGCTGGAAACGGTACTGCCTCAATTGACGCCAGTGCCTGGCCGCATGCAGCGTCTGAGTGTGCCCGATTCCCCGGTGGCAGTCGTGGATTACGCGCATACGCCGGATGCACTCGAAAAGGCGTTGATAGCACTGCGTCCTCATGCCCGTGGCCAGCTGTGGTGCCTTGTAGGGTGTGGCGGAGATCGCGATGACGGCAAGCGGGCGCTGATGGCTGCCTGTGCCGAACGGCTCGCCGATCATGTGGTTATTACTGATGACAATCCGCGTAGTGAGTCCCCGGCGGATATTCGCCGGACCATGCTGGAAGGGCTGCAGAATCCCGACAAGGCGCTTGAAATTGGTGATCGTCGACAGGCGATTCACACGGTATTGTCTCGGGCTGCCCCTGAAGACGTCGTGCTGATTGCAGGCAAGGGGCATGAAACCTGGCAGGAGATCGCAGGGGTACGACACCCTTTCAGTGATCTGGAGGTGGTCAACGAGTTCTGGCACTCGGCATCAGCCGATGAGCGAAAGCAGCATGGATAACGACACCGGTCTGAACACACTTGCTGAAGTGGCCACTGCGCTGGGTGCTGATGTGCCCGACGGGGCAGGTGAGCAAGTGATCGAGCGCATCATTACCGATACCCGTCAACTCGATCGGGGGGATCTGTTCCTCGCTCTTCGCGGTGAACGGTTCGATGGTCACGCGTTTTTACAGACCGCTTTCGAGCGAGGGGCTTCGGCAGCGATCGTGGATAGGCGCGATGACCATATCAGCGATCTGCCACAGCTGGTCGTACCCGATACCCGGCTCGCTTTGGGGATGCTGGGCGCTGCCCGGCGACGCCACTGGGGGAGGGAACTGGTCGCCATTACCGGTAACAGTGGCAAAACCACGGTACGTGCTCTCACCGGCGCCATTTTACAGCTGGCCGGTGCGACTCACATGACTCGCGCCAACCTCAACAACGATATTGGTGTACCGCTGACCCTGCTGGAACTGAAATCCTGCCATCAGCGGGCGGTGCTGGAACTGGGCGCCAATCATTCGGGTGAAATCGCCTGGACCACCGCTCTGACGCGGCCTGATGTGGCGGTCATTACCAATGTGACCGGCGCCCATGTCGGTGAGTTCGGAGGGTTGGGGTATATTGCCCAGGCCAAGGGCGAGATTCTTGCCGGACTGGGAACTCGAGGTGTGGCGGTATTGAATCGTGATGATCGATTTTTCCCGATCTGGCAGCAGTTGGCAGGTGAAGCAACGATCATCGATTTCGGCTTCGATGATCGCGCTCGGGTATATGCCAGCGATATGGCCTGTGATGCGCTGGGGCGATATGCTTTTACGCTCTTTATCGATGGGCAGGATTGCGGTCGCATACAGTTGACGCTCATGGGGCGGCATAACGTGCTCAATGCGCTGGCCGCGGCTGCGGTCGCTCATGCGCTGGGCATTGACCCCATACTCATGCAACAGGGATTGGAAAGTGCCGAGGCCGTCAATAGACGTATGGTCGTGGTGCCAGGTCCACACAACAGTCGCCTGGTGGATGACAGCTATAACGCCAATCCTGGCGCCGTCAGGGCCGCCCTGGAGGCTCTGACCGATCTCCCTGGCCCTCGCTGGTGCCTGTTGGGGGCGATGGGTGAGCTGGGCGATTACAGTGAAAGTGCGCATCGCGAGATCGGTGAACATGCCAGGGCGCTGGGTATCGATGTAATGGGGACCGTAGGTGAGCCGGCACGTGCTGCCTGCGAGGCCTTTGGTGAGGGGGGGCACCACTTTGAACAGTGGTCGACGCTGGCGGAGTTCGTTCGGGAAAGGCTACCCGAAGGCGCCAGTGTCCTGATCAAGGGATCGCTCAGTGCCGGCATGGATCGTCTGGTGAGCGCGCTTCGAACCGACATAATCAGGTGAACGCTTTAGATGCTGCTATTCATTGCCGAGTTACTGGCAAATTTCCAGGATGCCTTCAACGTTTTCGGTTATCTGACGCTGCGCATGGTGCTGGCGACGCTGACAGCCCTGTTGCTGTGTCTGATCATCGGCCCCTGGATGATCAGGCGATTGGTCGAGCGTCAGATTGGTCAGGCTATCCGCGATAACGGTCCGCAATCACATCTTTCCAAGGCAGGCACGCCCACCATGGGCGGCGCCATGATCCTGATTTCGATCGCTATCTCGACACTGCTCTGGGGTGATCTGGCCAGCCACTATATCTGGCTGGTGCTGTTGGTGACGCTGGGCTTCGGGGCCATTGGCTGGGTTGATGATTATCGCAAGGTTGTCGAGAAGAACCCTCGAGGTCTGCCGGCAAAATGGAAATATTTCTGGCAATCCGCCATTGGCTTTGTGGCTGCCGTTATTCTCTATTTCACTGCGGCAGCACCAGTGGAAACGAGTCTGATTGCGCCGTTTTTCAAGGGGATCGTGATCCAGCTGGGTCTGGGTTATATCCTGCTGACCTATCTGGTCATTGTCGGGAGCTCCAATGCAGTCAATCTGACCGACGGGCTTGATGGTCTGGCGATCATGCCGACCGTGCTGGTTGCCATGGGACTGGCAGTATTCGCCTATGCCAGCGGTAATGCCCGATTCGCTGAATATCTGCATATTCCTTTCGTGATGGGCGCAGGAGAAATGGCCGTTTTCTGTGGTGCCATCATGGGGGCCGGACTGGGTTTTCTCTGGTTCAATACCTATCCGGCGCAGGTCTTCATGGGAGATGTCGGGGCGCTGGCTCTGGGGGCTGCGTTGGGCGTTGTGGCCGTGGTCGTTCGTCAGGAGATCGTGCTATTCATCATGGGTGGAGTCTTTGTCATGGAAACCCTTTCCGTGATGATTCAGGTCGGTTTCTACAAGATGACCGGTCGGCGTGTCTTTCGCATGGCCCCGTTGCATCATCACTTCGAGCTCAAGGGCTGGCCGGAACCGCGCGTAATCGTGCGCTTCTGGATCGTAACAGTAGTCCTGGTGCTGCTTGGTCTGTCGACACTGAAGATTCGCTGACATGAATGATGAGGTCATGACAGGCACCGCTGACGCGCCGGTACTGGTCATCGGGACAGGCCTCTCCGGACGTGCCATTGCCCGTCACCTGCACCATCTGCGACAACCGTTCGAGATTGCCGATACGCGTGATGTGCCACCCGCGCTGGGTGAGCTGAAAGCAGCGCTTCCCGGGGTTGCCGTTCACTGCGGTCCGCTGGAGCGGCTCGATATGGCACGATTTCGTGAGGTTGTGCTGAGTCCCGGCGTTGATCCTCGTATGCCGGCCCTGTCGTGCATTCGCGATCGACTCATCGGTGAAATGACGCTGTTACGGCGGGCGCTGGATAACATGACCGCGCCGCCGCTGCTGATTGCCATTACCGGCTCCAATGCGAAGTCCACGGTTACCACTCTGGTTGGGGAGATGGCTCGCGAGGCAGGGTGCAGGACTGCGGTCGGTGGCAACCTCGGCACACCGGCACTCGATCTGCTGCGAGAGGCGCCCGACGCCGAAGTCATGGTGCTGGAGCTCTCCTCCTTTCAGCTTGAAACTACCGCGCAATTGAGAGCGGACATCGCCTGTCATCTCAACCTCAGCGAGGACCATCTCGATCGTCATGACGGGTTGTCAGGCTACGCCCATGCGAAGCAGCGTATCTTCGAAGGGGCAGGTCATGCCGTTTATAACGCGGATGATACGGCGACCACTCCAGGCGTGTTGGTACCTGACCATACAAGCTTTACTCTGGCTGCCCCGGCGTCCGAACAATGGGGCCTGCGCTGTTTTGATGCGTTGATGATCTGTCATGGCGATGAGCCGATCATGCCCGTTGCTGAAGTCGGCATGCCGGGTCGTCATAATCTGGCCAACGCGCTGGCGGCGCTGGCCATTGGCGCGCGTGCCGGATGGGCCATTGAAGCAATGCGACATGTCCTGCATCGCTTTACCGGTTTGCCTCATCGCGCTGAACGGGTCGTCGAGCATGAGGGCATCCAGTGGATCAATGATTCCAAGGGCACCAATGTTGGTGCGACTCTGGCGGCCATTGAAGGGATCGGTTCGTCGCTGTCAGGGCGCCTGATCCTGTTGGCTGGCGGCGTGGGAAAGGGGGCCGATTTCACACCTCTGGGACCGGTGATGGCGCAATATGGTCGACTCGCCATCCTGTTCGGTCGGGATGCCGCATTAATGGCCGATACCCTTGCAGATCAGGTGACAGTGCTTGAAGTGGCGACTCTGGACGAAGCCATGGAGCAGGCCTGGCAACAGGCAAAAGCGGGCGATGCGGTGCTGCTGTCGCCGGCCTGCGCCAGTCTTGATCAGTTCACCAGCTACATCGCTCGTGGCGAGGCTTTCAGAGCCTGGCTGTCTTCCCGTCCCGAACTGTCCGCTGGAGACGTCCGATGAAGTCGATTCTGCGGCCCGGTGATCGCGCCTGGTCGGAGCGTTTATCTACCGATCACCATATGCTGGACAGTTGGCTGTTACTGCCACTGATTGCCCTGCCTATCATAGGCTGGATCATGGTGACCTCTGCCTCGACCGAGATCGCCAGCAGCCAGACCGGCAATCCATGGTACTTCAGTATCCGACACGGTATTTTCGTGTTGGCGAGTGTACTGGTAGCGCTTACCGTCATGCGTTTCCCTGTCACCCTCTGGCGCAGCAATGGGCCGGCGCTGCTGATGCTGGCCATGATTCTGCTGGCTGTGGTGCTGGTGATCGGGCATGAGGTCAATGGCAGTCGCCGCTGGATACCACTTGGACCGGTCAATATACAGCCTTCCGAAGTGGCCAAGTTCTGCATGGTGATCTATGTCGCCGGCTACATGGAGCGTCACCTGACCCGGTTGCGACGAAGCTGGTGGGGGTTTCTGGCACCACTGTCGATCACCCTTGCGCTGGGGGCGCTGCTGATCCTCGAGCCTGATTACGGCACTACAGTAGTGCTGCTGGCCACTGCCATGGGCATGTTGCTGTTGGCGGGTGCGTCACTATGGCGTTTTCTGCTGCTCTCGGTAGTGGTGATTGCACTGGGGGCCTTCATGGCCATTTCCGAACCCTATCGCATGCAGCGTATTACCAGCTTTCTGGATCCCTGGGCGAATCAGTACAGCTCGGGCTATCAGCTCACCCAGGCACTGATTGCCTTTGGTCGAGGTGGCTGGACCGGTCTGGGGTTGGGTAATAGCGTACAGAAACTGTTCTTTCTGCCCGAGGCTCATACCGACTTCGTATTCTCTGTGCTGGCCGAAGAGCTGGGAATGCTGGGGTCGCTGACCGTGGTTGCACTGTTCGCACTACTGGTTTATCGCGGTTTCAGGGTCGGTCGGGTCGCCGAGGAAAATGGTCAGCTTTTTGCCGCTTATGTCTGTTACGGCTTTTCATTGATCATCGGGGGGCAGGCCTTTATCAATATTGCAGTCAACGCCGGCATCCTGCCTACCAAGGGATTGACCCTGCCGCTATTGAGCTATGGCGGGTCGAGCCTGATGATCAGTGGTGCAATGGCAGGGCTGTTATTGCGTGTGGATGGTGAAAACCGTGGCCGTCGACGTGCTTCACGGAAACGTCAGCAGCGTAGCGTTTCCGAGGGGGCATCATGACCACGGCAGCAGAACCGCAGCGCGTGCTGATCATGGCCGGGGGGACGGGAGGCCATGTCGTACCGGCACTGAGTCTTGCAAGGGCGTTGCAGGCTGAAGGCGTTGAGGTGCACTGGCTGGGTACGCCTCGTGGAATTGAAAATACCCTGGTACCGAAAGCGGAAATACCGCTGCATCATGTCAGCGTGTCGGGGCTGCGTGGCAATGGTGTGGCCGGCTGGCTCAAGGCCCCATTACGGCTGGGCAGGGCGGTGCTGGAAGCGAGACGACTGATCCGGAAACTGGATGTTCGATTGGTAGTCGGATTGGGCGGATTTGCCAGTGGGCCGGGTGGGCTGGCTGCTCGATTGGTCGGGGTTCCGTTGATCATTCATGAACAGAATGCTGTAGCAGGCATGACCAACCGTTGCCTGGCACGTCTGGCACAGCGGGTTTATGCCGCCTTCCCGGGTGCCTTTCCATCGGCAGTGACGCCCGAGGTGATCGGTAATCCGGTACGTCCCGAGATTGCTGCTGTAGGTGAGCATCCGCGCGAACGCCACGACCTGGACAACCGGCCGTTGCATGTTCTGGTCATGGGGGGCTCGCTTGGAGCGGTGGCGTTGAATGAACGCCTGCCCGAAGCAATAGCACGGTTTGCGCCTGAAATACGCCCGGTGATCCGTCATCAGGCGGGTCGCAACAAGGAGGAAGCCACCCGCGAACGCTATGACGCATTCGGGGTTGAGGCAGAGGTCAGTGCCTTCATCGAGGATATGGCGGCGTGTTATGACTGGGCCGATCTGGTGATTTGCCGCAGCGGGGCGCTTACGGTGACGGAGCTGGCAGCGGCCGGTAAGCCTGCATTGCTGGTGCCCTTTCCTCATGCGGTGGATGATCATCAGACCACCAATGCAAGGTATCTGGTTGACGGTGGTGGTGCACGACTCATCCAGCAGCGGGATATGAGTGTAGAAGCATTGTATGCCCTGCTGGTGGAGCTGTTGTGTCCATCGGTTCTGGCCAGTATGGCTCATCGGGCGCGCGACAAAGCCCAATTGGAGGCGGTAACGATCATGACCCGCGGCTGTATGGAGATAGGCTTTGAGCATTGAGACCCATGCCCGCAGCGGTATGCGCCGCATCAGAGGCATTCATTTCGTCGGCATCGGTGGCGCGGGAATGTGCGGCATCGCAGAAGTATTGTGCAATCAGGGTTTTCGGGTCAGTGGCAGTGATCTGAAGGAGTCGCCGGTAACAGCTCATCTACGTCAATGTGGTGTTCGGGTCACCATCGGTCATCGTGCCGAAAATGTCGTCGATGCCGATGTGGTTGTGGTGTCCAGTGCCATTGATACTTCCAATCCCGAAGTGAACTGGGCGCGTGAACATCGTGTGCCGTTGGTTCGGCGCGCTGAAATGCTGGCGGAACTGATGCGCTTTCGTAACGGGATTGCCGTGGCCGGCACGCATGGCAAGACCACAACAACCAGTCTGACCGCGACTCTGCTCGCTGAGGGTGGACTGGATCCGACCTTCGTTATCGGTGGGCGCCTGACCAGTGCCGGGACCAACGCCCGTCTGGGGGAGGGTGAATATCTGGTAGCCGAGGCCGATGAATCGGATGCCTCATTTCTTCATCTTCAGCCCATGATGGCCGTTGTGACCAATATCGATGCCGATCACATGGGCACCTATGAAGGTGATTTTGTTCGGCTGCAGGATACCTTCCTGGAATTCCTTCATAACCTGCCGTTCTATGGTTTGGCGATTCTCTGTCTCGATGACCCTATAGTGCGTGCGTTGCTGCCCAGGGTGCAGCGTCAGTTCGTGACCTATGGTTTCGATGACCAGGCGGACTATCGTCTTGAGAATTTCCGTCAGCAGGGGGGTGAAGTCAGCTTTACGGCTCGCCGCCCCCCTGGGCACGCACCATTGGAAATTCGTTTGAACATGCCGGGTGAGCATAATGCGCTCAATGCGTTGGCTGCAGTAGCGGTCGCCACCGATGCCGGCGTGGCTGATGCCGCCATTATCAGAGCACTGGCGAGCTTTGCCGGTGTAGGCCGCCGCTTTCAGGTGCAGGGACATTTCTCACTTTCCGGCAGCCATGCTACTTCTCGCGGGGAGCATGCTGTCAGTGAGCCGGTCATGCTGGTGGATGATTATGGTCACCATCCGCGAGAAGTGGATATGGTGATTCGAGCCATTCGTGCCGGTTGGCCGCAGCGCCGACTGGTAATGCTTTATCAACCGCACCGCTATTCCCGCACCCATGATCTGTTCGAAGATTTCGTGCGTGTACTCTCCGGCGTGGATACTCTGCTGTTGCTGGATGTCTACAGTGCCGGAGAAACGCCGCTGAAAGGAGCTGATAGCCGTACCCTGGCCGGTTCGATTCGACAGCGTGGTCAGGTCGATCCACTGTTTGTTGAGAGTCGCCAGGCGTTGGCTACCCTACTGGGTAATGTGCTGCTGCCGGGCGATATTCTGGTCACCCAGGGAGCTGGAGACATCAGCGGGATCAGCGCTGCGCTGGCCGGTTGCGAACTCGATCTCGAGCGTCTGGAGCTGGCATGACAGCAGCGATGTTGCGATGTCACTCCAGGCAGGGGAGGGCGATCCTGATCGCGTATCATGCCGGTGGACTGCCCAATGGCGAGTAGTACATCCAATCGCCTGCTGGGGCTGATTCTCATTATTGCGCTGCTTGGCGCAGGCGGGCGTACGCTCTGGTTGTGGCTGGATACGCCGATCGAGCGGGTGTCGATCCGTGGCGATTTGCATCACGTTTCAGCGCGCTATCTGCAACAGCGTCTTACTCCTCTGATCCAGGGGCAGACCTGGTTGTCAGTGGATCTTGATCAAATGCGTCGAGGTGCCAGGGCGATTCCCTGGATTCGGGATGCCCGGGTCACCCGGCGCTGGCCGAATGCACTGACTTTCGAGCTTTATGAACAGCGCCCCGTGGCCTGGTGGAATGACGATTCGCTGCTCAATACAGAAGGTAATCCCTTCAGGGCTGGACCGATACGGCAGGTAGGAGACCTTCCCAATCTTGCCGGCCCCAGGGGAAGTGGCCCCGAGGTTCTGGCGTGGTTTGATCAGTTGAAAAAGACCCTCTCACCTCTGGATGTGCAGATTACCCAGCTGCGTCTCGAGGCGCGTGGGGCATGGCGTTTTCAGATTAATGACAGCTTTTGGGTCATGGTAGGCCGCACTGACAGTGATGAGCGCATTCTGCGTTTCATGACAGCATGGCAACGAGGGTTGAAGAAGCGAGCCGACGATATTCGTTACCTTGATTTGCGCTATCCCAATGGCCTGGCCGTTGCCTGGCATGGTCAGAGTGCCCCTGTTGACGATGCTGATAACAATGCTCAATGACACTCATGGCAATTAACGGTTGGCAACAGCTGTAACTTTATGTGTTGGGAGCCATACAGGTATTTCTTTCGAGGGCAAATGGCCGTATTCTCGGAAAATCTTTTTACGTCCCTGCGTCAATGTCATTGCGGTAATTCGTGGACGACAATGGGAAGTCTGATGCACGTTTTCGAAATGATTGATCAATAGGAGTAGGCCCGACCTATGGCAGGACAATCCAACGCTTCCAATATGGTCGTCGGGCTGGATATCGGAACGTCCAAGGTCGTGGCGATTGTCGGTCAACCGACCGATGATGGCGGTATAGAGATCGCCGGTATTGGCTCACATCCCTCACGTGGAATGAAAAAGGGTGTGGTGATCAATATTGAATCTACCGTGCAATCCATTCAGCGTGCGGTCGAAGAAGCCGAGCTGATGGCAGGCTGCGATATTCATTCCGTTTTTGTCGGCATTGCCGGTAGTCACATCAGCTCCATGAACTCCGATGGCGTCGTGGCGATCAAGGAACGTGAGGTGACGCCTTCGGATATTGACAGGGTCATCGATTCCGCCCGTGCCCGGGCCATCATGGAAGGGCAGCGTATTCTTCATGTGCTGCCGCAGGAGTATGCCATTGATGCCCAGGAGGGTATTCGTGAGCCACTGGGCATGTCCGGTGTGCGCCTCGAGGCTCGGGTGCATCTGGTTACTGCTGCTCTCAACGCAGTTCAGAACATAGAAAAATGTGTTCGTCGTTGCGGTCTTGAAGTGGATGACATCATCCTCGAACAACTGGCTTCGAGCCACGCCGTGCTGACCGAAGACGAACGGGAACTGGGTGTGTGCATGGTTGATATCGGGGGAGGTACTACCGATATCGCGGTCTTTACCGAGGGGGCCATTCGTCATACGGCTGTTATCCCCATTGCAGGGGATCAGGTGACCAATGACATTGCCATGGCCTTGCGCACCCCTACCCAGTATGCAGAGGACATCAAGGTCAAATACGCCTGTGCACTGACACAGATGGCCAGCAGTGATGAACTGATCAAGGTGCCCAGTGTTGGAGATCGCCCGGCTCGGGATCTTTCCCGGCAGGCGCTTGCTCAGGTGGTTGAACCGCGTTACGAAGAACTGTTTACCCTGGTGCGCGAAGAGCTGCGTCGAAGCGGCTATGAGGATCTGGTGGCAGCCGGTATCGTGCTGACTGGAGGGACCTCGCGAATGGAAGGGGTCGGAGAACTGGCAGAGGAAATATTCCATATGCCGGTCCGCATCGCCTGCCCGCAGAATGTGCGCGGTCTGGCGGATGTGGTTCGCAATCCGATTTATTCCACGGGGGTGGGTTTGTTACTCTACGGCATGAACAACGCATCACACTCGCGTGGAATTACCCAGTCGCGCGGGGATGAGCATTCTCGACGCGGTCACTCCGAGCGCCACATGACGGATTCCCTGCCTTCGGCACTGTCGCGAATCCGGGGCTGGTTCAGGGGAAATTTCTGATGAGGTCGCGTCATGCGCGATCCGGGAGATGGGTATTATGTTTGAGCTGGTAGATAACGCACCCTCCAGCAGCGCAGTTATCAAGGTGATCGGCGTTGGCGGCGGCGGCGGTAATGCCGTCAACCATATGGTCGAGAGTAATATCGAGGGCGTTGAATTCATCTGCGCGAACACCGATGCGCAGGCCCTCAAGCGAGTTGCTGCCAAAACGGTACTGCAGTTGGGCAGCGAAATTACCAAGGGGCTTGGGGCTGGTGCCAATCCCGAAGTCGGCCGTCAGGCGGCCATGGAAGACCGTGAGCGTATTTCCGAGCTGCTCAATGGCGCGGACATGGTCTTTATTACCGCCGGCATGGGGGGTGGCACCGGTACTGGCGGCGCCCCCGTGGTGGCCCAGGTCGCCAAGGAACTGGGCATCCTGACCGTAGCGGTGGTGACACGACCGTTCCCGTTCGAGGGGCCCAAGCGCCAGCGTGCTGCCGAAGAGGGCATGAAAGAGCTCTCCGAGCACGTTGATTCGCTGATTACCATCCCCAATGAGAAGCTGCTAACGGTGCTGGGCAAGAATGCCAGCCTGTTGACCGCTTTCAGTGCAGCCAATGATGTATTGCTTGGTGCCGTACAGGGCATTGCCGAGCTGATTACTTCTCCGGGCATCATTAACGTCGACTTTGCCGACGTGCGCACTGTCATGTCCGAGATGGGCATGGCGATGATGGGTACTGGCTCTGCAACCGGCGAAAACCGGGCCCGGGAAGCTGCCGAGAAGGCCATTCGCAGTCCATTGCTCGAGGATATCGATCTCAACGGCGCGCGCGGCATTCTGGTCAATATTACGGCAGGCCCTGATCTGTCGATTGGCGAATTCAATGACGTTGGTGCCACAGTTCAGGAGTTCGCCTCTCAGGACGCGACCATTGTGGTAGGCACTGCCATCGACATGGATATGAGCGACGAACTTCGGGTCACTGTGGTAGCCGCTGGTCTCGATGGCCGAGTGGAACGTTCCGGCCAGCGTGAAACGCAGAGTGTGCGTGGTGAGCAGGCGGATTACCGCAAGCTGTCCCAGCAGCCGGCCGTCGCGCGCCAGCAGCAGCGTGAAAAGGAGCAGGCACGCGAGCAGCAGGCCTCTCGAGACAAGCGGCGCAAGTCTCAGGAGCTGGATGACTATCTCGATATCCCGGCTTTCCTGCGGCGTCAGGCTGACTGAAGCGTGGTATATGCAGTGCTGCGGGGCCCCGTTGCCGGGGCCCCGAGTTTTTATGGCAATAACAATTAATCACTGAATATCGAACACTGTTCGTTGTTGTTGCACCAGCCAGCTGTTATTATACAAACATTCGTTTGAATGCTTTCCTGCGTGGCAGCGAACCTATGATCCGTCAAAGAACGCTTCAAAATATTATCCGGGCGACCGGTGTCGGGCTGCATTCCGGCAAAAAGGTCTATCTGACCCTGCGTCCGGCCCCCGTTAATACCGGGATTGTTTTCGTGCGCACTGATCTGGAACCAATGGTTGAAGTACCCGCCCATCCGGACAATGTGCAGGATACCACCATGTGCACGGCTCTATCGGTCAACAGCGCGCGGGTGGCGACAGTGGAGCATCTGATGTCGGCCTTTGCCGGGCTCGGTATCGACAATGCTTATGTTGAACTGAGCGAGCCGGAAGTGCCGATCATGGATGGCAGTGCCGGCCCCTTTGTATTTCTGATTCAGTCTGCCGGTATTGCCGAACAGGACGCTGCCAAGCGCTTTATTCGGATCAAGCGCGAGCTGACGGTCAACGATGGGGACAAGTGGGCCAGCTTTCGGCCCTATGATGGCTTCAGGGTCAGTTTTACGATCGATTTCGATCACCCGGTATTCGAATCCCAGAAGCAGTCTACCAGTGTGGATTTTTCCACGACTTCCTTCGTGAAGGAGGTCAGCCGTGCACGCACCTTTGGTTTCATGCGCGATCTTGAGTTCCTGCGCTCTCAGAACCTGGCACTGGGCGGTAGTCTGGATAATGCCATCGTGGTTGACGAGTACCGCATCCTCAATGAGGACGGCTTGCGCTATGAGGATGAGTTTGTCCGCCACAAGGTGCTGGATGCCATCGGCGATCTCTACCAGCTGGGACATAGCCTGATTGGTGAGTTTCGTGGCTTCAAGTCTGGCCACGGGCTGAATAACCAGCTGGCCAGAGCACTGCTCAAACATCAGGATGCCTGGGAAATCGTAACATTCGAGGATCGTGAAACCTCTCCGATTTCCTACTCCGAGCCTGCCATGGCCATGTAAGTCATTGTATGGGTTCTGTGCTTGCCACCAGGCGCCGGCATTATGTCGGCGCCTTTTTCATGTCGGGATCAGAACTTATCAGGGATCGTTATCCTGTTCGCCATGACTGGCAAGCCGTTCCAGCGCTTGGCGAAGGTTCCGATCACTGGTATCGCTGGCGCAAAGGCGCAGCTGTTCGGCGGCTTCGGCAGGAAGATGGCGAGGCTGATGAACCGGCTGATAGAGCGGTCGAATGGGGCGTACCTTGAGTTGCAGCCCCTGCAGGGTTTCCAGCCCCCGTATCTGCTGCAGCAGTGACAGTAGCCGGCGCTGTTCGAAACGCAACCATGTCAGCCAGACGGCGCGATCGGTCATCAGAGTCAGTCGGCCATCCTGGTATCCCCCCACAGCGACATGGCCCTGCAACTCTTCAGGAAGGTGGGCATCGAGGTGCTGCTGCGCTTCGGCCAGCAATTGTGCCGTGCGAATCAGCGGTGCCAGAGAGCCGCGATGACTGAACAGATTTGCTGCGGACTGGGCGCGTCCGGCTTTAGCCTTTATACTCATGGGCTTGCTTGCTGCACCAGATTCAGGTTCCGCTCAATCTACCATGTCCGATGGTTTCAAAGACAGTATGACACGGCCCGATGGCACGATACGTACGCGTCGTCATTCCCTATCCCGATGGTGGCTTGCCGGATTGCTCATCGGCTGCCTGCTGCCTATCGGGTTGGGGCAGGCTCGTACCGAGCTGGTTACTGATCGACTGTTTCGCATCTGCTTTCATACACCCGCGGCCATTCGGGCAGTGTCTCGCCGTCGGGCAGTGCAGCGTCGCCGAGGATACCCGCTGCGGCGTTTGCCGACTTCCCTGCGCCGTCTGATTCCACCGCGCCTTGCTGCCATGCATTTACTGCCCATGACGGCGGATAGTGACTGCCTGTGCCGTCGTGGGCCGCCACTCGTTTCGTAAGGCCCTCTTCCTTTACGCAATCGAGTCACGTCATTACAGGACATTTTTTCGATGTTGAACACACTGGTACGCAAACTGGTCGGCAGCAAGAACGAGCGCGAAGTCAAGCGCATGAGCAAGATGGTGACGCGCATCAATGCGCTGGAAACCGAGCTTCAGGCGTTGAGCGACGCCGATCTGCAGGGCCGCACGCAGCAGTTCCGTGATCGGCTGGCACAGGGTGAAACCCTCGACAAGCTGCTCCCCGAAGCTTTCGCGACAGTGCGTGAAGCCAGTCAGCGCGTCATGGGCATGCGCCAGTTCGATGTGCAGATGATTGGCGGGATCGCTCTGCATGAGGGGCGTATCGCCGAGATGAAGACCGGTGAGGGGAAGACACTTGTCGCTACCCTGGCGGTGTATCTTAATGCGCTCTCCGGGCTCGGAGTGCATGTCGTTACCGTCAATGACTATCTGGCGAGTCGCGACGCCGACTGGATGCGGCCACTCTACGAATTTCTCGGCCTGAGTGTCGGGGTGATCTATTCGGGCCAGAACTCCGAAGAGAAGCGTGCTGCCTATGGCTCGGATATTACCTATGGCACCAACAACGAGTTTGGCTTCGACTATCTGCGCGACAACATGGCGTTTTCGCTCGAGGACAAGGTTCAGCGCACTCTTCACTACGCCATCATTGATGAGGTTGACTCGATCCTGATTGATGAAGCGCGTACGCCTCTGATCATTTCCGGGCCGGTTGAAGAAGACACCACTCTTTATAATGTCATCAATCGCCTGGTGGGTGAGCTCAAGCCCTGCGAAGACGAAGAAGACCCCGAGTCCGGGGACTTCACCATGGATGAGAAGCAAAAGCAGGTAGAGCTGACCGAACGTGGCCACCAGTCGGTCGAGATGGTCATGCAGCGCGAAAATCTGCTTGATGAGAACGAGTCCCTTTATGCCGCGCAGAACCTCGGCCTGCTGCATCATGTTCATGCCGCACTGCGGGCCAGGCACCTCTTTCATCGCGATGTCGATTACGTGGTCAACAACGGTGAAGTGATCATTGTTGATGAGCATACCGGCCGTTCCATGCCTGGTCGGCGCTGGTCGGAGGGATTACATCAGGCAGTCGAGGCGAAGGAAAGCGTCGAGGTGCAAAAAGAGAGTCAGACACTCGCCTCGACGACATTCCAGAATTACTTCCGACTCTACGACAAGCTTTCCGGCATGACCGGCACTGCTGATACCGAAGCCTTCGAGTTTCAGCAGATTTATGGACTCGATGTTCTGGTGATCCCTACCAATCGGCCGATGGCGCGCAAGGATCTCAATGATCTGGTCTACATGAGCACGACCGAAAAGTTCGAGGCGATCATCGAGGACATCAAGGAGAAGATGGCCGAGAATCGTCCGGTGCTGGTGGGCACAGCCTCGATCGAAAGTTCCGAGATACTGTCGGGCATGATGCGTCAGCAACAGGTCCCGCATAACGTGCTCAACGCCAAACAACACGCACGTGAGGCAGATATCATCGCCCAGGCCGGGCGCCCGGGGACGGTGACCATCGCCACCAATATGGCGGGACGCGGTACCGACATCATGCTGGGCGGTAGCTGGAAGAACGAGGTGGCTCAGCTTGATAACCCTTCCGATGAACAGATCGAGGCCATTCGCGCCGATTGGCAGCGTCGCCATGATGCTGTACTCGAAGCGGGTGGTCTGCATGTGATTGGTTCGGAACGGCACGAATCCCGGCGTATCGATAACCAGCTGCGTGGCCGTTCGGGCCGCCAGGGGGATCCCGGTTCAACCCGGTTCTTCCTGTCACTGGAAGATAACCTGATGCGGTTGTTCGGCTCCGAACGGGTACAGCGCATGATGGGCGCATTGGGCCTGGAAAAGGGCGAGGCAATCGAGCATCGCATGGTTTCCAATGCCGTCGAACGTGCACAGAAAAAGGTTGAGGGACGCAACTTCGATATTCGCAAGCAGTTGCTCGAGTATGACGATGTTGCCAACGATCAGCGCCGAGTCGTTTACGAGCAGCGTAATGATATTCTGGCTTCCGATGATATCTCGGAGAACGTGCAGAATCTGCGTGTGGAAGTGCTTGATACTGCGATTTCAGATTTTGTGCCCCCCCAGAGTCTGCCGGAACAGTGGGATCTTGAGGGACTGGAGCAGCATCTGCGCCAGGATTTCGGGCTCGAGGCGCCGGTGACCCAATGGGCCGAACAGGAAAATGGTTTCCACGAAGAGGTCCTGCGCGAGCGTCTACAGGAGCAGCTGCGCAAATCCTGGGCCGAAAAGGAAGTCGCCGTTGGCCCGGAAATGATGCGTCGTTTCGAGAAGCAGGTCATGCTTCAGGTGCTCGATACCCGCTGGAAGGAGCATCTGCAGGCAATGGATAACCTGCGCCGGGGTATTCACCTGCGTGGTTATGCTCAGCGCAATCCCAAGCAGGAGTACAAGCGAGAGGCTTTTGCTCTGTTCCAGACTCTGCTGCACAACATCAAGTCTGATGTAGTGCGCATCCTCTCCCATGTTCAGGTGCGTCAGCAAAATGAAGTCGAGGAGCTCGAACGCGAGCGTCGTGAGTCCCTTGAGCGTGAAAAGGCCGGTAGCGCCATGACGCGTGAGGATGAAGCTCTGGCCGCACTCGAGGAAGAAGCCGAGGTGCCCCTCAATAATGATGCAGTTGCCGCCGCCGGCGAGGTGGGTGATGCCAGTCAGCAGACGGTACGTCGTGATACTCCCAAGGTGGGGCGTAACGATCCCTGTCCTTGTGGTTCCGGCAAGAAATACAAGCAGTGTCACGGGCGCTTGAGCTGAGCGTGGCCCGAGCGTCAACCAGGGGGAAACAGTATGGCCACAGGTGAAGCCCGCTTTCCGGAGATGCCCGAAATTGCCGGTATCCGTCTGGGCACGGCAATGGCGGGAATCAAGCGTCCCGGTCAGCGGGATCTGGTGGTAATCGAAATTTGCGAGGGTGCGCACGCCGCGGCCACCTTCACGCGCAATGCATTTCGTGCTGCACCGGTACGTGTCGCTCAGCAGCATCTGACCGTGGCTACGCCGCGCTATCTGTTGATCAATACCGGTAATGCCAATGCCGGTAATGGTGAGGCCGGGATAGCTGCTGCTCGTGACTGTTGCGCCGCTCTGGCCGAGCGGGTTGAGGTGTTGCCGGAAAGCGTGCTGCCTTACTCTACCGGCGTCATCGGAGAGCCGCTGCCGGTTGAACGCATTCGCGGTGGTCTCGATGGTGCTTTAAGTGCGCTGAATGCCAGTGGCTGGTCCGCAGCTGCCGAGGGCATCCTGACGACTGACACGCGCCCCAAGGGGGCCACGACACAGGTGGCACTGAGCAGTGGCACGGTGACCCTCAATGGTATTGCCAAGGGCGCCGGTATGATCCGCCCGAATATGGCCACCATGCTGGCTTTTCTGGCCACTGATGCTGCCATCGAGCCTGTGCGGCTGCAGCAATTGTTGCGCGAAGGGGTAGAACACTCCTTCAACCGGATTACCATTGATTCCGATACTTCGACCAATGACGCCTGTACGCTGGTCGCTACCGGGTGCGGCTCGGCCCTCCTGAATGAGGAAGATATTGCAGCGTTTCGTGACGCGTTGATAAAGGTGCTGCAGACGCTTGCGCATGCCATCGTGCGTGATGGCGAAGGCGCTACCAAGTTCGTAACCATCGATGTCGAACAGGCCCGAAGCGAAGAGGAAGCGCTGGAGGTGGCCTTCAGCGTGGCGCATTCGCCGCTGGTAAAAACTGCACTCTATGCCAGTGATGCCAATTGGGGCAGGCTTTTGATGGCTGTGGGCAAGGCACCGGTCGAGCAACTGGACGTTGAGAGGATCGGGATCGATCTTAATGGTGTCACCATCGCCGAGAAGGGTGGGCGTGCCGCGGATTATACCGAAGAGGCAGGCGCTACCGAGATGGCGAAGGAGGATATCGTGATTACCATCCGGCTTGGTCGGGGCAATCAGAAGGCTCGGGTCTGGACCTCGGATCTATCGCACGATTACGTTTCGATCAACGCCGATTACCGCAGTTGAGCGGTGACGGCGCCATTGGCAGGCCCGGGTTGGGCACTTCCGTATTTTAAAACAGTTCAAGCAGGCAGGTAGATCGGGATCATGCCGAAAAGACGGGTTCATGTCGCAGCAGCGGCCATTTTCAACGAGCGGGGTCAGGTGCTGATCGCCAGGCGCCCCTCGATAGCCGATCAGGGCGGTTTGTGGGAGTTTCCTGGTGGCAAGCTGGCTCCATTCGAAACCGGTCTGGAAGCGTTGCGACGCGAACTTGCCGAAGAGCTGGGCGTCACCATTGGGCGTGCTCAGCCCTTGATTCGTGTGCATCATGAATACCCCGATAAGCATATTCTGCTGGATGTCTGGGAGACCCATGATTACGAGGGCGAGCCCTGGGGCCGGGAAGGTCAGGCAGTACGCTGGGTCGAGGTAGGTGATCTTGAGCGTTATCCTTTTCCTGAGGCCAACCATCCCATCATTCGGTCAGTGATGCTGCCTCGCTACTATCTGATTACCGGTGAAGAGGAGGAGGATGCTCACTTCGAGCGGAAACTGGCTCGGGCACTCGGTGAGGATGGCATCCGGCTGGTGCAGCTGCGAGCCAAGACACTGGAAGCTGATCGCTGGCAGGAGCGTGCCGAGCGGGCGCTGGCGCTCTGCCGTCAGCACGGGGCAAGGCTGATTCTCAATGGTGGCCCGGAACTGCTCGAACGGATCGATGCCGATGGCATCCATCTGCCCAGTACGGCGCTGCTTGGGCTTGAGCGGCGCCCGATTGCGGCTGACAAGTGGCTGTCTGCTTCAGCGCATGATCAGGCACAGGTGGAGCAGGCCGCGCGTGTGAGCTGCGATTTCATTACGCTGTCCCCATTGCGCGAGACACCCAGCCACCCGGGCGCCATTACCATGGGATGGCATGATTTCCAGCAACTGGTGGAATATGCGGCGATGCCGGTCTATGCGCTGGGTGGAGTGACCCGACATGATAGTGATCGGGCGCGCGCGGTGGGTGCTCAGGGCATCGCTTCAATTCGGGATTACTGGTATCCGGATACGGTGCGCTCCTGATGGCAGGCGCACCCCGGCATCAGCGATTCGACTCTCCACTTCGCTCGAGCTGATCGATCAGGGCATCCAGATTGGCTTCATCCATCGCTGGTTCTCCGGCGATGCGATGGGATTCATCGGCCCATGCGCCCAGATCGATCATCTTGCAGCGTTTGGAGCAGAAGGGACGCCACTGGTTTTCGGAGGACCAGACCACCTCACGACTACAGTGCGGGCAGGTCACAATGGGTTTTCCGTCGGGGGTTTTACGTGTCATGGCGTTATTTCCTTTCTGTTGCACTCTGTAGAGACAGATGAGGCTTCAGGTGCCACATCATTATTCACTGCTTGCCGTAGAGAGATCGTGGGCAAGTTGTCGGTACAGGGTGTCGAGTCGTTTTACCTGCTCATCCAGTGTCTGTTCGTTACCACGGTTGTCGATAATATCGTCGGCCTCGGCCAGCCGGGTCTCGCGTGGCAGCTGCGCGGCAATGATGGACCGGACATGCTCGGCATCGACTCCGTCACGTTGCAGGGTTCGTGAAAGCTGAAGCGCTTCGTCAACATCCACGACCAGTACCCGGTTTACCAGCCGATGTTGATCAGTTTCCAATAGCAGCGGCGAGACCAGCAAGGCGTAATCAGCGCCATTCTGACGAAACTGCTCCAGCCGGGTCACGATCCGCTCGCGTATTCTTGGGTGTGTAATGGCTTCCAGTACCTTGCGTCGTTTTTCGTCCCTGAAGATGCACTGGCGCAATCGGGCACGATCGAGCTGGCCCTCAGCATTGATCATGCCCGCACCGAATTGATCACGGATCTCATCGAGAGCCGGCTCTCCGGGCGCCACGATTTCGCGGGCAATGTCGTCTGCATCCAGCCAGGCAGCACCCAGCTCTCCAAAGCGGCGAGCAACGGTACTTTTGCCTGAAGCGATACCCCCGGTCAGTCCCACGATCAGCATGGGCCTTTCTCCCTGAAACTCATGACACAAGCGATTGTGGCGAGCAGTCTACAAGCCCAGCGTACTCATGTAAGCCGCCATCAGCGTCGGACCGCAAAGCAGCATCAGCCAGCCGGCAATAACCAGGAAGGGCCCGAAAGCAATAGGCTGACCTCGCGTAGCCGGGCGCAGCAGCTGTAATCCGATCCCATAGATGGATCCAAGCAGAGTGGCTATGACCAGCAGCAGAGGGAGCGAGGGCCAGCCACACCAGGCGCCCAACGCAGCCAGCAGCTTGAAGTCGCCCTGGCCCATGCCTTCACGACGAGTCAGTAGCCGAAACAGCCAGTACAGCGACCATAGCACCAGATAGCCTGCGACGGCGCCAATGATGGCCTCCGTCAATCCGGAAGGCGCAAAGACAAGGTGATAGAGCAGCCCGCCCCACAATAGTGGCTGGGTGAGAATGTCCGGTAGCAGCTGCGTGCGCAGATCGATGACGCCCAGCACCAGTAACATCAGACAGGCTGCAAGAATGGCGAGACTGTCCATGCCCAGCCCCTGCTGCCAGACCACAACCAGTGTCAGCGCCAGAGTGGTCAGCTCGACCAGTGGATACTGCAGGCTGATCCGGCCGTGACAATGAGCACAACGTCCACGCCGCTTGAGATAACCCAGCAAGGGGAGATTGTCATGCCAGGTAATGGGATGCTCACAGTGGGGGCAGAGAGAGCCGGGGGTGAGCAGATTGAAGCGGGGGAGCGATTCCGGCGGTAGTTCCAGGGCTTCTCGCGCCTCGGCGCGCCATCCGCGCATCAGAATGACTGGCAGGCGTGTAATCACCACGTTAAGAAAACTCCCCACGGCCAGTGCGACCAGGATCAGTACACACAATAGCGGCCAGGGCGGCAGTGTCGTCAGGGATGTCAAAAGCGATCTCCGCAGCGAAAGCGAGTGATTCGAACAGCACCGATAGATGCTGTTGCTATCGGGATAGCGGCTCAGATGGCATTGCCGAGTTCGAAGACCGGGAGGTACATCGACATCACAAGTCCTCCCACCAGAGTACCCAGCACTACGATAATGAAGGGTTCCAGTAATGAGGTGAGCGTATCCACGCGATTCTCCACCTCGGCTTCGTGGAATTCGGCGACCCGGTCAAGCATGTCATCCAGCGAGCCGGCTTCTTCTCCAATGGCCACCATCTGCAGTGACATGGGTGAAAACAGGTTGGTGTTGCGCATGGCAGCATGGAGCTGCTGACCGTTGCTGACGTCAGTGCGGATATCACTCACGGCACGGGCAAATACCTGATTGCCGCAGGCGCCGGAAGCGGTATCGAGCGCCTCCATCAAGGGTACGCCGGCCGCAAAACTGGTGGAAAGCGTACGTGCAAACCGCGCAATGGCCGATTTTTCCAGAATGCCACCGAGTATCGGTAATCCAAGCGCCAGCCGACTCAGGCGCATGGCCAGCACAGGGGAACGACGCAGCAGCGAGCGCAACAGAACGACGCCGCCCAGCAGGGCGAGGCAGATCTGCCACCACCAGGCTTGCGCCGTCTCCGACAGCTCGATGGTGATCTGCGTTGGCATCGGCAATTCAGCGCCGAAACTCGAAAACATGGTTTCGAACTGCGGGACTACCTTGATCAATAGCAGGGCAGTGACGCCAAGCCCGACAGCAATGACCGAGGCAGGATAGTACATGGCCTTCATGACCCGCGAGCGCAGTGTGTCCAGTCGTTCCTTGTAGATGGCAATTCTTTCCAGCATCCGGTCCAGCGCCCCGGCCTGCTCGCCAGCGGCTACCAGGTGTACGAACAGGTCATCGATATGACCGGGGTGTTTGGCCAGTGCGCTGGAAAAATTCATGCCACTGGAAACGTCCTGGTGCAGGGTTTCGATGAAATGGCGCAGCGCAGGGTTGGTGGTACTGTTGGCAACCGCTGAAAAGGACTGCAGCAAAGGAATGCCGGCACGAATCATTGTGGCCATCTGCCGGGCAAACAGGGTGATATCACCACTGCGGATGCGATTGCCAATGATCGGTAGCGAGCGTTTGCGGCTTATTCGACGCAGACTGATACCCTGTTGAGCGAGATGGCGACGGACTTCGTTCTCTTCGGTGGCTGCCATCTCTCCATGTATTCGCTTGCCGCGGGTATTTCGTCCCTGCCATTTCCAGACGATGATGCGGTGGCGGTCCTTCGCTCGTGCGCGGGGCTGGCCTGTACGAGAGGTCATGACGCCGTCTTCCTCAATGGCTGGTAATTCGATTGATTTCTTCCAGCGTCGTTTCGCCGGCCAGTACCTTGCGCAGGCCGCTGCGACGCAAATCGTCTCTTCCTTCCCGATGGGCCTGTTCGGCCAGTTCCGCGGCACTGACTTCCTGCATGATCAATCGGCTCATGGTGGCAGAAATGGGCATGACCTCATAAATTCCCACGCGCCCCCGATAGCCATTGGTACAGCGATCGCAACCATGCGCCTGATAGAGTGTGGCCTGATGGATTTCCTCATCACTGGCGCCCGCCTCACGAAGTACCTGCACGGGTATTTCCACCGGTTCACGGCAGTATGAACACAAGCGTCTGGCAAGACGTTGGGCGATGATCAACGAGACCGAGCTGGCAATATTGAAAGCCGCCACGCCCATGTTGCGAAGGCGTGTCAGGGTTTCTGCAGCAGAGTTGGTGTGCAGGGTAGAGAGTACCAGGTGGCCGGTCTGGGCAGCCTTGACCGCTACCTCGGCGGTTTCAAGATCGCGTATTTCGCCGACCATTACGACATCCGGATCCTGACGCAAAAAAGCACGCAGGGCATTGGCGAAATCGAGCCCGATACGCGGCTGGACGTTGACCTGATTGATCCCCTCGAGACGCAACTCGACCGGATCCTCGGCAGTGGCGATGTTGCGTTCTTCGGTATTGAGAATGTTCAGGCCCGTGTACAGCGTGACCGTTTTGCCGCTGCCAGTGGGCCCGGTAACCAGAATCATGCCCTGGGGGCGAGCAAGGGCCGCTTCATAACAGGCCTGTTGCTCCGGAAGAAAGCCCAACGCCTCGATGCCCAGCCGGGCTTCGGCCGGATCAAGCAGGCGCAGAACAATCTTTTCCCCTGACAGGGTGGGCAGCGTATTGACACGAAAGTCGACACTGCGCCTGGCCGAGAGCCGCATCTTGATCGTGCCATCCTGCGGTAGACGGCGTTCGGAAATATCGAGACGAGCCAGCACCTTGAGTCGGGTAGTAATTCGGCTGCGCAGCCCGATCGGCGGCCGGGCTGCTTCGATGAGCAACCCGTCAATACGAAAGCGCACCCGGAAGCTGGTCTCGTAGGGCTCAAAGTGCACATCCGATGCACCGCGCCGAATCGCATCGAGCATCAACTGTTTGACGAAGCGGACCACCGGGGCATCGTCCTTGTCGCTAATTGCGGCATCCACCCCTTCGTTTTCCTGATCGTCCTCCAGCGTCAGAGCGTCCAGCGATTCGCTGTTACCCAACAGCGCCATGGCACCCTCGCCATGCAGTTCAAGGTACTGCTCCAGGTACCGGCCGAGCTGATCCACCGGCGCCAGTACAGCTTCGACCGAGAGACCGGTGCTGAATTGCAATTCATCGAGGCGGGGCAGGGCCGAGGGTGTATCGATGGCCATGACCAGACGGTGCGGATGCCGAGCCAGTGGTAGCGCGCCCAACCGGCGTAGCAGGCTTTCGCTCATTCCGGTCAGATCCGGCAGGTTGACAAGCGGAATCGCTTCCAGATCCACGCAGGCCAGACCGTACTCCCATGCTGTCGCCAGTGCGGCCTCGCGTGTCCCGACCAGACCCTCACGAGTGATGTAATGCAGCAGCGGGCATTCCTCGGCATCGGCCGCCTCGTGCGCCTGACGGGCCGCTGCTTCGCTGAGCAGACCATCCTCGACCAGTCGTCGTGCAAGACCTCGCAGTGGGGAAGTTGAGGCAATGGATGTGTCGGGCATGAACGAATATCCGGCCGAATCAGTGAAGTGACTCCCCTGTTATCGACCGGATGCAGCATGGCTAAAGGTCGCTCGAGGCCCGCCGTTATCAGGTGATGTGTACCGCCGGCATCAGGAGGCGATGTCGAAGGTTCTTATACCGTTATCCTGTCAGGCGCATCATGGAAACGGCATATATTGACCAACAGGGGAAGGGATTGATGAAACGCGGTCAGGGCGGTTTTACGCTGATTGAATTGATGATTGTAGTGGCCATTATCGGGGTATTGGCGGCCATTGCGATTCCGCGCTATCAGGATTATGTGGCGAGATCGGAGGCAGCTTCCGGTTTGGCTACCTTGAGAGGCATTCAGACCAGTGCTGAAGAAACGATCCTGCGAGGGCAGCAGCTTAGTCTTACTGATGGTTCTGATTCAGGCACTTTAGGTATTAAAGAGGATGCCAATGAGCTGGGCACCATTTCCTTTACACCTACAGATAAGGTTGTGGGGCCTAGTGATACGGCGACTCTGGTATTTACCTTTGCCAGCAGTGGCGTGAGTCCTGATATCCAGGGCAAAAAACTGGAGTATGAAAGAAGTGCTGAAGGGAGCTGGTCCTGTTCAACAGATATAGCTCAAGATTACAGGCCAAAAGGTTGTGAGCAAGCATCAGACACCTGATTTTATAATTGAAAGAAAGCCGGCTGATGCCGGCTTTTCCATTCAATACAGCGCTTTTTCCTCTTCAACCACTTCCTTGAGCACTTCCAGGAAGAGTCGATCCGCAGGTGTGTGATCCTTCGCATCCTGGGGGATCTTGATACTGGTTGCCCGGGAGAGTTCATCGGCAATTCTGGCATCCGCTTCACTTTCGCCAAAGTGTGCCCGGGCGATCTCCATGGAGCGATTGAGAATGGCGGGATCCTGCAGCAGCTTCTTGATGAAGCCGCGCAGTTCCTGAATTTCGCGATTGAGCTGGATTTCGCTGCTCATGTCGGGCTCCTGTCCTTGTTCAATATGAATGGGCACGACGATAGCACAGCGGTGATGGCTTCCAGGAGCCTTGTGTTGGCGGCTGTTCGTCGTCGGCCTGTGAGCAATTCTGTCGGCTGGTGAAAGTGGTAAGCGCTGAACAATCAGCCCGGGTGGGGATTGCCCATTCAGTTGTGAGCAGTGTAGCGCTAGAATGCCGCGTTTTGTGACGGTTGCTGCGCCCTGCGCGTCTCTCCGTCATCGGTAGCCAACGGATTGAAGGCCTCATGACCCGCGACAGCGACTCTCAGCATGCCTTGCACGATACTGCCAGTGACAGCGAACAGCATCGCCCCATATCGCTGCTGTACGGTCTCGAGGATCGTCCACGTCTTCCGGCGCTGTTGCTGGTCGCCATTCAGCATCTGATGGCGATCATCGTGCCGATCATCACACCGGCACTATTGATCTGTCAGGCCTTGCAGGTGCCGGCTCATGACACCGGCATGATCATTTCGATGTCCCTGCTGGTGTCGGGGCTGGCAACCTTCGTACAGTGCTGGCGCCCCGGGCCACTGGGTTCCGGGCTTCTCACCGTCCAGGGCACCAGTTTCAATTTTCTGGGGCCGATCATCGGTGCCGGTACCGCGATGCTTCAGGGCGGGGCATCGGTGGCCGGTGTCCTGGGCGCTATTTTTGGCACCCTGATGGTGGGCTCTTTCGTGGAAATGGGGTTGTCGCGCATTCTGCCATTGCTACGACGGGTCATCACGCCGCTGGTGACCGGTATCGTGGTGCTGCTGATCGGTCTGACCCTGATCCGGGTCGGGCTGATCAGCATGGGTGGCGGGCAGGCGGCGCTTGATAGCGATACCTTCGCCACCCAGCGTAATCTGCTGCTTTCGGGTACCGTATTGGCCGTTATCGTACTGCTCAACCGATCGCGCTCGCCCTGGGTGCGCACCGGAGCCATCATTATTGCGCTACTGGTCGGGTATGTGCTGGCGGCCTGGCAGGGGCGGCTGTCATTTGATGGCCTGGCACAGCAACCGCTGTGGCAGTGGCCACTTCCCCTGCATTATGGACTGGGCTTTTCATGGAGCCTGTTTGTGCCATTGCTGGTGATTTATGTCGTCACTTCGCTGGAAGCGATCGGCGATATTACTGCCACCAGTGCCATTTCCAATGAGCCGGTTGAAGGTGACTCGTGGATGCGCCGTATACGAGGTGGCGTGCTGGCCAACGGCTTCGGTTCGCTGGTAGCGGGGGCACTCAACAGTTTTCCCAGTTCCACCTTTGCGCAGAACAACGGGGTCATTCAACTGACCGGCGTTGCCAGCCGTTATGTCGGCATGTGTGTGGCACTGATGCTGGTCGTGCTGGGCCTGCTGCCTCCGGTGGCTGGCGTTATCCAGCAGATGCCCGAACCGGTGCTGGGTGGGGCGACCATTGTAATGTTCGGCTCGGTCGCGGCTGCGGGCATCAATATACTGGCTGGGGTGCGACTGGATCGTCGTGCGTTGCTGATCCTGGCGGTTTCGCTGGCAATGGGATTGGGTGTGGCTCAGGTGCCGCAATTTCTGCAGCATTTGCCTGAAATGATCGCCAATGTGCTTTCCTCGGGTGTCGCAACCGGTGGATTGACGGCCATGGTGCTCAATCTTCTGCTACCACAGGAAGATGCGGGCTGACGTTGTGTAACAGTACCGGCTTTCAGGGCTGCGTTGGACGCTGCGAGGGCGTATAGTGGCTCGGCCCGATCGCCGTGGCGCGGCGGATGGGGCCCGATATAGGCTGTCAGGGGAAAATCATGTCGCGCCTGCTTTCGCTGCGCCATCCGACCGGAATCGGACCTGTCTTGCGCATTCTGGCCGTGCTGTTACTGGTCCTGGCGGCCATCATGCTATTGCCGCTGGTGCTGCTGGTGCTGGAGCACAGCCCGGATGTGATGGCGTTTGTTACAGCATTCGGTATTACTGTCGGCACGGCCGGGCTGCTGCTTTTTGCAACCCGCCATGTGTCGGTCGAGTTGCGTCCCCGTCAGATGTTTATCCTGACGACCTCGAGCTGGGTGGTGCTGTCGGCCTTTGCCAGCCTGCCCCTGATGCTGGGCGCAACCCATCTATCCCCTACGGATGCGGTTTTTGAAACCGTGTCGGCCATTACCACGACCGGTAGTACGGTGCTGGTAGGCATCGATCATCTTTCCGATGGTATCAAGCTCTGGCGTGGACTCATGCAGTGGCTGGGCGGTATCGGCATTATCGTCATGGCGATCGCTATCCTGCCATTTCTGCAGGTCGGGGGAATGCGACTTTTCCAGACGGAATCCTCGGATTGGTCGGACAAGATACTGCCGCGAGCGAACACGGTGGCCAAGGCCATCGGACTGGTCTATCTGGGATTTTCGTTACTGGCCGGATTCAGCTACTTCCTCGCCGGCATGACGCCGCTGGATGCTGTGGTGCACGCCATGAGTTCGGTCGCCACAGGAGGGTTTGCCAACTATGACGCCTCTTTCGGTCTCTACGCTGACCAGCCTCTGATTCTCTGGCTGGGTGTCATCTTCATGCTCTGCGGTGCACTGCCTTTCGTGCTCTATATTCAGATGCTGCGCCAAAGGTCGCTGGCTATCTGGCAGGACCAGCAGGTGCGTGGACTATTGCTGCTGCTGGCCGTTTCAATTGCGCTGTTGAGTATTTATCGCATGATGCGTGGTGTGCCGCCCTTCGAGGCAGTGACGTCGGTGGCCTTTAACGTGGTTTCGGTAGTGACCACGACCGGTTATGCCTCGGACGATTACACCCTGTGGGGGCCGTTTGCAGTGGGCATCTTCTTTTATCTGACCTTCATCGGTGGCTGCTCGGGTTCAACCAGTGGGGGCATGAAGATCTTTCGTTTTCAGATCGGTCTGATCATGCTGATCAACCAGTTGCGCCATCTGGTGCATGCCAATGGTGTGTTTGCCCAGCGCTATAATGGGCGGATGCTGACCGATGAAGTGGTGCGAGCGGTTATCGCCTTTTCCTTTTTCTTCTTCTTTACCGTGGGGGCGCTGACCCTGGGCCTGGCCATGATGGGGCTGGATCTGGTAACAGCGCTTTCCGGTGCAGCGACCGCGGTGGCCAATGTGGGGCCAGGGCTTGGCAGTACCATAGGGCCTGCTGGTAATTTCTCTTCACTGCCTGATGCTGCCAAATGGATGCTCTGCCTCGGTATGCTGATGGGCCGTCTGGAGATTTTGACCGTACTGGTGCTGTTGACGCCGACCTTTTGGCGCAAGTGAACATCCCCGGGCCTGCAGACAGCTTGCTGACATGCCAAAAGGCCGCCGCGATAATCATTATCGCAGCGGCCTGAATGAAAATGGATCAGAGAGGCTCGTAACCGGCGCGATTAAGTACCGGGTTGGCATACTGGCACAGCCAGTAGTCACGCAGCTCCGCAGGAACTTCCGCCAGACGCGCCTGGAAGCGTTGACGATCAGCGTCGGTGATGGCCGCGTGATCGATCAGATCGGGCGCGTGGCCGGTAGCTTCCAGGGCCAGATAGTGGCTGGGGAAGAGGGTGTAGCCAGCCATGACCTGACGATCGATCTCTGCAGTCAGTGACTCCAGAGTGTCTTCAGCGGTACCTACTGGTGTGCCGAAGACCAGTCGAACCCGTCCCTTGTTACCGGTAATGCCGGCAGCAATCGAGAGAATGTCTTCATAGGCAGTCTTCTCATAGCGTCCCCCCTCATTGACGGCCTTGAGTTCACGTGCCTTCTGCATGTCACAGGGATCGTATTCATAGCTGATCGAAACCGGTACCAGACGCAGCTCGCGGATCGACTCACCGATCAGGGCGTCACGATTGCGCTGGCGTCGGGCCATGCCCAGCATCTTGATGATGGCGGCATCGGTACGATCGACTCCATTCTTGGCGCGACCCTCGCGCTGAGCCAGCCATACCGAATGGTTCTCCGCGATCAGCGAATGGCGGATATAACAGGAGAGCTGTTGATAGGCAGCAATCATTTCACGCTTGCCACGGGAGGAGCGTGGGACAATAAAGCTTTTGTTGAGCCTCATCAGGTCAGTGACAAACGGCTTCTGCAGCAGGTTATCGCCGATGGCGATACGCACCGTATCGCGTCCGGCCTGATAGAGTGCGTAATTGACGAACGCCGGATCGAGGGCAATGTCCCGATGATTGCCGATGAAAAGATAGGCGGTGTCATCTGCCAGTTGCTCCAGACCTGCCACCTCAAAGGTTTCGGTCGTCTGATCGATCATGCGATCCATGTAGACCGCAATATGACGCTGGAAATCGCGGATGGAATTGACACCACGTATGGCTCGCCGCAGCCCCTGACGCGCCAGAAAGCGCGCCAGCGGACGGCAGTGTCTGAACAGTCTGGACAGACGGTAGCGAGCGACGGTATCCACGAACTCGTCGTTGTGTGTCAGCCGCGCCAGTATGGCCGGCACCTCATCGTCGTAGAAGGGACGAATGGCGTCGAAATTCTCGGCTACATCGGCCTCGAGGTCGAACTGTTCGGTCATGATGTCGCGGGTATCGCCTCGGCTTCGCCGCCCAGCCATTGGGTCAACTGCTCAACGGCATTGGAAAGTACCTGAGCCATGAGCACGAATTCCGTCTCCATGCTCATGATCGGATTATCACTGTCGCTGCTATCGCTGGCTTCGTCGATGAGCGCATCATCAAAGCGCAGGGATTTCAGTGCCAGATCTTCCTGTAGAATCAGACTCAGCTGTCCTTCGAGCGCGATCGACAGGCGACTGACCTGACGACCGACTTCCAGTGCGGTTCGTATCTCCTCACCATCCGGATCGATGCTGCGTGCACGCAGGACGCCATCGTCATCAGCTCTTGAACGCAGTTCTATCTGATCACCGAGCAGTAACCCCTCGGGTCTGGCAGAGGGATCCGACAGCCAACCGGTCATGGTACGACCGGGGGGTGTCGCTACGGCCAGGGGCGTTACCTGCAGGCTGCCGAGTGACTGGCGAAGGGCGTCAAGTGCCTGTTCGGCGCGTTTCGAGCTCGAAGCGTTGATGCCGATCAGGCCGCGGTGGGTGTCCCACCAGAGATCAGTGCGATTGCTGCGAGTGAATGCCTGAGGCAGCAGTTCTTCGATGATCCTTTCCTTGAGGACCTGTTTTTCCCGGCGCCCCGGGGGATAGCCCTGCGCGGCTTCCTGTTCGGCAGCGCGCTCTTCCAGCGTTTCCCTGATCACGGCAGGCGGCAGTAGACGTTCCTGACGCATCAGGCTCAGCAGACGATGTCCACTGACCTCATGTAGAAGCTGTTCGCTGTGGCGGCCGGCAGGCGCCGTCCAGCCATGTGTGCGGGCCTGGTGAGCCGTAACCGGCGCAAAGGCGTGTGCTGTTAGTGCGTCCTGCAGGGCGTCGAATGACCACGCGCCGTTTTCGTGCAGGCGATAGAGATGTAAATGCTTGAACCACATGGTGTCCTTCCATCAAGAGCGCCCATTATGAGCCAACGAGGGTGGCCGGGGCCAGCGTGACGATACACAACACATCGCTTCGGGGCGAGCATGATGGCGTTGATCGATGGTCCATGTCATTGCCCAGGAGCATGCCCGGTCGGGAGGTGTTATGTGTTACCATCGCAATGCTGTAAGCAACGGTTCCTGCCCGAAATACCGACGGCATACCGTGCGCTGTCAGCGCCTCCGAGCGGCCTCTGTCGCTCAAGCACCTTGTGCTTCAGGCAGCCGAATTACTTGGATCACCGAACCAGGATTTGACGACCCATGGGTGAGATCGCCAGAGAGATTCTGCCAGTCAATATCGAGGACGAGCTCAAGCAGTCGTATCTCGATTACGCCATGAGCGTCATCATCGGGCGGGCACTGCCTGATGTCCGTGATGGGCTCAAGCCGGTGCATCGGCGTGTGCTATATGCCATGCACGAGCTTGGCAATGACTGGAACAAGGCCTACAAGAAATCGGCCCGTGTCGTCGGCGATGTCATCGGTAAGTACCATCCTCACGGCGACAGTGCGGTCTATGACACCATCGTACGCATGGCGCAGGATTTCTCGATGCGTTATGTGCTCGTCGATGGCCAGGGCAACTTCGGCTCGATCGATGGCGATAGTGCTGCGGCGATGCGTTATACCGAGGTGCGAATGGCCCGGTTGTCGCACGAACTGCTTTCTGATCTGGAGAAGGATACTGTCGACTGGGTCGACAACTACGATGGCACCGAGCGTATTCCCGAAGTGCTGCCAACCCGGGTGCCGAACCTGCTGGTTAACGGGGCCTCCGGTATTGCAGTGGGGATGGCGACCAATGTGCCGCCGCATAACATGCGCGAAGTCATCGATGCCTGCCTGGCCCTGATTGATGACCACACGCTCTCCATCGATGATCTGATGGAATATATCCCCGGTCCGGATTTTCCGACCGGCGGTATTATCAACGGGCGCGCGGGCATACTGGATGCCTATCGCACCGGTCGTGGCCGGGTTTATGTACGGGCGCGCCATACCATCGAGCATGATGACCGCACCGGCCGCGATCACATCGTCATTACCGAGCTGCCCTATCAGGTCAACAAGGCACGGCTGATCGAAAAGATTGCCGAGCTGGTCAAGGACAAGCGTATCGAAGGCATTGCCGAGCTGCGCGATGAGTCCGACAAGGAAGGGCTGCGGGTGGTTATCGAGACCCGGCGCGGTGAGTCGGGCGATGTCGTCGTCAACAACCTGTTTGCCCAGACCCAGCTGGAAACGGTTTTCGGTATCAACATTGTCGCCCTCGAAAGCGGCCAGCCCCGGACGCACAATCTCAAGAACCTGCTGGAAGCCTTCATTCGCCATCGTCGCGAGGTGGTGACCCGGCGCACGCTTTACGAGCTCAAAAAGGCGCGCGAGCGCGGTCATATTCTGGAAGGTCTGACCGTAGCACTCTCCAACATCGATGAAGTGATCGAGCTGATCAAGGCTTCGCCGAGCGCGGCGGAAGCGAAAGAGCAGCTGATTGCCCGACAGTGGGCGCCAGGGCAGGTGATCGACATGCTTGATCGGGCCGGTGCGTCCTCCTGCCGTCCCGAGGAGCTTGAAGCCCAGTATGGTCTTGCTGAAGACCGGACGCTTTATCAGCTTTCACCCGCTCAGGCACAGGCCATTCTGGATCTGCGTCTGCATCGCCTGACCGGACTGGAAACCGAGAAGCTGCTTGAAGAGTACAAGGGCATTCTCGATACCATTGCCGAACTGACGCACATTCTGGCGTCAGCGGATCGGCTGATGGAAGTCATCCGCGAAGAACTCGACGCTATTCGTAACCAGTTCGGCGATGACCGGCTCACCGAAATTCAGGCCAGCCGGCGCGATCTGACCATCGAGGATCTGATCAACGAAGAAGACATGGTGGTTACGATATCGCGCTCGGGCTACGCCAAGAGTCAGCCTCTATCGGACTATCATGCGCAGAAGCGTGGCGGGCGCGGTAAATCTGCAACCAGCATGAAGGACGAAGATGTCATCGAGCACCTTCTGGTGGCATCCACGCACGACACCGTTCTGCTGTTCTCGGATCGTGGCAAGGTTTACTGGCTCAAGGTCTATGAAATGCCTCAGGCCAGCCGTGGTTCACGAGGCCGACCGCTGGTCAATCTGCTCTCGCTTGATGAGGGTGAGTGGATAACCGCAGTACTGCCCGTGCGTGAGTATCGTGCTGACAGCTTCATTTTCTTTGCTACCGCCAACGGTACAGTCAAGCGAACCTCGCTGGATCAGTTCTCCCGGCCTCGCAGTGCCGGATTGATTGCACTTGATCTCGATGAGGGTGATCGGCTGGTGGGTGCTGCCGTCACCAGTGGTTCGGATCATGTGATGTTGTTGTCTTCCAATGGCAAGGCCATTCGTTTCGATGAAAATGACGTACGTTCGATGGGACGTACGGCTCGCGGGGTGCGTGGCATGCGCCTGAGCGATGGTGCCAGGATCATCAGCCTGATTATCCCGCGCACTACCGTGATCGACGAAGCCGCCGACGATGACGCCAGCGACGATAGTGATGCAACCGGCAACGGCCATCAGGAAGGCGAGTGCTATATCCTGACAGCTTCTGTCCATGGTTACGGCAAGCGGACCCGCCTTGAAGAATTTCCGCTGCGTGGCCGCGGCGGTCAGGGTGTGATTGCCATGCAGACCACCACGCGCAATGGTGAGCTGGTGGCAGCCATCCAGGTCGGCGAGAGCGATGAGATGATGCTGATCAGTGACCGGGGAACGCTGGTACGCACCCGGGTCGGTGAAGTCTCGCGCAGCTCGCGCAATACTCAGGGCGTGACCCTGATTCGCATGAGTGATGCGGAGCGACTGGTTTCCACGGTACGCCTGGATGAGCCCGCGGAAGACGAAGAAGCATTGGTAGATGAGGCGGTCGAAGAGAGCGACACTCCGGAAGGCGCAGGTGACGCATCCGAGGCCAGCGAGGTTGAAGAGTAATAGCGTGCCGGGGCTGGCAGCCCCGGCCGGTACTGCATGAATGAAGCTGCCCGCAGAGCGGGCAGGGATTTTTCGGTGGATCGACTGCACATGACACGACATTTCAATTTCTGCTCTGGCCCGGCGATGTTGCCCACGGCTGTTCTCGAACGCGCACAGCACGAAATGCTCGATTATCAGAGCAAGGGGCTGTCGGTCATGGAAATGAGTCATCGCAGCAGCGACTTCATGGCCATTGCCGAGCGCGCCGAAGCCGACCTGCGTGAACTGCTGGCGGTGCCTGACAACTACAGCGTGCTGTTCATGCAGGGTGGGGCGACAATGCAGTTCGCCGGTGTCCCGCTGAATCTGTTGGGCAAGGGCGGCACCGGCAACTATCTGGATACCGGCATCTGGTCGCAGAAGGCGATTCGCGAGGCAGAGCATCTCGGTGGTGCTCATGTTGCCGCTTCCGCGAGCGATAATCGCTATACGGCTGCGCCATCGCCCTCCGAGCTCTCTCTTTCCGCAAATGCCGCCTACCTGCATTACTGTGAGAATGAGACCATCGGTGGGCTGCAGATGGATTACACTCCGGAAGTCGAGGTGCCGCTGGTCTGCGACATGTCCTCCTCGATTCTGTCAAAACCGATCGATATTTCCCGCTATGGTGTCATCTATGCCGGGGCGCAGAAGAATATCGGTCCGGCCGGCATCGTGATCGTTATCGTACGTAATGATCTGCTCGAACAGGCCTGCCCGGAAGCGCCGACCCTGCTGAAATGGAAAGCCTTTGCTGATAATGGTTCGATGCTGAATACGCCGGCCACTTATGCCTGGTATCTTTCCGGCCTGGTGTTTGACTGGCTGAAGGCGCAGGGTGGTGTCGAAGCCATGGCTCAAGTCAATGCACGCAAGGCATCAAAGCTTTACGGCGCCATCGATGCCAGTAGTTTTTATAGCAACCCGATTGCTCCTGCCAATCGCTCGCAAATGAATGTTCCCTTTGTGCTGGCCGATGAATCGCTGAATTCGGTTTTCCTTGAAAAAGCTGAAGTAGCAGGATTGCTCAATCTGAAGGGCCATCGCAGTGTGGGGGGGATGCGTGCCAGTATCTATAACGCCATGCCTGAAGCCGGAGTCGATCACCTGATCGATTTCATGCGCGATTTCGAGCAGCGCCACGGTTAGCCTGCGGAGTCCGACAATGCACGATCATTCCAGTGGTGAGCAGTCCGATGGGGCCAACCTTGAGCAACTGCGCCAGCGTATCGATCATATCGACAGCGAGCTGATTCGGCTGATCAGCGAACGTGCTCAATGTGCTCAGTCGGTGGCCCGGGTCAAGCTGGCCGAGGATCCCGAGGCCCTGTTTTATCGTCCCGAGCGTGAAGCTCAGGTGCTCAAGCGCGTCATGGCGCTCAACCCGGGCCCATTGCCCAGCGAGGAGCTGGCGCGCCTCTTTCGGGAAATGATGTCCGCCTGCCTGGCACTGGAGCAGCCCATCCGGGTAGCTTATCTCGGCCCCGAAGGCACCTTTACTCAACAGGCGGCGCTCAAGCACTTCGGCGACAGTGCTGTGGATATACCCCTGCCGGCCATCGATGAAGTCTTCCGTGAGGTGGAATCCGGGGCTGCTCACTATGGTGTAGTGCCAGTCGAAAATTCGACCGAAGGGGTGGTCAATAATACCCTCGACTCCTTCATGGATACCTCGCTGCGCATATGCGGAGAGGTGGTGCTGCGTATTCATCATCACCTGCTGGTGGGTGAAAATACCCGCCGCGATCGCATTTCGCGCATTTATTCGCACGCTCAGTCGCTGGCCCAGTGCCGCAAGTGGCTCGATGCCCATTACCCCCATGCCGAGCGTGTAGCAGTGTCCTCCAATGCAGAGGCCGCGCGACTGGTGCGCAGCGAGTGGCACAGTGCTGCCATTGCCGGTGATATGGCGGCGCGGCGTTATGAGCTCAGCCATCTGGCTGAAAAGATCGAAGACCTGCCGGATAATTCGACTCGCTTTCTGATTATCGGCAACCATGATGTGCCGCCCAGCGGAGAGGACAAGACCTCGCTGGTGGCTGCCATGCGCAATCAGCCCGGCGCATTGCATGATCTGCTTGAACCTTTCCATCGACACAGTATCGACATGACTCGATTGGAAAGCCGACCTTCCCGGCACGGCGTATGGAATTATGTCTTTTTCATCGACTTCAAGGGCCACCAGGATGATCCACTGGTACGTGCGGCTCTTGAAGAGGTGCGCCTGCGTGCTGCCGAAATTCGCATGCTGGGTTCCTATCCGGTGGGGGTGCTTTGAGTTCCGGGAGTACGACGGTGAAGCTGCCGGATGAACAGGGCATTCTGGTCATCGGCTTGGGATTGATCGGCTCATCGCTGCTGGCCGCGCTTCGAAAAAACGGTTACCAGGGTCGGCTGCTTGGCTGTGATCGTGACAAGGACAGTGTAGCGACTGCCCTTGAGATGCAGCTGATTGATGAAGGGCATACCGAGCCACAGGCCATGCTTTCCAGCGCTTCCCTGGTGGTGCTGGCCGTACCGGTTATGACGCTCCCGGAGCTGGTGGGGCACCTGGCCCCATCAGTGAGACCGGATCAGGTCATGACTGATGTGGGCAGTACCAAAGGCGCCATGTGTGAGGCGATTATTCGTCGACTTGGCGAGATGCCCTCCTGGCTGGTTCCCGGTCATCCCATTGCCGGTTCGGAGCGCAGCGGTGTCAGTGCCGCCAACGCTGAGCTTTACTGTCGTCATCGCGTGATTCTGACGCCGGTTGATCAGACGGCGCCCACGGCCGTCACTCGCGTGGAGAAACTCTGGCGTGCTTGTGGTGCCGAGGTGGAAACGCTTTCCGTTGAGCACCATGACGCTGTACTGGCTCGCACCAGTCATTTGCCACATCTGCTGGCCTTTTCTCTGGTTGATGGGCTGGCGCGACGGGATGAGCGCCTTGAAATATTCCGCTACGCGGCTGGCGGGTTTCGCGATTTCACACGAATTGCCGGCAGTGATCCGGTAATGTGGCGGGATATCTATCTGGCCAATCGGGATGCTGTGCTTGCGGCGCTGAATGAATTCGAATCAGGGGTAAAGCAATTACGTCAAGCCGTCGAATCAGGCGATGGCGACGCCATGCTGAGTATCCTGTCACGTGCGAGTCATGCGCGACACTATTTCGACACGCTATTGAATCAGAAGAGCTATCAGGCCATGGAACAACGCAATATTCGCTATCGGGCGGCTCATGGAGGCAAGGTGCAGGGCCGGATCCGGGTACCCGGCGACAAGTCGATGTCGCATCGCGCCATCATGCTTGGAGCACTGGCCGAAGGCGTGACTGAAGTCGAAGGGTTTCTGGAAGGAGAGGACAGTCTGGCGACCCTGCAGGCTTTTCGTGAAATGGGGGTAGCCATTGAAGGACCACACCAGGGGCGTGTAGTCATTCATGGTGTGGGGTTGCATGGTCTGAAGCAGCCGGCCGGGGCGCTCTATCTTGGTAACTCGGGTACGGCCATGCGTCTTTTTTCCGGGTTGTTGGCAGGCCAGTCCTTCACCACCACCCTGACCGGAGATGCCTCCCTGACCCGGCGACCGATGGATCGGGTTGCCCAGCCATTGCGACTGATGGGCGCTTCCATCGAGACTGCCGAAGGTGGGCGCCCACCACTGAGTATCCATGGTAAACAAGGGCTGCGCGGCATCGATTACGACATGCCGATGGCCAGTGCCCAGGTAAAATCCTGCCTGTTGCTGGCCGGCATGTATGCCGAAGGAACGACTCGGGTGCGTGAACCGGCCACGACTCGGGATCATACCGAGCGTATGCTGACCGGTTTCGGTTATCCGGTGCGGCGTGAGGGGGATCAGGCGATCATCGAGGGCGGTGGCCGACTGACCGCAGGACCAATCGATGTGCCGGCAGATATTTCCTCGGCTGCTTTCTTTCTGGTGGCTGCGGCTATTACGCCGGAAGCCGACCTGGTGCTTGAGCATGTCGGCATCAATCCGACCCGAATCGGTGTCATCAACATCCTGCGTCAGATGGGTGCCAACCTGGAACTCCTTGATCAGCGAGAGGTCGGCGGCGAGCCGGTAGCCGATATCCGGGTACGACACTCCAGGTTAAAGGGTATCGATATCCCGGTGGATCAGGTGCCGCTGGCGATTGATGAGTTGCCGGTACTGTTTATCGCTGCCGCCAATGCCGAAGGGGTGACACGGCTGCGTGAGGCATCCGAGCTGAGAGTCAAGGAGTCCGATCGATTGCAGGCGATGGCTGATGGTCTGACGGTGCTGGGCGTTGAACATACGCTCTACGAAGACGGCATTGATATTACCGGTGGTCATTATGGTGGTGGTCGAGTCGACAGTCTGGGAGACCATCGCATTGCCATGGCCTTTACCGTGGCAGCTCTGCGTGCCGGGGAGGATATCCTCATCGAGGATTGTGCCAACGTAGCGACATCGTTCCCGGATTTTTTGCAGCTGGTCAATCGCATCGGGCTGCGGGTGGAAGAACAGACGGTGGACTCATGAGCGACGTACCTGTGCTGACGCTCGATGGGCCGGGTGGCGCCGGCAAGGGGACCATCAGCCGATTGGTTGCCGATGAGCTTGGCTGGCATCTTCTTGATTCCGGGGCGCTCTATCGCCTCACTGCACTGGCTGCCGAACGTCAGGGTGTCAATTTTTCCGATACGGCAGCCCTGGCGCAGGTAGCACGTGAACTGAATGTCGCCTTCCTGCCATGCGAGGGCGGGGCGCAGGTGTTACTGGAAGAAGAAGACGTTTCACACGAAATCCGCAAGGAACACGTAGGTGGATGGGCTTCGGAAGTTGCCTCGATGCCACCGGTACGTGATGCCCTTCTCAAGCGTCAGCGGGATTTTGCCAGGCCACCCGGACTGGTAGCCGATGGGCGCGATATGGGAACCGTGGTGTTTCCTCAGGCCTCATTGAAAATATTTCTTACGGCAAGTGCCGAGGAGCGGGCGCGTCGCCGCCAGGCGCAATTGCAATCAAGCGGCAGTCATGCTAGCCTGCCAGACCTTCTGAAGGAAATCCAGACGCGTGACGAGCGTGACATGCAACGCGCCGTCGCACCGCTGGTGGCAGCTCGTGATGCCATTACTCTGGATACAACCGAGCTGACCATACCGGACGTTGTTGCTCGCATCGGAGCGCTTCTGACCGAGCGCGGTCTGAGGCACTGATACTCAACATCATTATTCCGGAGGCCCCGGCAAGGCGTATGGGGTATCAGGATGTCAAACGGAAAATCCTGATACGTCTAACCAGCGTTAACGTCCCCGGGGATCTGACATTGGCCCGTACTTGCTGGTGGTACGGAGAGTGCGGTCATCCGACCGTCTACTGTTGATCACGATAGGAATCTCATGAGCGAAAGCTTTGCAGAACTGTTCGAGCAGTCCCTCCAGGACATCAATATGGAGCCCGGTGCCATCGTCATGGCCACTGTGGTGGATATTGAAGGTGACTGGATTACCGTCAATGCTGGGCTGAAGTCGGAAGGCCAGATTCCGGCATCCCAGTTCAAGGACGAGAACGGTGAGCTTACCCTTGGCGTCGGCGATGAAGTCAAGGTGGCCCTCGAAGCCGTGGAAGACGGCTTTGGCGAAACCCGTCTGTCGCGCGAAAAGGCCAAGCGCGCCGAGGCGTGGAAAGAGCTGGAAGCGGCCTTCGAAGAAGACGAAATCGTCAAGGGCGTGATCAACGGCAAGGTCAAGGGTGGCTTCACCGTCGATGTCAATTCCATCCGGGCATTCCTGCCGGGCTCGCTGGTGGACGTTCGCCCCGTGCGCGATACGACTCACCTCGAGAACAAGGAACTCGATTTCAAGGTGATCAAGCTCGATCCCAAGCGCAACAACGTGGTTGTTTCGCGCCGGGCAGTGCTTGAAGCCGAAAACAGCGCCGAGCGTGAAGCGCTGCTCGCTACGCTGCAGGAAGGACAGCAGATCAAGGGTATCGTCAAGAACCTGACCGACTACGGCGCTTTCGTCGACCTCGGTGGTGTTGATGGCCTGCTGCACATTACCGACATGGCCTGGAAACGTATCAAGCATCCCAGTGAGATCGTTTCCGTGGGTGACGAAATCAACGTCAAGGTGCTGAAATTCGATCGCGAGCGCAATCGCGTTTCGCTTGGTCTCAAGCAGCTGGGCGAAGATCCGTGGATCAACATCAAGGATCGCTACCCGGAAGGCATGAAGGTCGATGCTCGCGTCACCAACCTGACCGACTACGGCTGCTTCGCCGAGCTCGAGGAAGGTGTCGAGGGTCTGGTCCACGTCTCCGAAATGGACTGGACCAACAAGAACATTCATCCCTCCAAGGTGGTACAGGTTGGCGATGACGTGCAGGTCATGGTGCTCGATATCGACGAAGAGCGTCGTCGTATCTCACTGGGCATCAAGCAGTGCACGCCCAACCCGTGGGAAGAATTCAGCTCGCATTATAACAAGGGCGATCGTGTCGCCGGGACCATCAAGTCGATTACCGACTTTGGTATCTTCATTGGTCTGGAAGGCGGCATCGACGGTCTGGTGCACCTCTCCGACATCTCCTGGGCGGAAACCGGCGAAGAAGCCGTACGCCGCTATCGCAAGGGTGAAGAGGCTGAGGCCGTAATCCTGTCGATCGATCCTGAGCGCGAGCGTATTTCGCTGGGCATCAAGCAGCTCGAAAGTGATCCGGTCTCCGAATTCCTGGCAGTCAATGACAAGGGTTCTGTCGTTACCGGTCGCGTGACTGAGGTTGATGCACGCGAAGCCTATGTTGAGCTGGCGACTGATGTTGTGGCCGTTCTGAAGGCTTCCGAGATCAGCGCTGATCGTGTTGAAGATGCACGTGATGTCCTGAATGAAGGCGACAGTGTTGAAGCACGTATTGTGGGCGTTGACCGCAAGAACCGTGTCATCAACCTGTCTGTCAAGGCGAAGGATCAGAACGAGACACGCCAGACCATGCGCAACATGCGTGAGCAGGAGAGTGATACCTCTGGTCCGACGACCGTGGGTGACCTGATCAAGCAGAAGCTCAGTCAGGAATAAGCGCTCACCACATCATGATTTGACATGATGCAAAGGCCGCTGCCCATTGGGCAGCGGCCTTTTTCATTTCTTTTCCCGTGACGCATCATGCGAATCAGCCTGAGAGGCTGGTTGCTTACCCGAGCTACCATTCAGGGCATTGATGACTCCCCTTAACAAGGAAAGCTCCTTGCGGCTGGGGCGGGCGCGCTGAAAAAAGGCGCGCAGACGATCACGGGTGCGAGCATGCGGTTGATTGAAAAAACCGGCCTCACTTAATGCCGTTTCCAGATGCTCCTGAAAGTACTGCATCTGCTGTTGAGTGGGGAGTGTGGCGTGACGCGGACGCGCCTGTCGAAAACCGCTTTCGGGTTGACGTCGCCAGGCCGTAAAGAGTTCATGTGTACAGACCTGTACCGCTTGTGAAAGATTGAGCACCGGGTAGTCCGGGTTGGCTGGCAGAGTCAGCTGGTGAGTGCAGTGGCGTAACTCCTCGTTGGTCAAACCGAACCGTTCACGACCGAATATCAGTGCGACTGGACCCGAGTGAGCCGTTTTCACCATTTCACGCGCCATGACATCAGCTTCATCATAGTGTGTCAGGGGCAGGCCGCGCACCCGAGCGCTGGCCCCTGTCACCTGAACGCAATCACTGACGGCGTCACTGATCTCATTGACGACTTGAGCGTTGTCCAGCACATCTGTGGCGCCGGCCGCCAGTCGGGTCGCTTCCTCATCCGGAAAGGAACGCGGATTCACCAGGATAAGCTCACTTAGACCCATGGTTTTCATGGCGCGTGCGACGGAGCCTATATTACCGGGGTGGAAGGTCTGAATCAGAACAATACGAACATTCTTGAGCATGGGGTACTCGCTTGAGGCCCGCCTGGCGAGCTATTCCAGGGCAAAACCGCTCGGATGGAAAGGGTAGCCAGCTCTGCTGGTAGGCACTGGCTGTGTTGCATTGGGTTGGATGACTGAATCCTCCCGGTTCAATGTCGACCGCTTTATATGATCACGGCTGTATCAATGGCTATAGCGGTTAAGGCAGACATTGTACACGTCCGGCGGCATTGCTTTGTGCGACTCCTCGCTGAACGGTGCCTGATATAGAGAGAGCTGGCTGTTCCAACCAAGTGGAATGGTTGAAAAAGCAGAGTGCATGAGTCGATGCATTATTGTGCCCACTCGGTGCCCTAGGCATTGGTCAGCGGATGGAGCCTGGCAGGAGGCCTTTGATACCGCATTCTTAAGCAGTTGCAGGTGTATGGCCAGAAGGCCGCATCATTTGATCGGAAGACATGCGCTTTTCCGTATCCGTTGACCGGCACAATAAAAAGGCCCCGCCGAAGCGGGGCCTTGCAGCATACCTGACACGGATAGGTCAGGTGGGCAGCGGGTCGGCTTACATCATGCCGCCCATACCGCCCATGCCACCCATGTCGCCGCCACCGGAGGAGTCCTTCTCGTCCGGATCTTCGGCGACCATGGCTTCGGTGGTGATCATCAGGCCACCCACGGAGCCGGCGGACTGCAGTGCACTGCGTGCTACCTTGGCCGGATCCAGGACGCCCATTTCGAAAAGATCACCGAACTCACCGGTCTGGGCGTTATAGCCAAAGTTGCCTTCGCCGTCACGAACGCGATTGAGGATGACGGAAGCATCTTCACCGGCGTTGGTGACAATCTGACGCAGCGGTGTTTCCAGAGCGCGAATGGTCAGCTGGATACCGTGGGTCTGATCTTCGTTGTCGCCCTTGAGGCCGACCAGTTTCGATGCAGCCCTTACCAGCGAAGTACCGCCACCGGGCACCACGCCTTCCTCAACGGCAGCACGAGTCGAATGCAGCGCGTCTTCAACGCGAGCCTTCTTCTCTTTCATTTCCACTTCGGTCGCGGCACCGACGCGGATAACGGCAACACCGCCAGCCAGCTTGGCTACACGCTCCTGGAGCTTCTCGCGATCATAATCGGAGGAGGTCTCCTCGATCTGAGTGCGGATCTGGCTGACGCGCGACTCGATGTCGGATTCCACACCGTTGCCGTCGATGACGGTGGTGTTCTCCTTGGACATGGTAATGCGACGAGCGCTGCCCAGATGATCCAGAGTGGTCTGCTCAAGCGTCAGGCCGACTTCTTCGGAAATCACGGTGCCACCGGTCAGGATGGCGATATCCTGCAGCATGGCCTTGCGACGATCACCGAAACCGGGCGCCTTGGCGGCTGCCACCTTGACGATGCCGCGCATGTTGTTGACGACCAGCGTGGCCAGCGCTTCGCCTTCGATATCCTCGGCGATGATGACCAGCGGTTTGCCAGCCTTGGCGACATTCTCCAGTACCGGCAGCAGTTCACGGATATTGGAGATCTTCTTGTCGACCAGCAGGATGTAGGGGTCTTCCAGCTCGACCGACATGGTTTCGTTGTTGGTCACGAAGTAGGGCGACAGATAACCGCGATCGAACTGCATACCCTCGACGACTTCCAGCTCATCCTCGAAACCGCGACCTTCGTCAACGGTGATGACGCCTTCCTTGCCAACCTTGGCCATGGCATCGGCGATAATCTGACCGATGGTAGCGTCGCCATTGGCGGAAATGGTGCCGACCTGAGCGATGGCCTTGGAGTCGGTGCACGGTACTGACATCTTGCGGATTTCTTCGACCGCAGCCGTGATGGCGTAATCGATGCCGCGCTTGAGATCCATCGGATTCATGCCGGCAGTAACGCCCTTGAGGCCTTCATTGACGATGGATTGCGCCAGCACGGTAGCAGTGGTGGTGCCATCGCCGGCCACATCGGAAGTCTTGGAAGCGACTTCCTTGACCATCTGCGCGCCCATGTTTTCGAACTTGTCCTTCAGTTCGATTTCCTTGGCGACAGAGACGCCGTCCTTGGTGACAGTAGGTGCACCGAAGGACTTTTCCAGCACAACATTGCGGCCTTTCGGGCCCAGTGTTGTCTTGACGGCGTCAGCCAGCGTGTTGACACCGCGCGCCATGCGCTTGCGTGCATCGTCGGAGAACCGGATGTTTTTTGCTGCCATTGCAGTGATTCCTTCGAAAACTGTGAACGTTTAACCCGATGACCGAAGTATCGTCTCTCTGATGGGACGAGTACTCAGCCTTCCAGTACGCCGAGAATATCGGTTTCGCTCATGATCAGGACTTCTTCGCCGTCGATTTTCTGTTTTTCGACGCCGAAGCCTTCCTTGAAAATCACCTTGTCGCCAACCTGAACGTCCAGCGGGCGAACGTCGCCGTTTTCCAGAATTCGACCCTTGCCAATGGCAATGACCTCGCCACGGGTCGGCTTCTCCTGGGCATTACCCGGCAGCACGATTCCGCCTGCTGTTTTTTGCTCTTCTTCGACGCGACGAACGACAACGCGATCGTGCAAAGGACGGATTTTCATCACTCACGTTCTCCTGATGGTTCATGAAACCTGTGAGCCTTGCTCACCAGTGCTGAGAAGCCGTGCCCTCAGGCCTCAATTACTGAAAGGCACAAGTTCAGCGTGCGAAACTTAATGCGGTCGAGTGCTTCTGTTTCAAGGGGGGAAGACAAATTTTTTTCATTGATCGCGGTGACGTTCACTCTCTATGTAGTCGCCTTCGAGCGGCTTGCCATGGGGCGATTGGCGAGACTTTTCATCATGAGGATGACCTTCGTCAAAGCCTGGTTCGCGGTGTTCCCCCGGGCCGCTACCGATATCCTGAAAGCGACCACTGAAAATACCGCTACGCGCAGTACGACCCAGCATGCGCCGAGTCAGCAGTCGATTGGTGATCGGTAGCAGGCAACCCATGGCAAGCAGGTCTGTCAGCGTCCCGGGGAGCATCAGAAGCATGCCGGCAAAGATGACCGAGACGCCGCGCATGACTTCATCTGAAGAGTTCTCGCCGGCGAGAAAGCGTGCCTGAGCCTGGCGTAGCGTCGTCATGCCTTCATGGCGGATCAACTGCACGCCGATAACGGCGGTCGCCACCATGATGAGAAAGGCATAGAGGCCCCCAATCCAGTGTCCGAGCATGAACAGGGTACTGAAATCGAACAGCAGAAATATCAGCAGCAACAGTAGAAAAGGCATGAGAATCGGAACTCCACTTCGGAAGCTGGTCATTTTCCCATCATGGTATCGGTTGTATCCGTATACCACCATGCCGCGGCAGGCAGGGACG